>CAMVEB010000017.1 GCA_947166385.1 uncultured Clostridia bacterium | reverse complement strand
AAGACCATCCGCACCCGGATCGACCGGCTGAACCAGATCGACAAGATGGAGCAGAGCGGCCAGTTTGACGTGCTTCCCAAGAAGGAAGTCATCAAGCTGATCCATGAGCGGGAAAAGCTGCAGACCAACCTGGGCGGTATCCGTGAAATGAAGAAGCTGCCCGGCGCCCTGTTCGTTGTGGACCCCCGCAAGGAGCACATCGCCGTGACCGAAGCCCGGATCCTGGGCATCCCGATCGTGGGTATCGTCGATACCAACTGCGATCCTGACGAGATCGACTACGTCATCCCCGGTAACGACGACGCCATCCGCGCCGTGAAGCTGATCGCCGGCAAGCTGGCGGACGCTGTGCTGGAAGGCAAGCAGGGCGAACAGACTGAGGAAGCGGCGGAAGAAGCCGCGGCTCCCGAAGCGGAAGAGAAGCCCGAAGCCGCCCCGGAAGCGTAAGGGAAGAAGATCCCAAAGATGATAAACTGAAAGGATTGATTCATATGGCAGCAATTACTTCCGCTATGGTTAAAGAACTCCGCGAGCGCACCAGCGCCGGCATGATGGACTGCAAGAAAGCGCTTGTCGAAAGCGACGGCGATATGGAAAAAGCCATTGAGTGGCTGCGTGAAAAGGGACTGAGCCAAGCCGCCAAGAAGGCCAGCCGCATTGCCGCGGAAGGCGTGGTCGCCCAGTATGTGAGCGAAGACGGAAAGATCGCCGCGATCGTTGAAGTGAACTGCGAGACCGACTTCGTCGCCAAGACCGATAATTTCGTGAACTTCGCCAACAACGTGGCTAAGCATGTGGCCCTGGCGAATCCCGCGGATGTGGATGCCCTGCTGGCGCAGCCCTTCGTGGATGACAACAGCAAGACCATTTCCGACCTGATCAGCGATGCCACCGTGGCCATCGGCGAGAAGATCAGCGTCCGCCGGTTCAGCCGGTATGAGACCGAGGGTGTGGTTTCCACCTACATTCACCTGGGCGGCAAGGTTGGCGTCATGGTCGAAGTGGCCGCGGATGAAGCGGGCCGCAACAACGCCGATGTGAAGACCTTTGCCCATGACCTGGCGCTGCAGATCGCCGCGGCGAAGCCCGAAGCGGTCCGCCGGGAAGAAGTGGACAGCGAAAAGCTGGAAAAGGAAAAGGAAATCCTGAAGGCCCAGGCGCTGAACGAAGGCAAGCCCGAGAAGATCGTTGAGCGGATGGTGGAAGGCCGGATCGAGAAGTACTACAAGGAAGTCTGCCTGCTGGAGCAGCCCTTCGTCAAGGACGGCGACAAGAGCATCAAGGCCCTGATGGCCGAGATCGCCAAAGCGGCCGGCGCGGAGCTGGATATCGTCCGGTTCACGCGGTTTGAGCGCGGGGAAGGCATCGAGAAGCGGAAAGACGACCTGGCTGCGGAAATCGCCGCGATGCAGAAATAAGAATTCCATACAAAACCGCCGGCAAAAGCCGGCGGTTTTGTGATGAAAAAGAAAAAATGATTGTACAAGGATTGCGGATTATGATATACTAAATCGGATACCCACAGAGAGGGAACCGATCAACCTGAACAGGAGGAACCGAGTCACATGCAATACACCAAAGAAGTAGAAGACATGGTCTGTGTTGCGAAGGGCCCGAATCATGGCCCCGCACCTATTCCTGAGGAAGGGAAATGGATCCAGGCCAAGGAAATCAAGGACATCTCCGGTTATACCCATGGCATCGGCTGGTGCGCTCCCCAGCAGGGCGCCTGCAAGCTGAGCCTGAACGTGAAAGACGGCGTGATCCAGGAAGCTCTGGTCGAGACCATCGGCTGCTCCGGCATGACCCACTCCGCCGCTATGGCCAGTGAAATCCTGCCCGGCAAGACCATTCTGGAAGCGCTGAACACCGACCTGGTGTGCGACGCCATCAACACCGCGATGCGGGAACTGTTCCTGCAGATCGTGTATGGCCGGACGCAGAGCGCGTTCTCTGACGACGGTCTGCGCATCGGCGCCGGGCTGGAAGACCTGGGCAAGGGCCTGCGCTCCATGGTGGGTACGATGTACGGCACCAAGGAAAAGGGCACCCGGTATCTGGAAATGACCGAAGGCTATGTGGTCAAGATGGCCCTGGACAAGGATGACCAGGTCTGCGGCTATCAGTTCCTGAGCCTGGGCAAGATGATGGACGCCATCAAGAAGGGCATGTCCCCGAATGAAGCGTACGAGAAGAATCTCGGCACCTACGGCCGGTTCAAGGCCGAAGACGGCGCGGTCAAGTGGATTGACCCGCGCAAAGAGTAAGGGGAGGTGCAACAAGAATGGCTCTGTTTGAAAACTACGAAGGACGCATGCCTCAGCTGCAGCCTGTCCTGGACAAGTACGGATTCAAAGACTTCGACGAAGTCAAGGCTTTCACCAACGGAAAGGGCGTTGATGCCTACTCCATCGTGGAAAGCACTCAGCCCATCTGCTTCGAGAACGTGAAATGGGCATATGAACTGGGCGCCGCCATCGCCATGAAGGAAGGCGCGAAGAACGCGGCGGAAGCTGCCAAGTGGATCGGCGTGGGCCTGCAGGCCTTCTGCATCCCGGGCTCTGTGGCGGATCAGCGTCAGGTCGGTATCGGCCACGGCAACCTGGGCGCCATGCTGCTGGACGAGGAAACCGAATGCTTCGCTTTCCTGGCCGGCCATGAATCCTTTGCCGCGGCGGAAGGCGCCATCAAGATCGCGCTGAACGCCAACAAGGTCCGGACGAAGCCCCTGCGGGTGATTCTTAACGGCCTGGGCAAGGATGCTGCCATGATCATCAGCCGGATCAACGGCTTCACCTATGTGCAGACGAAGTATGACTACCTGAGCGCGGACGTGAAGGAAGACCACGCGCTGACGATTGTCAGCAAGACCGCCTACTCCACCGGCGACCGGGCCAAGGTCAACTGCTACGGCGCGGACGACGTGCGCGAGGGCGTGGCCATCATGTGGCATGAGAACGCCGACGTGTCCATCACCGGCAACTCCACCAACCCCACCCGCTTCCAGCATCCCGTGGCGGGCACCTACAAGAAGGAACGCTGGGAAGCCGGCAAGAAGTACTTCTCCGTGGCTTCCGGCGGCGGCACCGGACGGACGCTGCATCCTGACAACATGGCTGCCGGCCCCGCCTCCTACGGCATGACCGATACCATGGGCCGGATGCATTCCGACGCGCAGTTCGCCGGTTCCTCTTCTGTGCCTGCCCATGTGGAAATGATGGGCTTCCTGGGCGCGGGCAACAACCCCATGGTCGGCATGACTGTGGCGGTGGCTGTGGCAGTGCAGCAGGCAATGAGTAAGTAAGAAGAAAGTAATATAAGGGCAGAGGGCTCCGGAAGGAAACTTCGGGAGCCCCTGTTCCGTATGAGGGATATGAAAGGACAGAAAACGGCCTGGGTGACGGGCGCCTCCAGCGGGCTGGGGCTGCACACGGCCATGGCGCTGCGGGACGACGGATGGCAGGTGATTGCCGGGGCGCGGAGCTTCAGCCGGGAGGAAAGCAACCAGGACGGCATAATCCGGCTGGGGCTGGATGTGACGAGTGAGGAGAGCGTTCGGGAATTCTGCCGGAAGGCGGCGGAAATTGCCCTGCCGGACGCGGTGGTGCAATGCGCCGGATTGCTGGTGCTGGGGAGCTGCGAAGAAACAGCGACGGAAGAATTCCGCCGGGTTATCGATACGAACTATCTCGGAATGGTCCGGATGAACCGGGAGGTGCTTCCTCTGATGCGGAAACGGGGAGGCGGGAAGATCGTGCTTTTCTCCTCCATCAACGGACTGATGGGCATTCCCTTCCAGAGCGCGTACACGGCCAGCAAGCATGCCATTGAGGGATACGCCGAGTGCCTGATGCTGGAGACGGCGCCTTTCGGGATCCAGGTCATGCTGGTGGAGCCCGGGGATCACCGGAGCGGCAGCGAGAAATACCGGCCGCATGCTGCAGCCATGAGTGACGGATCGCCCTACACTGAAGCCTACGCGAGCGCCACGGCACAGATTCACTATGACGAGACGAACGGATCAGACCCGGATCAACTGGGACGGAAGATTGCCAAGCTGCTGGACCGGAAGCGGATTCCTTTCCGAAAGCGGATCGCCAGCACAGACCAGCATCTGGCGGTGTATATCCACCGGTTCCTGGGGGCGCGAATCAACGCGGCAGTCCTGCGCAGATATTATATACGAGGGAAGAAATGAACAGAGTGCGGAAGAGATTTTGGGCGGTGATGCTGGCCGCGATGCTCCTGCTGGGCGGAGCGGCAGCGGAAAGCGGAACGGCGGACGGATGGCAGTTTGACGAGCGCGGATGGCTGACCGGGGAGAATCCGGGGGACGCCTATCTGCGGGAGGACGCGGAGGAAGGGATCTGGGAATACTCCACAGCGGACCTGTCCATCCGTGTGAAGCGGTACCGGGATACCAAGACGGTGAAGAAAGTATCGAAGATCATCGAGTACTGCATCGCGGAAGTGTATGCCTCGGAGACAAACCCGCTGTTCTCCATCATGACGCCGGCCTCCAAAAAGAAACCGGCCGGATACAACAAGCTGAAACCGGAAAAGCTGGTCGCGCAGAACCCGGTGATGCTGGCCATGTCAGACGACTACTACGGCCACCGGATGCAGACCAAGGCGAACGGCAGCGCCAGCTGGCCGATCGGCATCATCATCCGGAACGGGGAAACGCTGGCCACCACGACCCGGAACAGCACGAAGAAACGGTATTTTCCGCCGCTGGACACGCTGGCCGTGTACGGGGACGGGAGCATGAAAACCTTCGTATGCGATGAGCTGAAAGCCGAAGAATACGAGGAGCAGGGCGCGACGCAGGTATTTGCATTCGGGCCATGGCTGATCCGGAACGGAGAGATCAACGAAGCGGAAGCCGGTCCGGACAGCAAATACTACGCATACAACGATCCGAGGGCGGCGATCGGCATGATTGAGCCTTTCCACTATATTCTGATCACGGTGAAAGGGGAGCCGAAGAGCAAGTATTCGGGCGTGCATATGTCCTGGGTAGCGGAGAAACTGAAGGAACTCGGCTGCGTGGAAGCGCTGAACCTGGACGGCGGGGGAACCGCCTGCATGATCTTCAACGGAAAAACGATTATCTGCGGGCGGAACGAAGTACGGCCGCTGGGAAGCATGATCGCGTTCGGAAAAATCAGTGAATAAAAATGTTGAATCCCTCCGACTGGATGCCGGAGGGATTTTACAATGTACTGAAAATACTCTATTTGATGGGAATCCAGACGCCGAGGAAGCCTTCCTCGTTGCGATCGGCTTTGTAGGTCCAGGTGGCGCGGCGGTCGGTGAAGGTTTCCTCATAATGATCGCCTTCGGGATTGATGAAGGTCAGCGGCGTTCCACCCGGGGAGACGGGCACGGCGTCTCCTTCCGGGAAGAGATGAATATTGCCGCCGGTGACAACAAAGCGGGAATGATTGTTGCCGATGAGCATGCGTTCGCCGGCAAGCAGGTCACCATGCAGCTCACCGCTTTCCACCCGGGTGTCGCAGGCGCCGGTGAGACTGCCGAAGCCAGCCATTCGGTTGCCCTCGCCGTGGATGCGGACCAAGGAATCACGGAAAATGATCCTGGCCTCCCCGCCGAAGGTGCCGAGTATGGCGCCGGAGTCGCAATGGACGGAGACGGAAAGATCGCTGTCGGCGACGAGTACATCGGCGGTGCCGTTGATTGTACCGACAGCTGTCACCCGCTCACAGGCGGCGGAGAGCCGGTACTGCCCGGACATCCGGACGCGGGCGACGGAAGAGTAGCTGCCGATCAGCAGGACATTATTACCCTCGGCATGGAGGGTGGCCCTGACATTCTTCATTTCGATGTCCGCGTCCCCGCCGGCGGAACCGATCCCAACGGCATTGATACCGCTGGCCTGGACATCCAACGCGCCGCCATGGATCCGGATGCCGTTTCCGGCACTCTGGCCGCCTCCGATGCAGACGACTTTGTCGCCGGAGGAGCGGATGACCACGGCGCCTGTCATGTTCAGGCAGATGGTGCCGTAAGGATCGTTGAAGTTCGCGCCGATGCCGACGGAATAATTGCGGACGTTATTGACGATCAGGGAACCGGAACCGGTTACATCCAGCGTAGCGGAAGGCGGGACAAAGATCCCTTCCCGGTTCAGCGTGCAGGGGCCTTCCACCGCCAGATGCAGCGTACTGTTTGCGCCAAGGCGGATGCAGGAATCGGTTCCGCTCTTCAGGTTGATATGGCGCAATGTCAGGTGGACAGAGGCCTCATCCGAGATCCGGATGGAGATATCCACGCTGTGGGATTTTTCGCCTACGACGGTGTAGGACCCCGACTTCAGGAGAATGCAGGAATACTTGCGGATGGCCAGATCCAGCAGGTTGACGGTTTCCCCGTCCTCGGGGGTGTAGAAGAGGAGCTCCTTGTTCCCACTGGAGAGATGCCGGTTGATCTCCAGAATTTCGGCGTGCACCTTATCGGAAATGCTCCGAATCGGGGCGTCCACCGGACGGCCGGTATAGAACCCCTGGACCAGGTCGATCCCGCAGTCGATGACCGCGCGGAGTTCCTCTGGGGTTTCCACGCCTTCCGCCAGGGCTTTGATTCCGTTCTGATGAGCAAAATCGATGGTGTTGCGGACGAAGAGACGGCGGTTGGAATCGCTGGAGATGCCGGCAATCAGGCCCCGGTCGATCTTGATAATCTGGGGGGAATAACGCAGAAGATTCAGGATATTGGAATGACCGGTGCCGAAATCGTCGATGGCGATCTGCATCTCGGAACCCGGCTTGCTCAGCCGCTTCAGGCGGGCCAGCTCCTCATCGGTCGTCGGGTTATCCTCTGTCAGCTCGAAGATGAAGCAGTCCAGGAAGCTTTCATACTTCCGGATCAGGACGGCACAGTCCTCCTCGGAGAGAAAATGGCCGGGGATGGTATTGATAAAGACTTTACTGCCATGGAAATCGCTGTAATGACGGACATAGCGCTCCATGATGCCGAAGACCGTCGCACGCTCCACCTCGTCCAACCGATTCTGATCCCGGGCGGCCTTCAGGATTTCCAGCGGCGTCAGGTTGACAAGGGCATCCGTGCGCATGAGGGCCTCATAAGCGTAGATCAGGCCGGAATGTGCATCCACAATGGGCTGGAAATGAAAGCGGAAGAGGTTCTTCTCCATGAGGAGATTGAAGCTGCTGTACAGGACCGCTGTGTTTCCGCCGGACATCTCCTCTTTCGGGGTGTTTTCCCGGAGACGGTTCAGGTACATTTCACCGGTGGCCAGGCTGATCAGGTTCTGCAGCGGTACGGGCACCCAGTCCCGCTCCAGATGCGTGATGCCACTGTTCACCTCGAGAAAATAGGGCTTGGTGGTGGAAGAGTTACTGGCCTCGATCCGGCGGAAAAACTCCCGGGTGGTCCGGACAATCAGCGCAGAGAGCGCGGACTGATCGCACGGGGCGTCGATGACGACAAATTGATCCTCATTGATGCGCGCGAGATGCAGAGCCTCCGGATTGGCGGCAAGGAGGGCACGGGTGACTTCCCGGATGACCTCCTCGGTTTCCGCCATGCCATAGGTTTCGTAAATCCAGGAATAGCGGGGAATGCCGTAGACCGAGAGCACCAGCATGCGGGAGGGGGCATCCGGCCGGGACAGGTACTCCTCATACCATCGTGTGAGACCCTTCAGATTGGAAAGGCCGGACGTGGGATCAACATAGAGGTTATTCTCCAAACGGGCGACCAGCTGCTGCTGTTTGACCCGTCCGAGCTGCACAGAGGCCACGAGGTTCAGCACGTCCGAAAGGCGCTTGATCAACTGGCCCTGGGTGGCAAACTGATCCGAGTGGGCGGCATAATAGCCGCAGACCCGGGTGTCGGAATGGACAATATTCAGGATTGTGATGCCGGAGGAGGAACGGGAGGGGAGCGGCATATCCCGCAGGTAGACCTTGCGAAGGGCGGGCTCCTCATTGCTTTCGCAATGGGGAATCATGATGAGCTCCTCCTCGGGGTGATCCGGGATGGCGTCAGTATCAAAATTTGTCTCCAGCAGGCTCCGGTTCAGATAGAGCGCGGAATCCGGCAGAAGCAGCTTGGATACGCGGGAGATGAAGGGATAGAGTTCCTTCTCATCGAGCATCTGATCCACGACATAGTAGAGCATATTCTCATGGGAAAAGAGGGAATTCGCGAGCCGCAGTGTCCGCAGCGGGTTGAAGCGGGGATGCGGGGACGGGGGACAGCCGCAGGAACAGGAGAGGACCGGTGAATACAGATGCGTCAGGATCTGCGGAGCGGAGGAATCCGGATCAGACCCGCCGAGAGCGGCAACAATCTGATCCGCCAGGGCAGCGGGATTGCTGTCGCAGGTTGTCAGCTGCGGCTGGGCAAGGTAAGCGGTGGGCGTGCCGTCAAACCCGGTGACAATCACATCCTCAGGAACGCGCAGATGATTGCGGCGAAGCAGATCACAGACAGCGACCGCCATGCTGTCATTGGCGCAGAAAATGGCTTCGGGGAGCTTCCCCCCGTTCAGCAGACTCTGAACGATTTCCACGGCGATGGTATCCAGATAATTGCCGTAGGCAAATCGATCCTCCCCGCAGGGAAAACCGAATTCCCGCATCACATCCTGCCAGCACTTCAGGCGGAGGACGGAATTCTCCTCCTCTCTCAGACCGGCAATATAATACGCGTTCCTGACCCCGTGATCCCGGAGAACATGACGGATGATCTCCTTATACGGCTCCTCATAATCATCGACGATACTGATACAGCCGGGATGCACGCCGCCGAGATAGAGAACCGGGATCCTCTGCTTCCGGGCAGAGGAAACCAGCCCCTCCAGGAGGGCAGAATCATAAATATCCCCGTGGAAGATGATCAGAGCGGCCAGCTGATCAAAGCGGATCATGCTGTAAATACAGGTGGTCACATTGCCACCGCGCTTTGACCAGTACCAGTCCATGGAGGAATTGAAAACAAGGATGCCGTAACCGGCATCGTGGGCAGCACGATCCAGCTCACAGAGGAATTCATCCTTCAGGAGCGTATGCGCCTGCGACAGGCAGACACCGATCCATTTCGGACCGGCAGGGACAGGAATGGGCCTGGCCATAGGGTACCTCCGATCAATTTGCAGACAAAACGAAAAGTCTCATGAAAGTATAGCATACTGCCGAAAAAAAAGAAACAGGCCGGTACAGAAAAAGTGCGGCGAAAAAGCGGGGCGGATTTCCGGCAGAGCGGAAAAATTCTTTGTTCAGCAGGTATTGATAAATGCCGTGATATAAGGTATACTGGCCCCTGCGTGTTCCGCACGCGGTGAGTTCGAAACCATCCTCACCTAAAACAAAACTAAGGAGAGTAAAAATGGAAAGGAACATGGAAAGAAGCAATACCCGGTTTATTACGATCGGCGGCGTAACCGCCGCCCTGTATGTTGCCCTGACTTTTGTCGCGGCTGCTATGGGCCTGGCGAGCGGCGCCATCCAGGTCCGCCTGTCGGAAGCACTGACCATCCTGCCGGTTTTTAGCGCGGCCGCGGTGCCGGGGCTGACGGTGGGGTGCGTACTGGCGAACCTGCTGACAGGCTGCGCCCCGTGGGACGTGGTTTTCGGCTCGCTGGCAACGCTGATCGGTGCAATCGGAACCCGGATGCTGCGGAAAAAGCCGCTGCTGGCCTGGATTCCCCCGGTGCTGAGCAACATGGCGATCGTGCCGGTGGTGCTGATGCGGGTCTACGGAGTGGAGGACATTGAAGTCTTCGGCAGGACCTTCGGCAGCGACCATATCTGGATCATGCTGGTGATCACCGTCGGAATCGGCGAGCTGATCAGCTGCGGCGTGATGGGGATGCTGCTGTACAAGAGCCTGAACAGGGTTCCGGACCGGCTGTGGGACTGAGGAAAGATCCTTCGCAGCGTTCCGGATACATAAAAGAGAAGATCCTTCGGCGGGAAGGATCTTCTTTTTATGGGGACTGGGGCGCAAAATCATGATCAATGGCGTAGGCGACCTTTTCCTCAAAGCGGGCAATGGCTTCCTTTGATTCCTTCGCTTTCGGGAGGAGAATATCGTAGGCGTGAAACCAGTTCGGGTAAACATCCACCTCGGCCCGGATACCGGCCTCCTGCAGGTTGCGTACATAGGCGAGGGTTTCATCCCGGAAGGGTTCGATCTCTCCCACATAGGTATAACAGGGGGGGAGACCGCGGTAATCCGTGCAGCGGGCGGGGGCAGCGTAGCGGGGAATCAGCTCGGTGCCGTAGGCATCGCGGAGATAGTGTTTCCACGCTTTATGATTGCGTTTTGTGTTCCAGTTCCGCGCGTGGTTATCCCGGGAGGAATCGGTATCCCGGTCATCCAGCATCGGATAGAGCGGCATCTGGAAGGCGATACGGACATCGCCGCGGTCCCGGGCCAGCATGCAGAGCGCCACGGTCATGCCGCCGCCGGCGCTTTCTCCGCCGATCATGATCTGGTCGGAGCGGACATTCAGCTCTTCGGCATGCTCCTTCAGCCAGAGCAGAGCGGCATAGCAGTCATGCAGACCGGCCGGGTAGGGATGATGCCTGGAGAGCCGGTAATCCGGGGCGACCAGCACCATGCCGAAGCGGACAACCATCGAGAGCGCCCGGGTGAGGAAGACTTCCTTCGCGGAGCCGGACTGGTAACCGCCGCCGTGGATCCAGAGGACGCCGGGAACCTTTCCCGGCTTCCGGGTCCGCGGGATGAGTACCAGCAGGCGAACCTGGCGTTTGCCTGTTCCGATTTTAACCCGCCGGGTGGTGAACATGTGTTTTTTGGCCAAAGCATTTTCCTCCTCGGAAGAACAGGGGGATCCGGTCAGCTGCCGGTGGAACGATAGAAGCGCATGGCCTGCTGAAAGAGCAGGTAGATGATGCCGAAGATGACCACGCCGGAGAGCGGACAAAGGAATGCCGCCCAGAACGGGAGACCGAAAAGCGGCTTATCCAGGATGGCGGCGGCCGGCACCTGGAGCACCAGCGCGAAGGGAGCAACGGTGGAAAAGAGGATCCGCAGCGGGCGGGGATACACGGTGACCGGGTATTCGCAGGCGCTGCGGCCGCCGTAGGTCAGGGCGTTCACCAGCTCCACGGACTTGACGCTGTGGATGCAGAAGATGGCCTCGATCAGGAAAAGGGCGAGAATCAGCATGCTCCCCAAAAGGACAGCCTCCAGGAAAAGGAGCGCCTTCAGGAAGGTCCAGCGGACGGCGGCCAGCCGGCAGCCGATGACCAGGGCGGTGACGCCAACGGCGATGCAGGTGACTCGGCGGGGATCGACGGCGCTGCAGAGCACCTGCGTCAGAACGCCCCGGGGACGCAGAAGCAGCGTGTCCAGCCGGCCGGTCCGGACCATGGAGGGAAATTCCCCGGTCACACCGCGGCCGAAGCACTCCGTGAGATAGAACGTGACGGACATGATGCCAAAGAAGAAAAACAGGTCGCCGGAGGTCCACTGGTGAAGATGGTCAAAACGGTCGATGACCAAAATCAGGGCCATCATCTCGCCGCCTTCCATCACCAGCTGGGCCAGGGTCTGCAGAAAGAAGGAGACGGGATACTGCAGCTGACTACGGAGCAGCATGCCCATTGAACGCAGATAAAGACGAATGGTGTTCATATCTTCAGCCTCCCTGCAGAATGAGTCGCTTCTGGTTGCGCCGCCAGAGCAGGAGCCCCAGCAGAACCAGCAGCACCGTCCAGCCTGCCTGCAGCGCGAGGACGCGCGGCGCGAACTCCGGCAGATACTCGCCGGTATAGAGCCGGATCGGCGCATCCAGCAGCTGGGCAAAGGGCAGGAAGGTGATCACGGGCTGCCAGCTGTCCGGGAAGAGCGTGAGCGGGAGAATATTGCCGCAGAAGGTCATCATCAGGAGATTCAGCATCCCCTGAATGCCGCGGGGGTCCAGGGTGCGCATGGTGATCCCCATGGTGATATTCTCCAGGGCGGAAACGCAGAGCAAACCGAGGCAGAGAGCAGTCAGCCCCAGCAGGAGCCCGGCCGGGGAAGCGGGCAGGGAAATGCCCCAGCCATCCGGCAGGAGAGCCGCGAAAAGCAGCATCGGAACCGCCCGCATCAGGCTGCCCATCATTTTCTGGGCCAGGATGCGGACATAATAGAACCCGTAAAGGCTGAGCGGGCGGCAGAGATCATACGCGATTCCGCCGGAACGGATCTTGTCCAGCAGATCCGGATCGGAAGCCACGAGCATCCTGAAAAACGCCTGCTGCAGCCAGACATAGGTGACGACGCGGGAGAGCGGGAAGGGCTGGGGCCGGGAGTCATACAGCGCGCGGTAAACGGCGATAAGGATCAGGCCGAAAAACATCTGGCACAGAATCCCTCCCAGCATGGCGCCCCGGTACTGCAGCTCCATCCGCCGGCGCAGGCGGAAGACGGACAGATAACTTTTCATAGCGCCATCTCCCGGTACATTTCTGCGATCATATGATCGATATTCTGCGGCTGAATGATCAGCTCCCGGATAGGGCCGGCCTGCTGCAGGCAGGCGAGCAGGTCCGCCGTGGGAATTTCGCGCGGGGAGTAAACCACCTTCAGGCTATCCCCCTCCCGCGTGAAGGAGAGCGGAGACGGCAGCGGAGGAACGAGGCCGGCATCCTCATAGCGAACCAGCACGGTGCGGGCGGTATCATAGCGGCTGAGCAGGGAGTTAAAATCCCCGTCAAAAAGCTTGCGTCCGTGACCCAGCACCATGACGCGGGAACAGAGCGCGGCAATATCCTCCATATCATGGGTTGTGAGGAGAATGGTTGTCCCGTGGCGCTGATTCTCGTACTGCAGGAATTCACGGAGAGAAAGCTTGCTGACGGAATCCAGACCGATGGTGGGCTCATCCAGAAAGAGCAGCTCCGGCTGATGCAGCAGGGAGCCGCAAAGCTCCGCCCGCATCCGCTGGCCGAGGCTCAGAAGACGCAGCGGCGTCCGGAGCAGGGGGCCGAGCTGCAGCGCCTCGGCGAGCTCATCCAGCCTTTTGCGGTAAGCCTCCTCCGGAACGCGGTAGATATCCTTCAGCAGAGAATAAGAATCCAGGATCGGGACATCCCACCAGAGCTGCATACGCTGACCGAAGACCACGCCGAGATGGCGGACATGCTCGCGGCGGCTTTCCCACGGAACGAGACCGCCGACGGAGACCGAGCCGCTGTCCGGCGTCAGGATGCCGGACAGGATCTTGACGGTGGTGGATTTGCCGGCACCGTTGGGACCGATATATCCGACCATTTCCCCCTGATCGATCCCGAAGGAAAGATCATCCAGCGCCCGGATCTGCTGCTTTTCCCGGGTCAGGGAATCTTTTTCCCTTTTCCGGCGGACGGTGAAGGTTTTCCGGAGGTGATCCACCTGAATATAGCTCATAAGCGACGGTCCTTTCCAGAAGCGGGGAAGCCTCCGCATTTGTACTGACAACGATGATATCCATTATACGCATCCGGGACGGAAAGGCAAGAAATTCGGCCAGCCGACGGAGGAAAGATTGAAAAAAAGACAGGAGTGTGTCAGAATGGAGACGGTCGGAGCTCATCTGAGTCAAGGGAGGGAGCCGGGTGAAAACGCGGGGAAGACGGATGCTTCTGCTGGGGATTCTGCTGGCAATGACCGTTGTGATAGCAGCAACGGCAGCGGAGGGCCTTCCGCTGAAAGAAGGAGACCGGGGCAGCGCGGTGCTTGAGGTCAAGGAACGGCTGCTGGCGCTGCGATACCTGAAATCCGGCCCGCTGACAAAGGCATACACGAAATCCACCGCGCAGGCAGTGCGGGAATTCCAGCGGGACAACGGACTGCCGGAGACCGGCGAAGTGGACGAGAAGACCTGGGAGGTGCTGTTCTCTCCGGACGCGGCGAGGAAGCCGTACCCGACGATGTCCCCGCTGGCGGAACAGGAGAAAAAGCCGGAACCGGACTGGCCGGAACGGGACGCGGAGGGGTTTGCGGCCGGCGGGGAAGAATACGTTTATGAAAACGATGAAGCGGGGCTGTGGATATACCTGAACGGGAAGCTGCAGATCATCATTACGCGCCTGAAGGACGAATCCGTTCCGCTGGTATGGTTTGAGACAGAGATCCGAACCCGGGACGGAGAACGGTTCCGGACTGTGCAGACGGATCCGGACCATCCGGGGAAACGGTACCGGTATCCCGACGTGATCGCGCAGGACGCGGGCTTTGTGCTGGGATTCTCGGATGACTTTTTCGCGGCGCGCATGGATACGAAGGAAAATACCGGGATCATCATCCGGGAAGGACAGCTGATCAGCCGGAAAACCAACCGGAAGACAGGACACCATCTGCCGAACCTGGACATGATGGTTCAGTATCCGGACGGGCGGCTGCAGGTATACGAATGCAACGAGAAGATGGCGGAGGAACTGCTGGAAGAGGGCGCTGTCAATGTGTTCAGCTTCGGGCCGATCCTGCTTCGGGACGGAGTCATCAATGAACTGGTTTATACTTATTACCGGAATATTGAACCGCGGCACGCGCTGGGCATGATCGAACCGAACCATTACCTGCTGCTGTCCGTCCAGGGGCGGATGACGGACAGCAGGGGCGACATGCTGCAGCGGGTGGCGGAAATCATGAAAGCGCGCGGAGTGACGCAAGCCCTGAACCTGGACGGTGGAAACACGATGGCTCTGGTTTTCCGGGGAAGGATGCTGAACAAGCTGGCGGTATTCAACAAAAAAGCGTTTGTGAGGACCGTCACCTCGCTGATCGGGATCGGACAGATCCGGGAGGAATAGGGGCGTCTGCCCGAAAGAAAACCGCGGAGTCAGTTGACTCCGCGGAATCCTTTTCCGATGATCTCGGTGCTGGAAGTGATGATCAGGAAAGCGGCGGGATCGCTTTTGCGGATAAAGTTCCGCAGGAGCACCGCCTCATGGCGGGAGACCACCGTCAGAAGCACCGTTTTGCCTTCGTGGGAATAGACGCCTTCACCGTGCAGCTGGGTGGCGCCCCGGTGCAGGGTGCCGGTGATGAAATCCTCAATCGGCAGCGGATCGGATGTGATGATCTGGAAGCACTTCTTGATCATCAGGTTGTCCGTGACCACATCCATGAAGAGGGACTTGATAATCAGACCGAGAATTGAGAACAGACCGGTCTCCATCCCGAAGGCAAAGCAGGCGGAGACGGTGATAATGATATCGCTGCAGAGAAGCGCGATCCCGATATTGAGGGAAGTGAACTTCCGCAGGATCATGGCGATGATGTCCGTACCGCCGGAAGACGCGTCCACGTTGAAGAGAATGGCAGACCCGACAGCCGGAAGGCCGACGGCAAACATCAGCTCCACCAGGGGCTGGGAGGTCAGCGGGGCATCCAGGGGAACCAGAACTTCCAGCAGCTCCAGGAGGCCGGACATCAGGAGAGAAGCATAAACCGTGCGGATGCCGAAGGACTTCCCCAGGACCGCAAAACCGAGGATCAGCAGGAAGACGTTGATGACAGTGACCAGTGTCGCGGGAGTGATATCCGGAATGTAGCGGCCGAGCACAATGGCGATGCCGGTGACTCCGCCGGTGGAGAAATGGTTCGGAAACTTGAAGAAGTAGACGCCTGCGGTCAGGATCAGGATGCCCGCCGTGATCAGCAGCCATTCCCGGAGAGTGTTTTTCTTTTCTTTCGTCAGCATATGCGCGATTCCTCTTCAAAGCCTGTGGATGACCGTGCGGTCCATCCTGTTCAAAGCGGTGCAGCCGGTATAGGCCATGGCCTTTTTCAGCTCGCTGTTTGCCTTCAGCAGGTAATCCCGGACGCCATTTTCGCGGTCTTCCCGGATGGCGGCCATCAGCGGGCGGCCGATGCAGACGCCGGTTGCGCCCAGGGCGAGCGCCTTGAAAGCATCCATGCCGGTCCGGATTTCGCAATCCACGAACAACGGAACGCTTCCGCCCGCCAGGTCCGCGATTTCCGGCAGGACAGCCAGAGGCGGGACGGCGTAACGGATCCGGTTATTATGATGGGAGAGGACCAGGCCGGCCGCACCGGCGCCCAGGCAGCGCTCCGCGTCGCGAAGGCTCAGCACACCCTTGACGATGACCGGGAGAGAAACGCTCCGGGTGATCTCCTCCAGCTCAGAGGTCCTGAGGGGCGCCATTTCCACGCCATCCACGCGATCGGGGGAACCATCCTCCGCAAAGGGATGGTCGATATCAATGCCGACCGCCAGCAGACCCAGCTTTCCGGCATGCTCCATCTTCCGGAAAAGGAGATCCCTGTCCGCATAGGGCTTGATGATTTCGATCATCGGCGCGCCAAAGGCAGCCAGCCTTTCGATCTCCTCCTCTTCCGCCATGCCGTACCAGAGGATCGCCCCGGCGTTCTTTGCCCCCCTGGCCAGAGCGTCCGCCGCGCCGGGGAACATAAAGTGATCCAGGTGGGAGAGGGCGGCGGTCATGATCGGCGAAGCGGCCTTCTGCCCATAAAGCTCAAAGGCGATCTCCGGCGTGCACGAATCCATATAACGCGTTTCGATCAGCAGGGAATCCAGGTAGTCCCTGGAGATGAGGTTCGAATTCCCGATGTCTGCCATGATATTTCCTCCCGGTTATAGGATGATGCCGATTTCATCGGCAATGGATTTCAGAAAGTCATAAGCCCGGCTGTATTCCTCAAAGGTGGTCATGTGCTCCAGCAGAACCGGCGCGTCGGCAGGGAGATACCTGTCCAGAATGGGCAGCACCCTGCGGAAGTCCAGAGCGCCTTCCCCGGGGGAGCATTCCTCCAGAAAGGTGGTCAGCCTGACCGGATCCATCCGGATATCCTTGATATGCGTGCTCCTGATCAGGGGCCCGAGATCCCGGAAACATTGCTCAATGAACAGCTCCGACGCCAGATAACGGCGGGGACAGTTGATCATGTTCACAAAATCCATATGCACCGCGAACCGCGGCCGGTCCACATCCCGGATCAGCTGCAGGTATGCTTCCGGACTGTCCGGAACCATCCAGGGCATTGGCTCGAGGCAGTAGCAGGCTGCCTCCGGCGAGACGTGATCCAGGATTTCCCGGACGCTCGCGATGATCCGCTCATACATTTCATCGGAAAAGTTGGATGGATCGGCGGCATCCCATCCGGCAGCGCTGCCGGTGCCGGCAATATTGACGCAGCAGGGGATTCCCAGCTCATCCGCCAGGGCGAGCTGCCCTTTCGCGTACGTCATGGCCGCTTCTGCTGCGGCCGGATCCGGATCAAAGATGTTTTTCCAGACGCCGATTTCCGCGATTTTGACCCCGTGGCGCTCACAGGCAGCCCGATAAGCCTCTGTATCCTCCCGGGGGGTATGGCAGTCAAAAGGCGCGGTCACGGCTTTGAAACGGGAACGGACGAGCAGATCTTCCCATTCCCGCGGACCGGCACAGTTTCCGACAACAGTTCCGCCCAGCAGCATATAACGGATTCCTTCCTTTCCATTCCACTTCCGGTACCGGCTTATTATACATATCAGGACGCTTCGCAATCAAGCTGTTCTCCGGGATTTTTTTCTCTTGTCAGATCTTTTGTTCCGGAGGATAATACTTTGGGAAATATCCGGCGTACGAAAGCGCCGGAAACCGACAGAAAGCGGCGGGAGCTCCGGCGGAGGACTGTATGACACAGACGGAACGGATTAAACACTATGAAGACCTCATGGAACAGATTGCTGCCGTATTGAATCAGGCGGAGCAGGTCAGCCCCCTGATTCGCGAACTGGAAGCATATTATGAAAGCCCTCTGTGGAAAGAGGACTATGAAGCGGATGAAGCCGGAAAGCTGCCGGCGGACCTGAAGCGGGGCGTCCTGTCAGAGGATGGGGTTTACAACCTGCTGGAGCGAATCCGGGAGACCGGTGGATTTCCAAACAGCAGTGCCGGAGAAAAGGCTCCGGACAAGCGGTCATTCATTCTCGGCATGATTACCGCGTTTTGTGAATGCGTGGCAGGAGGCTGCAAGAGACTTGCTCTTTCGCCTCCGATGAAACACGAGGATTTCGAAATGGTAAAGGACGAGGCATACGCCCTGATCGAAAAGCATGGACTGATCCATTATCATGAAGAAAACCGGGATCAGCCGGAAGAGGCCCGGTTTGACTGGATTGTGATCGCGGGAAAAGAGAAAACGCTCAGCGCTTATCTGGCCCTGCGGGATCAGGGATACAGTCCCGTGAACAGCCTGGAACCATTCCACCAGATCCTCAGCTATCAGCCGGAGGAAAGCATTCATACGGGATATGACGCATACCGGGATTATTTCGGTTGATGAAGCCGATCATACAGATAGTCGAGCATGTTACGTCTGTATACAGAACATATCGTCTGAACAATCCGGGAGGCGGAAAGCACCAAAATAAGCGTTCTCCAACGGGATCCATGTGTTTTCAAATCGCCGGAACGATTCCGGCGATTCTCTCTTTCTCAGTCGGGCCATTCGGGTTTCTTCCGATATATTCAAAAACAGGCGAATTCCCGCAAAAGCCCGGATTGCAGGGAGATTGCTGTAGCAGCCTTCCAGAATCAGCAGGGAATGATCCGCCAGCGTTTCTTCCGGCAGGAGACAGTCCTGTTTGCAGTCGTACCGACGATACCTGACAGGATTTCCGTTTTTCCACGGAGCCAGAATCTCCCTGACGATCCGGTTGGCATCACAGTTTCCGCCGGGAAGCGCCAGCCTTTCCGCTGTTTTTCGGGCGTGGGGGATGACGAAGTCGTCCGTATGGATCACAGCCGCCCGGAAAACACCGGCCAGTTTTTGCGCCAGTGTGGTTTTTCCGGATGCGCAGGGTCCGTCTATTGTCACCAACAGACGTTCTGTGCAGGACAGCCTGCCGGCAATGGCACAGACGGCTTCCATACAGGGTGCCCAGCTGGCTGAGATGACACGGTATGCAGGATGATATTGTTTTCGGTACGATGGAGAATGGGATGGCAGCCAGTCTTCATTCATAATCATCTCCAGCGCCTGCCAATCAGGCAGCAGAGGCTGATCTGATTCTGAAAGATTGACGCAGAAGCTGTATACATCCTGTCTCGAAAAGGGCAGGGTATCGCCGGAATCCATCATGAATCCGGCAATCATCTGAGGTGAATGATGCTCTGCCATGGCTCGCCGCAGATTCAGACGACACCAGTCCGGGCTTAATCGCTCCAGCAGCTGCTCATCGCGGTCCGGCTGAAGGGTATCCATCTCCTGGACAATCGTGGTTATGATCCTGTCCTTGCCGGCCAGCAGATGTCCCGGCCCCAACATGGCCTGAAAGATGAATTTCACGATATCCTGCTGTTGCAGATCCGGAACCCGGGCGCGGTGTTCACCGAGACAATTCAGGATTTCCTGCTGAAAGGCTTTCATATGCTTGACCTCCGGGCACAGTATCCAAGGTTTGTTTTCGCTTTCGGTACCGGTTTATGATACATATCAGGACGCTTTCACAATCAAGCTGTTTCCGGGATCCGGATTGATATGAAACGTCTCTACGGAGCGTAGGTTGCGGAAGACAGTGCTTTTTGCTATGCTCGTCCGGAAGGGAGTGATGACGGATGGATCATTACGTAACAGGCGCGACGATCAGGATGCTTCGCGAGAAGTACCGGATGACGCAGGCAGAACTGGCGGAGCAGCTTTGTGTAAGCGATAAGACCGTATCAAAATGGGAAACAGGGCACGGATTTCCGGATGTTTCCATGCTGGAGCCCCTCGGCCAGGCGCTGCATGTCTCTGTTTCGGAGCTGCTGTGCGGCCAGGCTGTTGTCAACAGAAACAGATCAGCCAATATGCTGAAAAGCCTGTTCTATATCTGTCCGGTCTGCGGGAACGTCCTGTTTGCCAGAGGAGACGCACTGATCTCCTGCTGCGGAATCCAGCTTCCGGCACTGGAAGCGGAAGAGCCGGACGAGATCCACCGGATGACCGTTCAGAGAGTGGAAGATGAAATCTACATTTCTTCGGATCATCTGATGAAGAAGGGACATTATCTGCCATTTGTGGCGTACATGACGCCTGATCGCTGTGAAATCAAAGCGCTGTATCCGGAAGGGAACGCGGAAGCAAGATTCTTTTTCCGCGGATCAGGATGGCTGTACTGCTGCTGCAATCAACATGGACTGTTCAGACAGAAAGTATGAGCCAGAAACCGGTCTGCTTCTTCCGCCAGTTCTTCCGGCATATCCGTATCGATGTTGTGCCCGCAGTTGGCGTAAATGACCAGTTTGCAGTGCGGCAGGCACTTCGCCGTCCGCATCATCAGCTCCGGTGTGCTGATCGGATCGTCGATACCGCCCAGAATCAGTGTCCGGGTGTTCATGGAGGCCAGAACCTCCCGCAGCTTTTTTTCTGTGCCGCAGCTCATCAGCGGACGGCCGTAATCAACCTGCTTCTCCCGTTCATCCGGTTCAGGGAGAGATTCGAGCCAGCGGTGCCAGGCTTCCCGCCGCTTTTCCCGCTCCGGATCATTATCGATCGGCGGGTCAAACGGCGGCGGAGCGGAGATGATCCCCTGCAGGAGCATCTGCCGGTAGGACATGACGCCCTCCTCCAGACTGTGCGGCCCGGGAACAATGGCAATAAACGCTCTGATCCGCTTCGCATGCTTCCACAGTAAATGCCAGCCGACACCTGCGCCGTGGGAAGCTCCGAGATAAAAAAAGCTGCCGATTCCCAGGCGATCCGCCAGACAGACCACATCGCCGGCAAACACATCATACCAGGCTTCGCCGTAATCCTCTGATACATAGGAAGACGGCGCAAATCCGCGCAGCGTCATGCAAAACACATGATACCCGCGATCCGCCAGCGCCTGATGAATTCCGTGCGGATAAAAGACCCCTGCCTGAGCAGAGAGAATGATTCTGTCTCCTTCTCCATACTCTTCATAGTGAAGCATGACTCCGTCATTCGTCACAACGTGTCCCATCGTACCCAACCTCCCCTGAAACGCTGTTGGCAGGAATCCGGCAACATCCTTTTTACACCTGGGATTCGATCCGCCTCATGACTTCCTGATAGGCTTCCTCTACCCCGCCCAGGTCACGGCGGAAGCGATCCTTGTCCAGCTTGTTACCGGTTTTACTGTCCCACAGCCGGCATGTATCCGGGCTGATTTCGTCCGCCAGGATGATTGTGCCGTCTGCAAGCCGTCCGAATTCAATCTTGAAATCGACCAGCGTCACACCGCGGGAGAGCCAGAAACGTTTCAGTTCATCGTTCACACGGAAAGCCAGATCCCGGATGGTATCGATTTCTTCCTGAGTGGCCAGTCCCAGCGCGATTACATGATACGAGTTAATCAGCGGATCGCCCAAGTCATCGTTTTTATAGGAAAACTCAAGGGTCGGCGCTTTCAGCGGGCTTCCCTCGGTAACGCCGTAGCGCTTTGCAAAAGATCCGGCGGCAATATTGCGGATGATGACCTCCAGCGGGACAATCTCCACCTTCCGGACCAGCGTTTCCCTTTCGTTGAGCTCCTGCACCAGATGGGTCGGAATTCCGGCTTTGTTCAGCATATCCATCAGAATATTGCTCATCCGGTTATTGATAATTCCTTTCCCTTCAATCTGTCCCTTCTTGAGCCCGTTAAAAGCAGTGGCATCATCTTTGTAAGAAACAATCAGCAGTTCCGGGTCTTCTGTCGAAAATACTTTCTTGGCTTTCCCTTCATAAACCTGTGCAACCTTGTTCATTCTGTCCGCCTCCCACAAAAAAATACGCCGATGCCAACCGTGCACCGACGCCCTTGCCAGTTTGCGGCATCATCGTATCACAAGCGGATCGGATATGGAAGGCGGAAACAGGAAAAATGCAGCTTTGTGCGTTCTGTGCGTTCCAAGCGTTACCGTATTTAGATGACAATCAATTTACAATCATTACAACAACAAAATTAACAAAAAATTAAAATTTTAACTTGTGTCCCATCCAAATTTGTGCTATACTATCATCACGGAACCGTGGGGGACAGTTCTCAAGCTGAGAAGGCAAACACCGGCTCAAGCAGCCGGCGTTCTTATTTGTCCATTCGATGACATGGAGGCGGTGCAGGAACGGCTGGACACTGTTTGTGCAAAAATAAGGCAGAAGCAGGAATGAGCAGAACTGAAAAAAGTTCCTCTCGAAAAAAGTTCCTCTCGAAAAGGTATCTCAAACCAGATACAGAATGAAAGGGGACGACCGGCCATGCTGTCACAGCAAACGGATGCTTAATGATTCACTTTCTTCCCGGATGCCACCTCAAAATGATACGCCACAATCCCCAGATCGACCTTCGTATAGGATCCCCAGCCTTTGATCCGGACAAACGGTGTTCCGTCCTTCATGCTGAACAGGAACTTCTGCTGATTGACCGCTGTCGGAGCTTTCAGGGCAGCATCGATCCCCTTTGCGAACCACGGCTGATCCGTGACTCCTTCCGCAACCTCATCCGGAGTTTTACTTTTCCGGCTGATTCCCTGCGTCTCCCCGTATCCCAGCGCAATGATCATGCACAGCGCTTCTCCGTCCGGGATCAGCTTTCTGACCGTTTTTTTATTGAATGTCAGCGCGGCCCAGCAGGTGTTCAGTCCATGCTGCTGCGCAAAGAGAACGATCTTTTCTCCGTAATAGCCGCAGACAAAATCGAAGTCGTCCGTCTTTTTCCCGGCCAGGACAATATAGTTGTTCACATTCCGGAAACGTCCGTAATGCGCCAGCCGGGAATCAAACCCGTCCGGATCATCATAGCGAATGAAGATGCGGAGGCCCGACTCCTGGTTGCATTTCTCCACAAACCAGTTCAGCTGCCGTCGTGTCTCCTGATCAATCGGCTTATTCTGGTATGCCCGGACAGAATGCCTGGCATCGATCGCTTCGAAAACTGTCATGCTCTCATTCCTTTCCTGCATGGAGATTGTCGGTTCGCGCCGCTTGTGATTTTACCATACATGACAGGCTTTGGCTACTGGGCCGGTATTTCCATCAGCGTCCTGCTTGCTTTTGCCCGATGAAAGATGTATCGTTATGGAAGCGGAAACAGAACGATGAGGTGAAAATGATGAGCGAGAATAAAGCCAGAGTTTACCGGCAAACGGTTAGCATCCCCACCTATCGCGTTGAGGAAATGGAAAAGAATCCGATTTTTATTGAGAAAAGAGCATATCAGGGATCAACGGGGAAGGTGTATCCTGTACCGATCTGCGAGAAAATCAGCGACGCAAAAGAGGATGTGGATTACCGGGCTGTGATCCTGGAGAACGACTATCTGTACGTCATGGTGCTGCCCGAACTGGGAGGCCGGATTCAGCGCGCGCTGGACAAAACCAACGGATATGATTTCGTTTATTACAACCGGGTCATCAAGCCGGCGCTGGTCGGCCTGGCCGGACCATGGATCTCCGGAGGCATCGAGTTCAACTGGCCCCAGCATCACCGGCCCAGTACCTTCATGCCGGTAGACTGTACGCTGCGGGAGGCACCGGACGGGTCCGCCTCCGTCATTCTGGGAGAAACCGATCGGATGAACGGCACCAAAGCCAACATGACTTTTACGCTGTATCCGGATAAGGCTTATATCGAAATCAGAGGACAGCTGTTCAATCCCACCGATTTTCCCCAGACCTTCCTCTGGTGGGCAAATCCTGCCGTTTCTGTCAACGACTATACGTTCTCCGTCTTCCCACCGGACGTCAACGCCGTCATGGATCATGGCAAGCGCGCTGTTTCCACTTTTCCGATTGCCACGGGGGAATACTACAAAGCAGACTATTCGGCGGGTGTGGATATTTCCCGGTACAAAAACATCCGCGTGCCGACTTCCTACATGGCGGCCCATTCCGACTTCGACTTTGTGGGGAATTATGACGAGAGCCGGGAGGCAGGCCTGCTTCATGTGGCGGATCACCATGTGAGTCCGGGCAAAAAGCAATGGACCTGGGGCTGCGGCGATTTCGGAAAAACCTGGGACCGGAACCTGACGGACGAGGATGGCCCCTATATTGAGCTGATGACCGGTATGTACTGCGACAACCAGCCGGATTTCACCTGGCTCAAGCCGCAGGAGGAAAAGCGCTTCGTCCAGTACTTTATGCCCTATAAATCCGTCGGCCGGGTCAGCAATGCCACAAAGGACATCATCCTGGGCATTGACTACCTGGACGCAGAAAACCGTGTGCTGGAGCCGGATCCTTTCGCATTCGGCAAAGAGGCCAACGATGCGCTGGCGCGGCGGGCTTCTTCAGCCCGGCTGAAGGTCTATGCAACCGGGGAATATCCGGGCGCCAGGATCCGGATTATCGTCGGCGGAAAGGCAGTTTATGAAAACACCGCTGATCTTTCCCCACGGGAAGCCTTCACGGAAACCCTGACAGGACTTTACGACTATGCTGTCACCGTGGCCGACAGCGCTGGAAACACGCTGTGCGAATACACGGAATACATCCGTGAGAACCGGCCGATCCCGGCACCCGCCGAAGCGCTGAAACCGCCGGAAGAGCTGCGCTCCGCAGAGGAACTCTACCTGGCCGGACAGCATCTGGAACAGTACCGTCATGCTACCTTCCTGCCTTCTGACTACTATCTGGAAGGGCTTCGCCGGGATCCGACGGATCTCCGCCTGAACAATGCCTATGGCCTCTGGCTCCTCCGGAACGCGCAGGCAGAAGAAAGCATTCCTTATTTCCGGGCCGCTGTGAAAAAACAGACGTGGCGCAACCCCAATCCGTACGCCGGCGAACCTTATTTCAACCTGGGACTGGCGCTTGAGAGCACAGGGCAGATTTCGGAAGCCTTTGACGCCTTCTTCAAGGCGACCTGGTCCGCGGAGACTGCCGGGCCGGCTTATTTCCACCTGGCCTGTATCGCCGTCAAACAGGGACGTCTGACGGACGCGCTGCGTTTCGTGGAGGAAAGCCTGATCCGGAACTGGCACAACATGAAGGTTCGTTCGCTGAAAGCCTCTGTGCTGACCCATACAGATCCGGATTCACCGGAAACCCAGCGCTTCCTGGCGGAAAGCCTGGCAATCGATCCCCTGTATCTCAGCCTCCTGTGGCGCAGTGAGGACCGGGGTGCCTTTGAAAAAGCGACCGGCGGCCGTACGGAAGAAATGCTGAATACCGCCTTTGATTTCATTGCCTTCGGTTTCTATGAGGATGCTCTGGCAGTGCTGAAAAACGCTGCAGAGGAACACCCGATGAAATACTGGACGATGGCATATGCGTATGAAAAGATGGGACAGCGGGAGAAAGCAATCCTTGCCGCCGGAAAAGCCGAAAGCCTTTCCACAGATTTTGTTTTCCCGAACCGGGTCATCGAGAGGTCGATTCTGGAAACCGTGATCGCTCTGCTCCCTGCCGCGCCGAAGGCGCATTATGCCCTGGGAGAACTACTGTATGATAAAAAGCAGTATGCCGAAGCAATCCGTCACTGGGAGACGGCTGCTCATGAAATGCCTGAGCTGGCGCCGGCGCACCGGAATCTGTCCATTGCCTATTACAACCACGGGGACCGATCCCTTGCCGCCGGTGAAATCGCTGAAGCCTGCCGGCTGGAACCGGATAACAGCCGGTTCCTGCTGGAACAGGATCAGCTGATGGACAGGCTGGATCAGCCTGTCGCGGACCGGCTGGCTCTGCTGGAAGCGCACCGGAATCTGCTTCCGGACCGTACTGCTCTCATGCTGGCCTATATCACGCTGCTGAACAGAGACGGGCAGCATGAAAAAGCGCTGGAGCTGCTGATGAACTATACGTTCCACGTGTGGGAAGGCGGGGAAGGCAAGGTGGCGGACGAATACAAAAAGGCCCTGTTCGCCCTTGCGGAAAAAGCACTGGCAGACCATGATCCGGTCCGGGCAGCGGAATATGCACGCCGTACGCTTTCCTATCCTCCGAATCTGGGCGAGGGGAAACTGGATAACGTGCCTGACAACCAGGCGTATTATCTGATGGGTCTGGCGGCGCGCGCACAGGGGAATGAAGCGGAAGCCCGGGAAGCTTTCTCCCGGGCCGCCCAGGGATCTTCCGTACCGGCGTCCGTGCGGTATTACAACGACCAGCCTTCCGATTATATCTATTATCAGGGGCTTGCCTTCCTGGCCCTGGGGGAGAGGGAAAGGGCGCGCAAAGCTTTCCATCAGCTGGTCTTGTTCGGTGAACAGCATCTGTTTGACAAGGTGGAGTATGATTTCTTCGCGGTCTCCATGCCGGAGCTTGAAGTATATCAGGATGATATCCAGAAACGGAGCGACAACTATTGCCGCAGGATTTCGGAACTTGGACGCAAGGGGCTTGCGCTGTAACCGGACATCAGGCCGTCTTCTGATCGGCACTGAAATGCCTGTAGGCCAGCACACCAATCGGAAGAAAATATACACACCAGAACAGCAATGCGATGCCCCCGCCCTTTCCTTTGTTTCCGTCAGCCATCTGGGTGAACATCCCGGTCATCGGCATGAAGAAACAGCTGAGGAAGAAAACTCCATGGATAATCATCAACCATTTCAACCATAAATCCGCCTTGCTTTTGGCCTGAACAGACAGACCGATGAAAAAGGTGGAAAGCGCCATTATGCCATAGCCCAACAGATCATAATTGAACAGCAGTCCGCCATTCTGGTAGTTCAGGACCCGGGCAGCCTGGCCGTTCAGCTCTTCCAGCCGGACTGTGGTTGTCTGCGCATAATAGACCAGCAGGATCAGCACAGCATAGACCGCCGCCAGAACCAGTCCGATGTTCGCGGAGACTTTCGTTTTGTCAGTGCTTTCATGCTGAAATCCGGCGCACATCATGATATATCCGATCGGCAGGAACATACAGACGACATAGGAACCGAAAGGAAAATCGCAGACGATGCATATCGCGAAAAGAAATACCGTGACCGTCACAATGATGGCTCCGATTTTTGATAACAGCTGATTCATAATGACCTCCCGTAAAGTTTGTTGAATTGACGGATGTGTTCTTCCAGAATTCGGATTGCTTCTTTTTCCCGTTCCGGTTCGCGGTCAAAGACTGTGATAAGCATATCCTTCCGGCATGCTTTCGCTGACATCTCTTCCGTAAACCTCCCATTGACGTAAAGCGGGGAAGGCGGAGGGGTCATTGCTTTTTATGAGACGTTCCAAGCGGAGCCAGCGGATTTCCCTGTTTTGCAGGCCGATCCATTGCCGGTCCGCGGCTTTTCGCAAATCGAAGGAGATATCAGTTCCATCGGACAAAATGACATGGCCCGAAGTCCAGTAAGCGTCATGCGGGAAATCCGCCCGCAGGGTCAGAGCCATTTTTTCCGCGACAACCACGCGTCCCAGGTCCAGGCAGCACCAGGCATCTTCCCGGGCGCCAATGCCCCAGCTCTGGAAAGGCCATTCTCCGTGAAAGGTGTTCAGACGGATGCCGTCAATGATATTGCGCGCGCAGAAACAGGCTTCATTCCTGGTTTCAACATTGGCGGTGCAATGAGGAAAGAAATCCGTGTCTCCCCGCAGATCGGCAGGATTGCAGGACAGGACACGGGACGCGGACAATGCATGCTCCGGAACGGCTTTTGCCAGAATGAAATGGCGTGGGGCATCAAACAGGCCTGGCGCATAGGCAAGACGGTGCTCGCCTGCGGGGACTGCCCAGGTCATGGTTCCCTCCGGAAGGTAGACTTCTCCGGGGAGAAGGGACTGGTCAAGCTGAACCTGCAGATGATTTGGCCCGGAGATTCGGACGACGTCACCGGGTTGATATACCCGGTCCACAGAAAGCCAGGCTTCCTCCGGATGCTCTGCAGATGCCAGTACCAGGCCGTCAGCGGACTGAACAAGGATGGTTATCATCGTGAAATACCTCCTGTATCAAAGTTTACGGAAGCCCAAATGTGCGCCGCAGCTTTCCCGAACAACCAGGGTCGCTTCCCGGATCATGGCGAAGGAGCGGGAAGTGGATTCGCGCGCGAGAAGCAACTCCCGAACAGCACTCTGCGCCATTTCCTCCGGATGCAGATCCACAGAGGTGAGGGCAGGATCCGTATAGGCGCAGAAAAACTGGTTGTCACAGCCGATGATCGCCATATCCTGCGGAAGGGAAAAGCCCATTTTCTTGAGCTGTTTCATCACACCGAGGGCAACAAGGTCGTTAAAGGTCACGATGGCGGTGGGCCGGCGGGACGAGTCCAGGCCGGACAGCATGCGGAGAATGGCCCGCTCTCCGCTTTCCATATCATAACCCGCGTCCACATGATAAGCAGGATCATCCGGCAGATCCATCAGGCGGAGCTGTTCCAGGAAACCGACGCCGCGGCGGGAGGTGTCCTTGCTGTGCATGGAACCGCCGAGGAAAGCGATGCGCCTGTGCCCCAGGGTGTGCAGATGGCGGACGGGCAGACGTGAGCAGTTGACCAGATCACTCTGGATACAGATACATTCCAGGGAGACATCCGGCGGACAGATTGTAGCGACAGGCATGTACCTGCCAAGCTTCTCCAGGGCATTGTTCAGGTCATCCCGGTCCGCCGACCAGATGCTCCCGGCAAACAGGACGCCATCCATGCGGCAGCGGATCAATTCGCTGACCAGTTCGGGTGAGATGGCCTGATTCTCCATGGTCTGGAAAAGGCGGACGCTGCAGCCGTTCTTCTCGGCCTCCCAGTAGGCAGCATCCAGGATCCGGTTGAAATACAGGTTGGAAATGACGGGAAGCACCACCGCCAGGGTACGGGTCCGGCCGCCTTCCAGATTCTGGGCGGAAAGACTGGGTGTGTAGGCGTGGGCGTCGATCACCTGCTGGACCTTCAGGCGGGTGGCTTCCTTCACATGCGGATCCCGGCGGACGACGCGGGTGACGGTGGCGGTGGAGACGCCGGCCTCGCGCGCGATATCATAAATGGTCACTTTGCTCATCGAGCATTCACCTCTGTTTCACTATAGCACGAAGGGAACAAAAATACAAGGGAAAATGTTACCGATAACATTTAGAAAGAAAGGATAAACCTAAAATAATTTTCGCAAAAGGCTTGACAATCAGGGCAAAAAGCTCTAATATTCAGACAAACGAACGGGAAGAACCGGTGAATTGGCAGGGAGGAAGTCCATTGGCATTCCTCTGGTTATGAAACCGATAACATTCCCGAAGAGATGAAATGGAGGAGGAACCGTTCATGAAGAAAATGCTGTCCGTGCTGCTGGCCGCGATGCTGTTGCTGTCCGTGCTGGCCGTCCCCGCCCTGGCAGAGGACCAGGTGCTGACCGTGGTGACATGGGATGCCACCACCACCCCCTATCTGGTTGCCCAGAAAGAAGCCTTTGAAGCTTCCCACCCCGGTGTTACCATCGAGTATGTGGACGTCGCTTCCCAGGACTACGCTGTGAAGACCACCACGATGCTCGAAGGCGGAGACACGAGCGATGTGTTCATGATCAAGGAAATCGACAACCTGATCAACTGGCAGGCCCAGGGCTTCGCCGCCCCGCTGGCTGACTACATTGCCCAGGGATACGACATGTCCGGCTTTGTCGGAACCGAGAAGAACTACGCGGTGGACGGCGTGCAGTACGCGATCCCGTTCCGCAGCGACTTCTGGGTGCTGTTCTACAACAAGGATCTGTTCGACGCCGCCGGCGTGGCACTGCCCACGAACGATATGACCTGGGATCAGTACGCTGAGCTGGCCAAGAAGATGACCGACAAGGAAAAGGACATCTACGGCACCCACTATCACACCTGGCTGTCCGCCGTGGTGAACTGGGCTGTGTGCGACGGCGTGAACACGCTGGCGGACAAGAACTACGACGACCTGCTTTACTTCTACAAGCTGTACCAGGATCTGGAAGATTCCGGCGCCTGCATGAGCTACGCGGACCTGAAGGCTGCCGGACTGCACTACTCCGCGGCTTTCGCCAACGGCAACATCGCCATGTTGCCCATGGGCTACTGGTACGTATCCACCCTGATCGGCTACAACAAGGACGGCACCTGCAACTTTAACTGGGGCATTACCGCTGTTCCGCACGCGGAGGGTGTGGCTGCCGGATCTTCCTTCGGCAACCTGACCGGCGCGATGATCAACACCAAGTCCGAGAAGAAGGACCTGGCCTGGGAGTACATCTCCTGGCTGGGTGGCCCCGAAGGCGCGAAGGCGACCGCTTCTGTCGGCGCCCGTCCCGCATGGGTTTCCGAGGATGTCGCGACTGTGATGTCCAGTGTGGAAGGATTCCCGGCTGACGATAACAGCAAGGCGGCCCTGCTGCCCTCCGCCGTGGCGATGGAGTGGCCGGTGGCGGAGAAGGTCTCCGACATCAAGACGATCGTGAATGAAGAGCACAGCCTGATCATGGCCCGCGAAGTAACTCCCGAAGAGGGCATCGAAGAGATGAACGAGCGGGTGGCCGAACTGTTCGAATAAACCAGAAACTAACCGACCCCTGGCAGGGAGGGCTGCTGACCCTCCCTGCCTTTTTCAGAACAAGGGAAAGGAAACGATGACACATGAGTCAGGCGGAAGTGAAGAAGGTCCGGTACAGAATGGGCAAACTGGAGCGGAAAAACACGCTGGTTGCTTATTCCTTCCTGGCCCCGAACTTTATCGGGTTTGCCGTGTTTACGCTGGTTCCGGTGATCTGCGCAATCGCGCTGTCCCTGTTTGAGTGGAACGGCGGGGATATCTCCAAGCTGAAATTCGTCGGGCTGGATAATTACGCGACGATCTTCGCGACAAAGAAAGTGGCGGAGAAAGGAATCGAGTATTTCTTCAACCGGGCGGATCTCGGAATTGCGCTGAAAAATACGGTGTACTACACGGTAGTGACGGTGCCGCTGACGATTATCTGCGCGCTGGCGCTGGCCCTGCTGCTGAACAAGATCCGGGGCGCCGTATTTTTCCGGACGGTTTTCTTCTTCCCCTATGTTTCCTCCATGGTGGCGATCTGCGTATGCTGGTCCTTCATGCTGATGAAGGACGGTCCGGTAAACCAGCTGATCATGGCGCTGGGGATCGACTTCAACAAAGGATGGACCGCGGACAGCACCATGGCGATCTGGTCCATCATCCTGGTGAGTGTATGGCGGAATATGGGATACTACATGGTGCTGTACCTGGCGGCACTGCAGGGAATTCCGCGGGAGCTGATGGAGGCCGCCACCGTTGACGGGGCGAGCAGATGGCAGCAGTTCCTGCATGTGACGCTGCCACAGCTGAAGCCCACGACGTTCTTCGTTTCCGTGATGATGGTGATATCCTGCTTCAAGATCTACGACGTGGTGGCCATCATGACGGACGGCGGGCCTGGAAGATCCACCAAGATGCTGGTGACCTACATCTACGACGAGGCGTTCGTCAAGGTACGGTACGGTCAGGCCAGCGCCATCTCCATGGTGCTGCTGGTGATCGTGCTGGCGGTGACGATCATTCAGTTCAGCTCCGAGAAGAAATTCTCGAACGACTGAGAAAGGAGGAGACAAGATGGAAACGGCTGTTCATGGCAGAGAAATCCGGAAAGACAATCCGACCCTGCGCAAGGTGCTGCGGGTGATCATCTGGGTGCTGCTGATTGCTCTGGCGGTATTTACACTGATCCCCTTCGTCTGGATGATCTCCTCCTCGCTGAAACTGGATCGGGAAGTGTTTGCCTTCCCGATGCGCTGGATCCCGGAGACGTTCCACTGGGAGAACTATTCCCTGATCTGGCAGCGCGTGCCGCTGCTGACATACTTCAAGAACACCGCGTTTATCGCGATCGTGGTGACGGTATTGCAGACGCTGACATCCTCGTTCGCGGCGTACGCGTTTGCGAAACTGAACTTCCGGGGCCGGGATGTGCTGTTCCTGTGCTATATCGGGACAATCGCGGTGCCGTGGCAGGCCTACATGCTGCCGCAGTTTATCATGATGCGTTCGATGGGACTGTACGATACGCTGTGGGCGATGGTGGTGCTGCAGGCTTTTTCCGCGTTCGGCGTATTTCTGATGCGCCAGTTCTACCGGTCGATCCCCACGGAGCTGTGCGAAGCGGCCCGGCTGGACGGACTGAGCGAATACGGCATCTGGGCGCGGATTATGCTGCCGCTGTCCAAGGCGGCGATCGCGACGCTGGTGATCTTTACGTTTGTGAACACCTGGAACGACTATATGGGCCCGATGATCTACCTGACCCGGGACGTCAACAAGACAGTCCAGGTGGGTCTGCGCCGCTTTATCCAGGAGAATTCAAGCGATTACCATCTGATCATGGCCGCTTCGCTTTGCTCGCTGCTGCCGGTATCAATTGTCTTCCTGTGCCTGCAGCGATATTTTATCGAGGGGATTGCCACATCGGGACTGAAAGGCTGAGACGGGAGGCATTCCAGCGAACAAGCGGGAGGTTTAAAGAATGACCGGAGGATACAATCCACTGCTTACACGGCAGGACCTGAGACGGGCGGCCGCGGAGATCCTGCAGCCGCTGACAAAGTGCATGACTCCCGGAAAAGCCAGGATTTTTGTGGGAAGCGGATCTGCCCATTACAGCGAGGACGTGGCCGGGATGGAATGCTGGAGCCGGGCTCTGTGGGCGCTGGTGCCGATGCTGGCGGGAAAATGCCCGGAAGCGGAAGCTCTCTGGCCGCAGTGGAAGGAAGGCCTGATCCGGGGAACAGACCCCGAGGATGCGGAATACTGGGGCGACATCGGAGACTGTGACCAGCGGATGGTGGAAATGGCCGTGATTGGCTGCGGGATGATTTTTGCACCGAAATACTTCCTGAGATCCCTGGATGAAGAACAGCAGCGGCATCTTTATCACTGGCTGAACCAGATCAACCAATACGATATGCCAAAGAACAACTGGCGCTTTTTCCGGATCCTGGTGAACATCGGATTCCGGAAAAACGGGCTGGCGATGGACGAGGCAAAGCTGAAGGAAGACCTGGATCTGATGGAAAGCCATTATACGGCAGACGGCTGGTATTTCGATTATCCGACAAAACGGGATTACTACACCCTGTGGGGCTTCCATTTCTACAGCCTGCTCTATGCCACGGCCATGGAGCGGGAAGATCCGGAGCGGTGTGCACGGTTTCGTGAACGTGCGGCGATGATCGCGCCGCGATTTGCCTGCTGGTTTGACCGGGAGGGCAGGGGACTGCCATACGGAAGAAGCCTGACTTACCGCTTCTGCCAGAGCTCCTTCTGGGCGGCCATGGCCTTTGCCGGGGTTCAGTGCGGCGAACTGTCCCCGGGACAGATAAAACATCTGCTGCTGAATAACCTGCGGTTCTGGCTGGGAAAGCCGATTTTTGACCGGGGCGGGGCGCTGACAGTGGGATACGGGTATCCCAACCTGTGCGCCGCGGAGGGATACAACGCACAGGGATCGCCTTACTGGGCCATGAAGACATTCTGGATCCTGGCACTGCCGGAAAATCATCCTTTCTGGCAGACAGAGGAGGAAGCGTATTTCCCGCCGGAACATTTCCTTGATTCCCAGGTGAGGCTGCTGCTGACCCGGGACGCAGAAAACAGGCAGGTTGTGGCATACACGGCAGGCAACCATGCCTGGGAGCATATGCATGAGGACGAGAAATACGAGAAGTTCGCTTATTCCACCCTGTTTGCCTTTTCCGTGGCAAAAGAGGAGTCGGCACTGAACCGCGGCGCATATGATTCCATGCTGGCGGTACGGGCGAAGGGAAACGACCTGTGGCATGTGCGCAGCGGCTGTGAACGTTACATGCTGGCGGAGGACCGGGTGACGTTTACCTGGTCTCCGGCCAACGACGTGACAATCGATACTGTGATTGCGCCGACAGGCATGTGGCACGTTCGGAAACATGTTATTCGGACACAGGTTCAGCTGGAAGCGGCCGAAGGCGCGTTTTCTGTAGCGAAGGACTGGGCGGGGGAAAGACCCTGTGACCGGATCTTTACGAAAACAGCGGCTGACGAAGCCAAAGCAGCGGCGTGGGGAACGCGCGGAACCAGCGTCATTTATGCTCTGAAGGGCTATACCGGCGGAGAAGTGATCCATACCGAGCCCAATACGAACCTGATGGAACCCCGGTGTGTTCTGCCGACCCTGCACAGTGATCTGGAGCCGGGAGAGCATACCCTGCTGTGCGCGGTGTTTACGGACACCGGAGAATGTCTGCCGAAAGATCTGCCGGAGGAGGTGCGGAAACTTGCCGAATCATTATGAGGAAGCGCTGAACAGGATTGCAGAAAAATACCGGAAGACTGCTGAAACAGCTGCCGGAGACGGAATCATCCCGTACAAAAGCACGGACGGGATATGGATCTCCAATCCCTATGACGGGAACAGCTGGTGGACGGGCGGTTTCTGGCCGGGACTGATGTGGCAGCTGTGGTGCCTGACCGGGGACGGTTTTTTCAGGGATGAGGCCCGGCGGGTTGGAAAGCTGCTGACGGACGAATTTCGCAGCTTCCGGAAACTGAATCATGACGTGGGATTTATGTATCTGCCGTCCTGCGGGGCGGACGCGAAACTGACCGGGGACGAACAGGCGGAAACAGACCTGCTGCACGCAGCCTCGCTGCTGATGGGCCGTTTCAATCCGACAGGTTTTATCCGGGCGTGGAATGAGCCTGAGCGGGTCGGCTATGCGATCATCGACTGCATGATGAACCTGACGCTTCTGTACCGCGCAAGCCGGGACACAGGAGATCCGCGGTTCAGGAATACAGCCGGGCTACACGCGGATACGACCCTGCGGGAATTTCTGCGGGAGAATGGCTCAGTCAGCCATATTATTGAATTTGATCCGGAAACCGGGGATCGCGTCCGGGAACATCCGGGACAGGGTTATGCCCTCGGAAGCCAGTGGAGCCGGGGACAGGCCTGGGGACTGTACGGGTTTGCACTGGCTTACCGCCATCTGGGGAAAAAACGCTATCTGGAAGCAGCGGAGAACATCGCGGAGAATTTCGCTGCGCACATCCGGCCGGACGGACTGACGGACTGCGATTTCTGCCAACCGCCGGAGGAAGAGCGGATTGATAACCTGGCCGGGGCCATTGCTGCCTGCGGGATGCAGGAAACAGCCGCACTGACGGGAGAACAAAAGTGGAAACGATACGCAGAGCAGCTGGTGGACGGGTTGCTGAATCACTGCGCCGACTGGGGAAACAGCCACTGCGGCATTCTGACCCACTGCACGGCCAGCTACCATGACGATGGGGCCGGACGGCACACCAATATCATTTATGGGGATTATTTCCTGGTGGAGGCCCTGATGAAACTCTGTGGCAAGGACCCGGAGCTGTGGAGCTGAAACCGGAGAGGAGAAACAAGATGAGCACATTATATCCGCAGAACAACGCGTCCCGGATGATGATCGACCTGGGCGGCGTATGGGATTTCCGTTTTCAGGGAGAAGAAGGCTGGCAGCCGATCGCGGTACCCGCATCGTATAACGATCAAAGTCCGGATCCGAGATTCCGGAACTATGCGGGGATGACCGAATACCGCCGGAAGATTACAATCCCGCTCAGTTGGAAAGGGATGCGCGTGTGCCTGCGCTTTGATGCGGTGGCCCACAATGCGAGGGTCCTGCTGAACGGCCGGGAAATTGCGGCACACAGGGGCGGATTCCTGCCATTTGAAGCTGAACTGGACGGCATCCTGGAGGCAGGGGAAACCGCTGAATTGGTTGTTGAGACGGATAACAGAATCAATCATGCCACGCTGCCGATCGGTACGGAAGGGGAAGTTGCGTTCTTCGGATCTGACAACCCGGGGATTTCAGCGGTGGAAGCGGGCAAAAAGCTCCAGGAAGAACGGGGAATAAACCGGCCGGCTTTTGACTTTTTCAACTATACAGGCATCCAGCGGCCAGTCCGCATGGTCGCCATGCCGAAAAACTATATCCGGGATATCACACTGGTACCTTCGATGAACGGAGAAGTGAGCTTCCGGGTTGAGACAGAAGGGGCTGACAGGGAGCTTCGGGCAGAAATCCTAGATGCGGAGGGAAACACGGTTGCCCGCCAGGAAGGGCGGGAAGGTATCCTGACCATTCCACAGCCGAAACTGTGGGAACCATGGCCGGGCATCCCTTATCTGTATACGGCCCGGTTCACTTTCGGGGAGGATCTGTATGAACAGCCCTTTGGCATCCGGGAAGTACGGGTGGAAGGGACGCGCTTCCTGATCAACGGGAAGCCCTTCCGATTCCACGGACCGTGCAAACATGAGGACAGTGCCCTTCACGGGAGGGGAACGGATAACTGTCTGAACGTAACGGATATCAACCTGTATCACTGGCTGAATGCCAACTGTTTCCGAACCAGCCATTATCCATATGCAGAAGAGATGTACCAACTGTGCGACCGGGAAGGGATCGTCATTGTGGATGAAACCCCCGCGGTGGGGATGTGGGCCAGCGAACAGTACGGATGGAACCTGGGAGAATACCATCGGCAGGTTCTGCTGGACATGATCAACCGGGACAAAAACCATCCCTGCGTCGTCATGTGGAGCCTTGGAAATGAACCAGATACGGACACCTATCCGGAAAAGGCCAGGGAGTACTGGCAGCCACTGTATGAAAAGGCCCACGAAGCCGATCCCCAGAACCGGCCTGTGACAGTGGTGGGATGCCAGAACCGATATGAACGGGATCAGGTGATTCCTGCCATGGATGTTGTACTGATCAACCGGTACTACGGATGGTACAACCTGAGCGGAGATCTGGAAGCGGCGAAATACGCATTCCGGGCTGAACTGGACTGGTGGGAAAAACAGCACAAGCCGGTGATCCTTTCCGAGTACGGTGCGGATACCATTGCCGGGCTGCACGGCGCTGTGGCAGAAATGTTTACGGAAGAATACCAGACGGCGTACTATGAAGCGATCAGCGAATGCCTGGATGAGCGTGAGTTTGTCATCGGTGAAATGCCGTGGAACTTTGCTGATTTCTCCACCTGCCAGGGCCCGATGCGCGTGGGAGGGAACCGGAAGGGCCTTTTCACCCGGGACCGCAGGCCCAAAATGGCTGCGCACTGGTTAAGGGAAAGATGGAAAACAATGATTTAAGATGACACATCGGCGGGAAAACTGTCAATCAGGACAGGAAACAGATCAAGAAAATTTGTACGCAGGGGGAAAAAACATGAAAAAGTGGTATGACGAAGAATATGAGTTCAGGGTAGAAGTAACGGGCTTTTTGCATGGTGATCATACAGAGCGGTATTGCCGGAACGGAGAAGAAATCGGCGACCAATATACCTGCACATATGGGTGCCCGGTCAACAAGGATGGATACGGAATCTGTTCAAAGACAATGATGATGCTGTATCCTCTGATGGAGGCTGTACGCAGCGGAGGAGATCTTGAAAACCTGGGCGGCGACGGCAAGTATTCGAAGACGGTCGTATGTCCAGACGGATGCGTGATCTTCAAGCTGACGGCAAAACCGCTGGGAAATGAGAATTTCCATAAGGGGCATTTTTATGATTACCCTGATCAAACATAAATAAGGAGATGGATGTTTCCGGACATCACTCCCACTCCACGCTGGCGGGGGGCTTGGTGGTGACATCGAGGACGACCCGGTTGACATGGGGGACTTCATTCACAATGCGGGCGGAGATGACGGCAACGGTATCCCAGGGAATACGGGCCCAGTCGGCCGTCATGAAATCATCCGTGGTGACCGCACGGAGGGCCAGGGTATAATCATAGGTGCGCTCATCGCCCATAACGCCGACAGAGTGGATCCCGGTCAGAACGGTGAAGTACTGGCTGATCTGTCGGTCCAGACCGGCTTTCGCAATTTCCTCGCGAAGGATGGCATCACTTTCCCGAACGATCCGCACCTTTTCCGGAGTGACTTCCCCAATGACGCGGATGGCGAGACCGGGGCCGGGGAACGGCTGGCGCCAGACCAGCTCCTTCGGCAGACCCAGGGTTTCTCCCAGGGCGCGGACTTCATCCTTGAAGAGCATGCGGAGAGGTTCAATGAGTTCGGTGAAACCCAGCTCCTTCGGCAGACCGCCGACGTTGTGATGGCTTTTGATGACGGCGGCGTTTGTGCTCTGTCCGCTTTCAATCACATCCGGATAGATGGTGCCCTGGGCGAAATAATCCATCTGCCCCAGGGAGCGGGCTTCCTGCCGGAAGACTTCGATAAAATCCCGGCCGATGATATGGCGCTTTTCCTCCGGCTCGGTGACGCCTTTGAGATCGGCAAAAAAGCGATCGGAGGCGTCGGCCCGGATAAAGCGGACCAGGAAGAGATGGCTGAAGACATGGCACACCTGCTCGCTTTCGCCTTTCCGAAGGAGCCCGTGATCCACGAAGACACAGGTCAGGCGGTCGCCGATGGCCCGATAGATCAGGGCGGCGGCAACGGAAGAATCCACCCCGCCGGACAGCGCCAGCAGGACTTTCCCCTCCGGCCCGACAACCTCCCGGATCTGACGGACGGCCTGCTCCGCGTAGGCTTCCATGGTCCAGTCGCCTGCGCAGCGGCAGATATTGAACAGGAAATTATGCAGCAGGAGACGGCCTTCCTCGGTGTGGGTTACTTCGGGATGAAACTGGACGCCGTAAATCCGACGCTCTTCATCGGCCATGGCGGCGACCGGACAGTTTGCTGAATCTGCGACCGGGGAGAAACCAGGCGGGCAGGCGGCTACCTGCCAGGTATGGCTCATCCAGCAGAAGGAGCTGCGCTTCATCCCGGCGAAGAGAGCGGAGGCTTTCTTCATCCGGACTTCCACGCGGCCGTATTCCCGCTCCTTTGCCCTTTCCACGGCACCGCCGAGAAGATGGGCCGTCAGCTGCATGCCGTAGCAGATGCCGAGGACGGGAACGCCGAGCCGGTAGAGCTCCGGATCGATGGCGGGAGCACCTTCGTCATGAACGGAAGAAGGCCCGCCGGAAAGAATGATTCCAGAGGGCCGGGCTTCCCGGATCTCCGCGACGGAGATGCTCCACGGGACGACTTCAGAATAAACATGACACTCCCGGACGCACCGGGCAATCAGCTGGGTATACTGCCCGCCGAAATCCAGGATCAGTATCTTTTGACGGTCTGCCATTTTTGCCTCCGTTTTCCGGCCCGGATGATTATTTGCCGCTGTCCCCGTAGTTTGCCAGGACTCTGGCGGAAGGATCATCCACATCACAACCGGGCCAAGTTTTATTTGGCATCCAGAAATCGGGAATCATATGCGACTGACCGGGATAAAACTGCTCAAACAGCTCCCGGTACAGCAGGCTCTCCTTGGTGAAAGGAGGGCAGTAATCATATTTCGCCGATTTTTCGGCAAATTCCTTGTCGGTATAGGTTCTTTCGGCAAAGTTCTTCAGATCGTTTACCATGGAATGGCCCACCGCATCGGAGAAAGCGGCCTTCTGGCGCCAGAGGATTTCATCCGGAAGGATGTGATCCTCGGCGAAGGCCTTACGGATCAGATACTTGCCCATATTGTGGTTGTTCATTTTCAACTCGGGATCAATGCTCATGGCATAGCGGACAAACTTCAGATCACCGAAGGGGACACGGGCTTCCAGACTGTTGACGGAGATGCAGCGATCCGCCCGGAGAACATCGTAAACGTGGAGCTCCCGGATGCGTTTTTCCGCTTCCTCCTGGAAGGCGGCGGCGGATGGGGCGAAATCCGTATATTTATACCCAAAGAGCTCATCGGAGATTTCCCCGGTCAGCAGGACGCGGATATCCGTATGTTCATGGATCCATTTGCAGACCAGGTACATACCGATGGAAGCGCGGATGGTGGTGATATCCCAGGTGGCGAGGAGCTCCACCACCGTCGGGAGCGCTTCGAGGACATCCTTTTCACTGATGATGACTTCAGTATGCTCGCTGCCGATATAATCCGCGACCATGCGGGCATACTTCAGGTCAATCGCATCGAGATCCATGCCGATGGCAAAAGTGCGGATCGGATGGGGCAGAAACCGCTGGGCGATGGCACAGACGAGGGACGAATCCAGGCCGCCGGAGAGCAGGAAACCGACCGGCGCGTCCGCGTCCAGCCTTTTTTCAACCCCGTCCATCAGCAGGCGGCGGAGCTTGGCACAGACATCCGGCTCGGTTTTCATGGTGAAATATCCTACATAAGCGGGATCCGCATACTGAACGAATTCCCCGTCCATCCAGTAATGCCCGGGCGGGAAGGGGAGAATCGTATCACAAAGATCCATGAGGTTCTTCGGTTCGCTGGCGAAGGCCCATTCCCCATCCTCCAGCCGGCCGTAATACAACGGGCGGATGCCGATCGGATCCCGGGCGGCAATCACTTTGCTCCGCTCGCTGTCATAGAGGATCAGCGCAAACTCGGCATCCAGCGTTTTGAACATCTCCACCCCGTACTCATGATACAGAGGGAGAAGGATTTCACAATCGGATTCCCCTTTGATCTCATATGTTTCCATCAGACGCTCGCGCAAGGGACGGAAACCGTACAGCTCCCCGTTGCAGACCACCCTGTCGCCGCCGAGATGAAAGGGCTGCATGCCCCGCTCGTTCAGACCCATGATGGCCAGCCGGTGGAAACCGAGGACTCCGCCGGGAATGTCCTCCAGACGGCTCATATCCGGCCCACGGGACAAGGTGCGGTTAAAGCAGGTTTCCATCAGCTCCCGGGGTACCCTGGCACTGGTCAGACCGAAGATAGAACACATACGGATCGCCTCCTGAGTCAGAATTGGGGAGGAAACAAAAAAGGAAGGATATCCCCATCACAGGACACCCTTGCCTTGTTGGCAGGTATGGTATCATTCCGGTCAGGGCTTGTCAAGCAGCAAGCTGGAGGATGCCGCAGTGAATACAAAGGGAAAACAATTCAAAACGCGAAGAAACGCTTGACAGCGAAAAAAACGGGTGATATGATCCCCGCATACAAGGCAAGGGAGCCATGGATCATGGCTGGACTTGCCTGTTTTTGATTTATGCCGCAGGAACCGGCAGAATTGTTTGAAGGGGGTTTCATGTATGAGCAAGTACACGAAAGAGGACATTATCCGGATGGTTCGGGAAGGCGACGTGGAGTTTATCCGCATGCAGTTTACCGATATTTTCGGCCAGCTGAAGAACGTGGCAATCACGGCGAGCCAGATCGAAAAGGCTGTCAACAATGAAATTATGATTGACGGCAGCTCTATCGAAGGATTTGTGCGCATCAACGAGAGTGATCAGTACCTGCGGCCGGATCTGGATACCTTCGCGATTCTGCCCTGGCGGCCGCAGCACGGGAAAGTGGCCCGGCTGATCTGCGACGTTTACAACCCGGATGGGACGCCCTTCGCAGGAGATCCCCGCGGGGTTCTGAAGAAGGTACTGCAGGAAGCGGCGGACATGGGATATTCCTTCAATGTCGGGCCGGAAATGGAATTCTTCCTCTTCCAGACGGATGAGCAGGGAAAACCCACGACCGCGACATCCGACGAAGCCGGATACTTTGACCTGGGGCCGCTGGACCATGGCGAGAGCACCCGGCGTGAGATCTGCCTGGCGCTGGAACAGATGGGATTCGAAATCGAGGCCAGCCACCATGAAGTGGCAGCAGGACAGCATGAGATCGACTTCAAATATGCCGACGCGCTGACAGCGGCGGACAATATCATGACGTTCAAGCTGGCGGTCAAGACCCTGGCCCAGAAGAATGGACTGCACGCGACATTCATGCCGAAGCCTGTATTCGGAATCAACGGCAGCGGCATGCACACAAACATGAGCCTGTTCAAGGACGGAAAGAACGTGTTTGCCGATCCCGCTGACAGCCGGGGACTGAGTAAGGAAGCATATTCCTTCATCGCCGGGATTCTGGAGCATATCCGCGGCATGGCGGCGGTGACCAACCCGCTGGTGAACAGCTACAAGCGCTTGGTTCCCGGATATGAGGCGCCGTGCTACCTGGCCTGGAGCGCGAGCAACCGGTCCGCTCTGATCCGGATTCCCGCTGCCCGCGGGATGGGAACGCGCGTGGAACTCCGGTGCCCGGATCCCAGCTGCAACCCCTACCTGAACATGGCAGTGTGCCTGGCAGCAGGACTGGACGGCATCCGGAAAGGACTGACGCCCCCGGACGAGATTACGGAAAACATCTTTGCCATGGACGCGGAAACGCGGGAAGCGAAAGGCATCCGCTCCCTGCCCGGCACCCTGAAGGACGCGGTGGAATGCCTGAAGGCAGACGATGTGATCTGCAAGGCACTGGGCGAGCATGTGCTGGGGCAGTATGTGGAAGGCAAGGAAAAGGAATGGGATGCGTATCGCACCCATGTCAGCCGCTGGGAGATTGAACGGTATATCGTGATGTACTGATGACGAATCAGGGGAGCCCAATCTGAATCAAAGGAGGAAGATCCAGTGGCGCGAATGATCATCGCCGGCATATCGGAAACGACCCGCGATCAGATAGCCCGGCTGCTTGCTTCCTCCGGTTATTCCGTATACCGCTGCTGTACATCGGGAAGCAGCCTGAGGAGAGCACTGTCTGAAAGCGAGGACAGCATCCTGATCTATCTGGGACAGATCCCTGACTGCAAGCCGGAGGAGCTGGTCTGGGACTACGGCGAACGGGTACAGATCCTCTGGATCGCCAAACCGGCCATCCTGGAGAACTGCGAATCGCCGGAAGTTTTCCGGCTGCCGGTTCCGACTACGGGACAGACCATCGCCGGGGCGATTGAAATGCTGAACCAGCTTCACCGGCGGCAGATGCCCCGTCGGGCCGGCGCGGAGAAGGAACTGGTGGAGCAGGCCAAGGAAATCCTGATGAAACAGCTGCATCTTACAGAACCGGAGGCGCATCACCTGCTTCAGAAACAGGCGATGGACCACAGCATCAAAATGGCTGAGTACGCTGCCAGCATCATCCAAGAGGAAAAGCAAAAGAACCGATAGGGGAGGATGGAACATGCGGGACCGACAATATCCCCTTTACCAGGAAGAACTGGAACATGAAAACTGCGGTGTCGGCGCAGTGGCGGACCTGAACGGCCGCGCCACGCACCGGACCGTGGACCAGGCGCTTTCCATCGTGGAGCGCCTGGCCCACCGGGCCGGAAGCGACGCGCAGGGAACCACCGGCGACGGGGTCGGGATTCTGACGGAACTGCCCCACAGCCTTTTTTCCGCGTGGGCCCAGGAGGAGGGAATTTCCCTGGGCCGGCCGGGAGATTACGGCGTGGGGATGTTTTTTTTGCCGGAGGACGAGGTAGCCGCGGAGAACGCCTGCAGGATCTTTGAGCAGGTGGCGAAAGCGGAACGGATTCCGGTGCTGGGCTGGCGGGTGGTTCCGTGCCATCCGGCGCAGCTGGGCCCCGGCGCACGCAGCACGATGCCGCGGATCCGCCAGTGCTTTCTGAGGCGTCCCGGGGAAACAAAAGCCGGACAGGATTTTGACAGGCAGCTGTATATCCTGCGGCGCGTTTTTGAAAAACAGGACACGGATACCTACATCTGCTCCCTTTCCAGCCGGACAGTGGTTTACAAGGGAATGATGCTGGTCAACCAGCTGCGGTCTTTCTATGACGACCTGCAGGACGCCCGGTACACGAGCCGGATGGCGATGGTCCATTCCCGGTTTTCCACGAATACCTTTCCATCCTGGAGCAAGGCACATCCGCATCGGATGCTGCTGCACAACGGGGAAATCAACACCATCCGGGGCAATCATGACCGGATGAAAGCCCGGGAGGAAACCATGCGCTCCGCCGTGATGGGAAAGGAGATGCAGCGGGTGCTTCCGGTGGTCGCGGAAGGCGGAAGCGACAGCCAGATGCTGGATAACGCGCTGGAATTCCTGACGATGAACGGGATCCCCCTGTCCCTGGCCGGGATGATCCTGATGCCGGAACCCTGGCAGGGGGTGGAAAGAGAAACGGCCTGGCGGGATCTTTACCGCTACTATGCCACGATGATGGAACCGTGGGACGGACCGGCGGCGGTGCTTTACACCGACGGGGAAAAAATATGCGCTTCCCTGGACCGGAACGGCCTGCGTCCGCTGCGCTGCGCACTGACGGATGACCACCGGCTGATCCTTTCCTCGGAAGCGGGGGTGCTGTTTGAGGAAAACGCGCACATAGTGCGCCGGTGGAAACTGAAGGCCGGGGATGTGCTGGAAGCGGATCTGGAAAGCGGCAGGCTGACCGAGAGCAGCGAGGTCAAGACCCGCTATGCCCAGGCGTATCCCTACGGAGAATGGACACGGAACGTGATCCGACTGGAGGATCTGCCGAAGGCGGAGAAAGAAACGGAAACCGCCGTAGAAAACCGCATGAAACGGCTGGCCAAGGCTTTCCACTATACATGGGAAGACGTACAGGACATCCTGCGGCCGATGGCGGAAAACGGGACGGAACCCATCGTATCCATGGGGGCGGATGAACCCCTGGCGGCGCTGTCGAAGACGCATCCCCCGCTGTTTGACTACTTCAAACAGCGGTTCGCGCAGGTGACAAACCCCCCGATCGACGCACTGCGGGAAGAAATCAAAACAGACTGTTCCATCTATATCGGGGACGACGGGAACCTGCTGTCCCATGAACCGGAGAACTGTACGGTGCTGGAACTGCCTTCCCCGGTCCTGACAGAGGAAGAATTCCGGAGAATCCGGGAGATCCGGCATCCGGCGTTTGCCGTGCGCACGGTTTCCATTCTGTATCCGACAGACGGGAATCTCCGGGACGCGCTGGAGTCCCTGTTTGCGGCCTGCGATCAGGCCTGCCGGGACAGGATCAACATCCTGATCCTTTCCGACCGGGGTGTGGACGCGGAGCACCTGGCGATTCCGTCGCTGCTGGCGGTGTCCGCGCTGGAGCAGCACCTGATCCGGATCAAGAAAAGAACGGCTGTTTCCGTGGTGCTGGAGAGCGGAGAACCGCGGGATGTTCATCATCTGGCGCTGCTGACGGCATTCGGCGCGCGGGCGGTGAATCCCTACCTGGCGCACGCCTGGATCCTGAATCTGTGCAAGAACGGCGCAATTACGACGGAGCCGGAGACCGCCCTGCGAAACTATGATCGGGCACTGACGGCCGGGGTGCTGAAGATCGCATCCAAGATGGGCGTTTCCACCCTGCAGGCTTACCAGAGCGCGCAACTGTTTGAAACCGTGGGACTGGACAGGCCATTTGTTGAAAAATACTTCACAAACACCCCGTGCACCCTGGGGGGGACGGATCTGGACAGGGTGGAGGCGGACAGCCGATTCCATCACGCAGAAGCGTTCGGCGAGGACGGGAAAGGTCTGCCGGCGATCGGTATACACCGGCTGCGGACCGGGCCGCAGGCGGAAGAACACCTGTATTCCCCGGAGACGATTCATCTGCTGCAGCAGGCGGTGATGACCGACAGCCGGGAACTGTTTGACCGGTATGCCGCGCAGGTGGAAAACGACGGGCCGCGGACGATCCGCTCGATGCTGGAATTCCGGTTTGAAGCCTGCCGGGAAGTGCCGCTGGAAGAAGTAGAGAGCGCGGAATCCATTGTAAAGCGCTTCCGGACCGGCGCCATGAGCTATGGCTCGATATCGCAGGAGGCGCACGAATGCATGGCCCGGGCGATGAACCACCTGGGCGGGAAATCCAACAGCGGAGAAGGCGGGGAACTGCCTGAACGGTTCGGGACGGACCTGAATTCCGCGATCAAGCAGGTGGCCTCCGGCCGGTTCGGCGTGACGCGGGAATACCTGCTGAGTGCAAAGGAGATTCAGATTAAGATGGCCCAGGGAGCAAAGCCGGGAGAGGGCGGACACCTGCCTGGGGCCAAGGTAACGGACAGCGTGGCGAGAACCCGCTGCTCCACACCGGGAATCTCGCTGATTTCTCCGCCTCCTCACCACGATATCTACTCGATTGAGGATCTGGCGGAACTGATTTACGACCTGCAATGCGCCAATGAAAACGCAAAGATTACCGTCAAACTGGTTTCTTCTACCGGCGTGGGAACAATCGCCAGCGGCGTGGCCAAGGCCGGCGCGGGCGGGATCCTGATCTCTGGCGGGGAAGGCGGGACCGGCGCGGTGCCGCTGAGCAGCGTGCACCATGCGGGACTGCCGTGGGAGATCGGCCTGGCGGAGGCTCACCAGGTGCTGTGCCGGAACCGGCTGCGGCAGACGGTGACGCTGGAGACGGACGGAAAGCTGATGACCGGCCATGATGTGGCGGTGGCGCTGCTGCTGGGGGCGGAAGAGTTTGGGTTTGCTACGGCACCGCTGGTCACCATGGGGTGCCGGATGATGCGGGTATGCCACCTGGGAACCTGCCCCTTTGGCATCGCCACACAGAACCCGGAACTGCGGAAGAAGTTTGCCGGGAAACCGGAGTATGTGGAACGGTTCATGCTGTTTATCGCGGAGCAGCTGCGGGAGATCATGGCAAAGCTGGGCGCGCGCACGGTGAACGAGCTGGTGGGACGCAGCGACCTGCTGAAAATGAAAACAGATGCCAGAATGGATCTGAGCGACCTGATCGGTTTTGCGCGGAATACATACTTCCGCCCGGAAGCGAAGCATGATTTCCATCTGGCGGAGCGGACGGATGCGCGGCTTTTCCAGAACCATGTGCACCTGATGACAACGGACCGGGCCTTCGGAACGATGCTCAAAGGGGAAAGAAACATCCAGGCGCTGGGGTGCGGCGGTCAGTCCTTCGGCGCTTTCCTGCCGGCAGGACAGACAATCACGCTGTTCGGCGTGGCAAACGATTACCTGGGCAAGGGATTATCCGGCGGAACACTGGCGGTCTGTCCGCCGGCGGACAGTATCTGGCGGCAGGAGGATACGCTGATCGGCAATGTGGCCCTGTACGGAGCAACCGGCGGATATGCCTTTGTTGCCGGTATGGCCGGAGAACGGTTCGCTGTGAGGAATTCGGGCGCGTGGGCCGTGGCGGAAGGCGTCGGGGATCACGGATGCGAGTATATGACCGGCGGCCGGGTGGCTATCCTGGGCCCTGCGGGGGACAACTTTGCAGCCGGCATGAGCGGCGGGATTGCCTGGGTGCTGGATGAAAACGACAGACTGAAGGATCACCTGAATTCCGGACATGTCCGGATGTATCCGGTGGCGCCGGAGGAAGCCGGGGAACTGGAACGCCTGCTGACCATGCACGAGAAAGCGACGGGATCCCGAAAGGCCGCGGAAATCCTGGCGTCGTTCCGGGAATATCTGCCAAAATTCCGGGCTGTTATTTCCGATGAATACCTGGCCTATATGAAGGGGGCTTGAGCAATGGGCAAAGCAACCGGTTTTCTGGAGTATGCCCGGAAGGAGAACCTGTTCCGGGACGCCCGGGAGAGGCTTTCCGACTATGAAGACCTGCATATTCCACAGGGAGCGGAAGAGCGGGCCTGTCAGGCTTCGCGCTGCATGAACTGCGGGGTTCCGTTCTGCCAGTCAGCCTTTGGATGCCCGCTGCACAACCTGATTCCGGAATGGAACGACCTGCTGTACCGGGGACTGGAAAAGGAAGCGCTGGAACGCCTGCTGGAAACAGCGCCTTTTCCGGAATTCACGGGACGGGTTTGCCCGGCTCTGTGCGAAAAAGCCTGCAACCTGGCGGACGACGGTGTGACGAACCGGGACAACGAGCTGTATCTGATTGAAAAAGGATTCGAGAAGGGCTGGATCAGGCGGCGGGTTCCCACTGTGCGAACCGGAAAACAGGCGGCTGTCATCGGCAGCGGCCCGGCGGGACTGGCGGCGGCGGATCTGCTGAACCGAATGGGACACGCGGTGACTGTGTTTGAACGGGCAGACCGGCCCGGCGGGCTACTGATGTACGGGATTCCGAACATGAAGCTGCCGAAGGGCATTGTGGAAAGGCGAATCCGGCTGATGGAGGAGGAAGGTGTGGTTTTCCGGACCGGACGGGAAGCGGACCCGGAAGAACTGGAGGCTTATGATGCCGTGATACTGTGCGGCGGGTCCAGAAAACCCAGGACGCTGAACGCTGAACACATGGATGCGGAAGGCATCTGCTTCGCGGTGGACTATCTGACCAAGACCACGAAAGCGCTGCTGCGGGGCGAGAACTGCCGGTTCGCGGAGGGCAGGCATGTGATTGTCGTCGGCGGCGGGGATACGGGAAACGACTGCGTGGGTACCGTGCTGCGCCAGGGGTGCGCCTCCGTGACCCAGCTGGAGATGATGCCGGCTCCCCCGGCCATCCGGACATCCGGCAATCCCTGGCCGGAGTGGCCGAGGACGCTGCGGACGGACTACGGCCAGACGGAGGCCGTGGCTGTGCAGGGCAGCGATCCGCGGGTTTACGAGACGACGGTCAAGCGGATTCTGACGGACGACCAGAATAAGATGACCGGTGCGGAAATCGTGAAACTGCGGAGAACACCGGCAGGGAAGATGGAACCTGTGCCGGGATCGGAAGAAATCCTGCCGTGCGAACTGATGCTGATCGCAGCCGGATTCACAGGCTGCGAGGAAAAGATCCCGAAGCAATTCGGACTGGCGACGGATCCCAGGGGAAGGCTGATGCCGGAGGACGGATCCCACTGCCTGGGCGGAAAACTGTTCAGCGCCGGAGACATGCGGACAGGGCAGAGCCTGGTGGTTCGTGCGCTGGCGGACGGACAGGCGGCCGCGCGGGAAGCACACCGGTTCCTTTGCTCCTGGCGCTGACGAAAAGAGAAAGATTTTTGATCTTTTGTATTTCAGTTGTTTTTCACTTGACAGGAAGATGGATACTGTATACAATAACGACCATCCAACAAGGCGCAAGGGTGCGTGGAAGCACCCGGCGCCTTTTTTCGTTGGAAATAACCTGAAACGGAAGTGAGGATCATGATGTACTCTCCCGCGAACACAATCTGGGTGCTGCTGGGCGCAGCGCTGGTTTTCTTCATGCAGGCCGGGTTTGCCATGTGCGAAGCCGGATTTACCCGGGCCAAGAATACCGGTAATATCCTGATGAAGAACCTGATGGATTTCTGCATCGGCACCCCGCTGTACTGGTTGTTCGGATTCGGGATTATGTTCGGGACAGGCACGGCGGTCTTCGGATGGATTGATCCTTTCATCATGAAGGAATACGAAAGCGTGCTGCCAGCGGGGGTTCCGCTGTGGGCGTTTGCCATTTTCCAGACGGTTTTCTGTGCGACGTCGGCAACGATTGTATCCGGATCGATGGCGGAGCGAACCAAATTCTCAGCATACTGCATCTATTCCGCGGCGATTTCCCTGTTTATTTATCCGGTCAGCGGACACTGGATCTGGGGCGGCGGCTGGCTGGCGGAAATGGGATTCCATGATTTTGCCGGATCCACGGCGGTACACATGGTCGGCGGTGTTTGCGCCCTGGTCGGAGCGAAGATCCTGGGGCCCCGGATCGGTAAATACGGAAAGGACGGAAAGCCCCGGGCCATCCTGGGACACAACCTGTCCATTGCCGCGCTGGGGGTATTCATCCTCTGGTTCTGCTGGTTCGGCTTCAACGGCGCTTCCACCGTGGGGATGGACAGCGACGAGCTGATCGGCTCCGCCAGCCTGGTGTTCTTCAATACGAACCTGTCGGCGGCCCTGGCGACGCTGGTCACCATGCTCTTTACCTGGATCAGGTACGGCAAGCCGGATGTTTCCATGACCTTCAACGCAGCGCTGGCGGGGCTGGTGGGCATCACAGCGGGATGCGACGCTGTGGATCCCTTCGGAGCAGCCGTGATCGGTGTGGTCTGCGGGTTTGCCGTGGTGCTGGCTGTGAGCTTTTTCGACAGGGTGGTGAAAATCGACGATCCGGTCGGCGCAATTTCCGTTCACGGTGTATGCGGCGCGCTGGGCACGATCCTGACCGGTTTCTTTGCTACCGGACAAACCACGATGAAAGGTGTTTTCTACGGCGGCGGATTCAAATTCCTGGGAGTTCAGTGCCTCGGGGTGCTGACGGTGATCGCCTGGACGGCAGTGATTATTACGGTCGTATTCCTGCTGATCAAAAAGGCAATCGGTCTGCGGGCTGATTCCGCGGATGAAGTGATGGGTCTGGACCGCAGCGAACACGGACTTCCGACAGCGTACGCCGGAATCGCGATGCTTCCGGAAGAAAGCGTCGGCGGCGGGGAGGTTATTCCGACAGCTGCTCCGGCTGCGGCCGCAGCGGAAACACCAGTCCGGAAAGCGAAGGAGAAGGCGCCGGATGAACCGGTGTATACCCGGGTTCAGATCATCTGTCGTCCGGCCAGTCTGGAGAGCCTGAAGACAGCGATGAACCGGATCGGAATTACCGGTATGACTGTTACCAACGTCATGGGATACGGTGCACAGAAAGGAAAGCCCGAGTACTACCGCGGCACACCGGTGGAAGTGACGCTGCTGCCGAAAGTGCAGGTGGATATCGTGGTGAGCAAGGTGCCGGTGTGCGAGGTGATCGAGACGGCCAGGAATGTCCTGCATACGGGACATATCGGAGACGGCAAGATTTTTATTACCGATGTGGAGAATGTGGTACGCGTCCGTACAGGAGAGGAAGGGTACGACGCACTGCAATCCGACTGACAGTGGGAGGGAACAGGCGCCGCAGACGCGGCGCCTGTTCCCTGTTGTCTTCAGAATGTATTGTTGTATTATAATGTATTGACAAGAAAGAATCATTCATGATAAAATCCTTCGCGGACAGGCAATGAGGTCAGGCAGGACGGCACATTCACCTGTTTTTTGATTTGTTTGAGGAGGATTTGCGCATGTGCGGAATTGTCGGATACACAGGGCGCCGGCAGGCGGCGCCCATTCTGCTGGACAGCCTTTCCCGGCTGGAGTACCGGGGGTATGATTCCGCCGGGCTGGCTGTACGCAACGGGGCAGCACTGGCGGAGGTTGTCAAGGCGACGGGGAAACTGTATCATCTGGCAGACAAGACCGACCAGGGCCGGGCCCTGGCGGGATGCTGCGGGATCGGACATACCCGGTGGGCTACCCACGGGGATCCCAGCATTGTCAACGCGCATCCCCATGTCAGCGGGAACTGCTCCGGATCCGGAAGCGGTGCCGTGGAATCCGATGTGGTGGGCGTGCACAACGGGATCATTGAGAACTATACGGAGTTGAAGGAAAAACTGCTGCGGCACGGATACGTCTTCTACAGCGACACCGACACGGAAGTGGCTGTGAAGCTGGTGGACTACTACTACAAAAAATACAAAATCGGCCCGGTGGACGCCATTACCCGGACGATGGTGCGAATTCGGGGAAGTTATGCCCTAGCGCTTATGTTCAAGGACTATCCGGATGAGATCTTCGCGGCGAGAAAAGATTCTCCGCTGATTATCGGGGCGGAGGACGGGGAAGCCTACCTGGCATCCGACGTACCGGCCATTCTGAAATATACCCGGCAGGTCTATTACATTGATAACCTGCAGGTGGCCCGGGTTTCACCGGGGAAGGCTCTGTTCTATGACCTGAACGGGGACGAGGTTGAGATGCCGCTGACGGAGATTACCTGGGACGCGGAAGCGGCGGAAAAGGGCGGATTTGAGCATTTCATGCTGAAAGAGATCCATGAGCAGCCGGGAGCTGTGCGGGATACACTGAACAGCATCGTGAAGGACGGATGGGTCGACCTGTCCCAGACGGGACTGACAGAGGACGCGATCCGTTCGATTGAACAGATCGTCATTGTGGCCTGCGGGTCCGCGTGGCATGTCGGCATGGCGGCTCAGTACGTGATGGAGGACCTGGCCGGAATCCCGGTTCGGGTGGAGCTGGCCTCGGAATTCCGCTACCGCAGCATTCCAATCAGCGGGGGAACCCTGGTGATCATCATTTCTCAGTCCGGGGAGACGGCGGACAGCCTTGCGGCACTGCGGGTTGCCAAGGAACGGGGCGCCCAGACACTTGCTATCGTGAACGTCATCGGATCCACAATCGCGCGGGAAGCGGATCATGTACTGTATACCCTGGCGGGGCCGGAAATTGCCGTGGCGACGACCAAAGCCTACAGCGCCCAGCTGATTGCTTCGGATGTGCTGGCAATCCATATGGCCCGGATCCGGGAGAAAATGACAGCGGAGGAAGCGGAGCGGCTGCTGGGGGAACTGGCCCTGATTCCGGAAAAAATCAGCCGGATCCTGGAGGAGAAGGAACGACTGCAGTGGTTTTCCTCCAAGATGGCCAATACCCGGGATATTTTCTTCATCGGCCGGGGGCTGGACTATGCCATCAGCCTGGAAGGCAGCCTGAAGATGAAGGAGATCAGCTACATTCATTCGGAAGCCTACGCCGCCGGGGAACTGAAACACGGAACGATCAGTCTGGTGGAAAACAATACGCTGATCATCGGTGTGCTGACGCAGAAGGCCCTGTATGAAAAAACCGTTTCCAACATGATGGAATGCAAGTCCCGGGGAGGCTATCTGCTGGGTATCACGACAAACGGCAATTTTGACCTGGAGGATTCGGTAAACTTCACGGTGTATATTCCAAAGACGGACGAACACTTCATGGCGTCGCTGGCCGTGGTGCCGCTGCAGCTGCTTGGATACTATACCAGCGTTAACCGCGGGCTGGATGTGGACAAGCCGAGAAACCTGGCGAAAAGCGTCACGGTGGAATAAGGGAGGACAACATGCTGAAACCGAATGGAAATTACAGGAACCTGAAGGAATCCTACCTGTTCTTCGGGATATCACAGAAAGTGGCCGCGTACCGGGCCGAACATCCGGAAAAGCCTCTGTACCGCCTGGGAATCGGGGACGTTTCGCTGCCGCTGTGCCGGGCAGCAATCCAGGCGCTGCACAGCGCGGCAGACGACCAGGCGAAGGAAGAAACTTTTCATGGGTATACGCCGGAATGCGGGATCCCGGAATTCCGGGCCGCCGTTGCGGGCTACTACAGCCGGAGAGGCGTGCATCCGGATCCGGAGGAAATCTTTGTTTCCAGCGGAGCAAGCGATGAACTGGGGGATATCCTGGATCTGTTTGACGCGGGTTCCCCGGCGCTGATCACGCAGCCCGCCTATCCGGCGTATGTGGATGCCAGCGTGATGGCCGGGCGGAAGACCTTCTTCCTGAACGCCGGACCGGAGAATGACTTCCTGCCCCTGCCAGGGGATGACACAGCGGCGGACCTGATCTACCTGTGTTCCCCGAACAACCCCACCGGCGCGGTTTACAGCCGGGAACAGCTGCAAAGCTGGGTAGGCTATGCCAACCGGCACGGCGCGGTCATTCTTTTTGACGCGGCCTACGAGGCTTTCATTGAAGGGGATCTGCCGCACAGCATTTTTGAGATTCCCGGTGCGGAAACCTGCGCCATCGAAATCTGCTCGCTGTCCAAAACGGCCGGATTTACCGGTACACGGCTCGGCTACACCGTGATCCCGAAAGCACTGGAGCGGGACGGCATGAACCTGAACGCCATGTGGGTGCGGAACCGGACAACGAAGACGAACGGGATCTCCTACCTCCTGCAGAAGGCGGGGATCGCGGTTTTCTCGGACGAGGGGCTGGAGCAGATCCAGGAGAATATCCGGATTTACAAACAGAATGCCCAGGTTCTGATGGACGCGCTGGACCAGACCGGCATCCGGTACTGGGGTGGAAAGAACGCTCCGTATATCTGGATGGCATGCCCGAACGGGATGAAGAGCTGGGATTTCTTTGACCTGCTGCTGAACGAGATTCAGGTGATTGGGACGCCCGGCGAGGGCTTCGGCGCCTGTGGGGAGGGCTATTTCCGCCTGTCTTCCTTCGGTAAGCCGGAAGAGACAAAGACTGCCGCGGAACGGATCAGAAAACTGCTGGAGGAAACGAAATGAAAACCTGCGCGATTGTCGGGATTAACTGGGGGGACGAAGGAAAGGGCCGGGTGGTGGACCTGCTGACGGCCGACTACGATCTTGTAATCCGCTATCAGGGCGGCGGCAACGCGGGACATACCGTGATCAATGAAAAGGGCAAATTCGCCCTTCACCTGCTGCCCTCCGGAATTTTCCACGACGGGGTGGTGAACATTCTGGGAAACGGCGTGGCGCTGGATCCGGAGAACCTGTGGAAAGAAATAGCGGAGGTTGCCTCGAAAGGCGTTTCCGTGACACCGGAATACCTGAAGATCAGCAGCAGGGCATCGCTGCTTCTGCCGTGGCACCGGGATCTTGACGCCCTGGAGGAACAACGCCTGGCAGACAAGATGTACGGCTCCACCAAACAGGGAATCGCGCCGTTCTATTCCGACAAGTATCAGAAGAAAACTGTAATGGCCGGGGAACTGTTCCATCCAGCGGAATTACGGGAACATCTGCGCGACCTGCTGGAATGGAAAAACCTGACGCTGACGAAGGTATATGGCAGCGAGCCGTATACCATGGAGATGCTTGAAACGTGGATCCATGACTGGTGCGAACCGGTGAAGCCGTTTATCTGTGATACGGGGAGCTACCTGAAGAAGGCCAGGGATCAGGGAAAGCGGATGCTTTTTGAAGCGCAGCTGGGCGCACTGCGGGATCTGGATTACGGAATCTATCCATACACGACGTCATCCAACACCCTGGCGGCGTACGCACCGATCGGAGCCGGGCTGCCTTCTCTGCGGGCAGAGGAAGTGATCGGGGTGGTAAAGGCGTACTCCACCTGCGTTGGAGAAGGTCCGTTTGTCTGCGAGATGTTCGGCGAGGAAGCCGAAAGGCTTCGGCAGGCAGGACAGGAATATGGCGCGAAAACAGGTCGTCCCCGGCGGGTCGGCCCGATTGACCTGGTGGCGACCCGGTATGGCGTGGAGATGCAGGGAGCGACAAAGATAGCCCTGACCAAGCTGGATGTGCTGAGCGATATGACGGAAATCCCGGTTTGCGTACGCTATCGGATTAACGGAGAAGAGACGGAGGAGTTTCCGTTTCCAACGGAGCTGAAACAGGCGGAACCGGTGACTGTGACGGTGCCGGGATGGCAGCAGGATATTTCCGGAATCCGCCGGTGGGAAGAACTGCCGGAAGCGACGCGGGCCTATGTGACCATGATCGAGAAGGCCATCGGATGTCCGATCACCTATATTTCCGTCGGTGCGGAACGGGACAGCATGATTATCAGGGAATGAAAAAGATCCGGAGGAATGAAGAAATGACAGACCGATATGAATCCCCTCTGGCTTCCCGATACGCCTCGGAGTATATGCTGCATCTGTTCTCGCCGGACAGCCGGTACCAGACCTGGCGGAAGCTCTGGACAGCCCTGGCCAGGGAGGAGAGCCGGCTCGGGCTTCCGATTACGGAAGCGCAGGTGGCAGAGCTGGAAGCCCATCAGACAGATATTGACTATGAATGCGTACGCCAACGGGAAAAGGAAGTTCGTCACGACGTGATGGCGCATGTGTACACTTATGGGAAGGCAGCGCCTTCCGCGGCGGGAATCATTCATCTTGGTGCAACCAGCTGCTACGTGACGGACAACGCGGATCTGATCCTGTACCGGGACGGACTGCGATACCTGAGGGGGGAACTGCTCAACGTACTGGCCCATCTGGCAAAATTTGCGGCGCAGTACAAAGACATGCCGACGCTGGGTTATACCCATTACCAGCCGGCCCAGCCGGTGACCATCGGGAAGCGAGCCACTCTCTGGATGCAGGATTTTCTGGCGGATCTGACTGAAATTGATTTCGTGCTGGAGAATATCTGCTTTCTCGGTTGCCGGGGAACAACGGGAACAGAAGCCAGTTTTCTGGATCTGTTTGACGGAGACGGCGGGAAAATCGATGAGATGAATCGGGCCCTGGCATCCGCTTTCGGGTTTTCCGCCTGCTACGATGTGTGCGGGCAGACCTACCCCCGGAAAACGGACAGCCGCATTCAGAACGCCTTGTCCTCCATCGCCCAGAGCGCATACCGCATGGCCAATGATATCCGCCTGCTGCAGCATGACCGTCAGCTGGCGGAGCCTTTTGAGAAAAACCAGATCGGCTCCTCAGCTATGGCCTATAAGCGGAATCCCATGCGGTGCGAACGGATCTGTTCCCTGTCCCGCTATCTGATGACGGATGCCTTGAACGCACCGCTGACAGCTTCCGCGCAGTGGCTGGAGCGGACGCTGGACGATTCGGCGAACCGACGGATTTCCATGCCGGAAGGGTTCCTGTGCGCGGACGCGATCCTGCGGCTGACGCAGAACGTGACGGACGGACTGCGGGTGAATGACAAAATCGTGGAGAAAACCATCCGGGAGTACCTGCCGTTCCTGGCGACCGAAAATCTGCTGATGGAAGCCGTCAAACGGGGCGGTAACCGACAGGAACTGCATGAGATCATCCGCCGCTGCTCCATGGAAGCCACCGCGGGAATGAACGAAGGACGGGAATGCGACCTGCTGGCGCGGCTGGCGGCGGAAAAGGAATTCGGGCTTTCGGAAGAGGAAATGGAAAAGATCCTGGATCCGAAGCTGTACATCGGCCGGTGTGCGGAGCAGGTGACCCGATTCCTCGACCGGGTTAGCCCCCTGCTGAAGGACGCATCCGGGGAGAGCACTGAGATTGATCTGTAAACCGCCGGGATGCAGGCGGGATTTTCCGGAAAAGAGAAGGAGCTGAACCGTATGCCGAAGTATATTTTTGTGACCGGGGGCGTGGTCTCCGGACTGGGGAAAGGGATCACAGCGGCGTCTCTGGGCCGGCTGCTGAAAGCCCGGGGTCTGAAGGTGGCGGCACAGAAACTGGATCCTTACATTAATGTGGATCCCGGAACCATGAGCCCCTACCAGCACGGGGAAGTCTACGTGACTGAGGACGGCGCGGAAACCGACCTTGACCTGGGGCACTATGAACGTTTTATTGACGAGGATCTGAACAAATACTCCAACCTGACAACCGGGAAAGTATTCTCCAACGTGCTGCAGAAGGAGCGGCAGGGCGGATATCTTGGTTCCACTGTACAGATCATTCCCCACGTGACGGATGAGATTAAACGTTTCATTTACCGGGTGGGCGAGAAGACGGACGCCGATGTGGTCATTACGGAGATCGGCGGAACGATCGGCGATATTGAAAGCCAGCCGTTTATTGAAGCCATCCGCCAAGTCGGGCTGGAAGCCGGCCGCGGAAATGCGCTGTATGTACACGTGACGCTGGTGCCGTACCTGAAAGCCAGCGGGGAACATAAATCAAAGCCTACGCAGCATTCCGTGAAGGAAATGCAGGGCATGGGGATTACCCCGAATATCATTGTCCTGCGGACGGACGAGAAGATCGAGGATCCGTCGATTTTCAACAAGATTGCCCATTTCTGCAATGTGAAACCCGACTGCGTGATCGAAAATGTGACGCTTCCGATTCTGTACGCCGCGCCGCTGATGCTGGAAGAAGCCCATCTGTCCGGGATCGTCTGCCGGGAACTGGGACTGGAAACCCCGGAACCAGACCTGACGGAATGGCGGGAAATGGTGGAGCGGGTCCGCCACCAGAACCACACGGTGAAAATCGGCCTTGTGGGCAAGTATGTGCAGCTGCATGATGCTTATCTGTCCGTGGCGGAGGCGCTGCGGCACGCCGGATACGCGCTGGATGCCAAGGTGGAAATCGACTGGATTGACTCGGTGACGCTGACAGCGGACAACATCGATAGCCGGATGACCGGAATCCAGGGGATTATCGTTCCAGGCGGTTTCGGCGGGCGGGGAATCGAAGGCATGGTGGAGACGGCGCGGTATGCCCGGGAACACCATATTCCGTATTTCGGGATTTGCCTGGGGATGCAGATCGCCGTGATCGAATTTGCCCGGAACAAGGCCGGACTGACCGGCGCTAACTCTCATGAGTTTGATCCCGACGCTCCGGATCAGGTGATTCATTTCATGCCGGGTCAGCATGAAGAGATTGATAAGGGAGGAACGCTGCGGCTCGGGAAGTATCCCTGCAGACTGGAAGAGGGAACCGTGATTGCCCGGTGCTACGGAAAAACGGAAATCAGTGAACGGCACCGTCACCGCTACGAATTTGCCAATGAATACAGGGAAGTACTGGAACAGGCCGGACTGAAGCTCAGCGGGCGGTCACCGGACGGACACCTGGTGGAAACTGTGGAGATTCCGGGAGAAGACTTTTTTGTCGGGGTACAGTTCCATCCGGAGTTCAAGAGCCGCCCGAACAAGCCGCATCCGTTATTTGTCGGGTTCATCCGGGCAGCTTTGAAAACGCTGGGAAAATAAGGGAATACTGAATACAGCGTAAAAACAATCCGGATGGAAAAAGCTATTGCAAAGACCTGAAGAATGTGATACGATTCGATAAACCGTTGAGGAAGAGTGAGTACTTTTCCGGGTATCCTTTACAGAGAGCCGCCGGGCGGTGGAAGGCGGCAGGAACCGGAAAGGGAATGGACTTCTGAGGGCGAGCAGAAAGGCATGGCCGAGTATGTGAGACGGAGATGACCCTCCGTCATCAAAGGTCCGCGTATGCAGTACGCAGTGAGAGGGCGCGCAAGCGTCAAGCCGGGTGGCACCGCAGGTATGATCAGAATCAGCCTGTCCCAGCAAAATTGCCGGGACAGGTTTTTTCTGTTCCGGAGAGGAGACAGAATGATCCGAAAGGAGCCGGACAGATGGCATACAGGGAACTGCCTCTTGGGAGAATCCGCCTGAAAACACGATGGCGCAACGGAAATTGACCGGAAATCGGAAAAGAATGAAATTGGGGGAGCATGGAATGGATATTCAGGAACTGCGTACGGAAATAGACCGGGTGGATGACGAACTGGTCCGTCTTTACAGCGAACGGATGGAACTGACCAGGCAGGTCGGCTGCTATAAACGGGAGCATGGGATTCCGGTGCTGGACTCCGAACGGGAGAGAAATCTTCTGAACCGGGTCGGGGAAAAGGCGGGAGCGGAACACGAGAACGGAGTCCGTGCTCTGTTCGGATTCCTGATGGCGCAGAGCCGCACCAGCCAGATGCTGGACGGTCGGCCGGAAAGCCCCCTTGGGAAGCAGATCCGGGCCGCGCTCCGGGAAACGTCAGAGCTCTTTCCCGGCAAGGCGACTGTAGCCTGCCAGGGCGTGGAGGGCGCTTACTCCCAGAAGGCGTGTGAGAAAATCTTTTCCTCCCCGTCGATTCTATACTGCAGGGATTTTGAAAGCGTCTTCAACGCGATCGATCAGGGACTGTGCCGCTATGGCATCCTGCCGATTGAGAACAGCCTGGCGGGTTCTGTGAACAGCGTTTATGACCAGATGATCAGCAGGCGCTTCTACATCGTTCGCTCCGTCCGGGTCAAGATTGATCATACCCTGATGGCCCGGCCAGGGGTACGCCCCGAAGATATTCGGGAAATTTATTCTCATGAGCAGGCGATTCAACAATGTTCGCGTTACCTGGAAGCCCACAGCAGCTGGCAGGTCAACATCTGCCGCAATACGGCAGCCGCGGCTCAGATGATCGCCGGGAACGGTCGGAATGACGCGGCGGCCATTTCCTCCGCCGCCTGCGCGCCGCTGTACGGACTGAATATTCTGGAGACGGAAATCCAGAACAACAGCAATAACCACACGCGGTTTATCTGTATTGCCAGGCAGCCGGAAATCTATCCCGGGGCGGACCATACCAGCCTGATGCTGGTGCTGCCCAACCGTCCCGGTTCCCTGTACCAGCTGCTGGGAAGGTTCAATGCCCAGGGGATTAACCTGACCAAGCTGGAAAGCCGTCCCATGCCGGGAAGGGATTTTGAGTTTATGTTCTATTTCGATATTGACGCATCCGTTTATTCTCCAGCTTTTACGCGGCTGATCGAGGAACTGGATGTTACCCTGGAACAGTTCTCCTATCTGGGCAGCTATTCGGAGCTGGCCTGAAACAGAAACACAGAAATCAATACAGAAAGAAGAAAGGAATGAAAACTCATGGCAGAGAAGAGACTTGTCAAAACAGAAGGAACCAAAGGATTTTCCGTTCAGGATCTGATCATTGTGGCGGTGCTGCTGGCAGCCGGCGCGGTGCTCAAAATGTTTGTCGGCAGTGTTGTCAACTTCTTCGGGATGAAACCGAATTTCATCATCGCGTCCTATTGCCTCGCCATTCTTCTGGTGAAACCGAAGCTTCCCGGATGCGCGATTATCGGGATCCTGGCAGGGGCAATCTGCCAGTTTCTGCCGGGAACACCGTGGCTGAATTTCATCTCGGAACTGCTGGGCGCTGTGGCCATGTTCTTCATGATGAAAGTGCCGCTTCAATTCAAAAAGATGGATCTGAACCCCCTGCTGTCCACCTTTGTTTCCACTGTCATTTCAGGCGGGAGCTTTGTGGTCTGCCTGTTCCTGTTCATGCATATGGAAACCAGCGGCCTGGTCGCCTATATCCCGATCGTCCTGGGAACCGCCGCGATCGGCAGCGTACTGGTGCAGCTGCTGTACCTGCCGCTGAAGAAAGTTCTGAACCGCTGACCGATCTGACATGGGAAGGAGCCTTGCCTCATGATCCAGATACAGGATTTATCCTTTACCTACAAGGGAGAAAAAAAACCTGCCCTGCAGGAAATCAACCTGTCCGTTCCGGAAGGGGGATTCCTGGGGATTATCGGCCCGGCCGGCGCGGGGAAAACCACGCTAGCCCGGGTCCTGACCGGGATGATTCCCCATCATTATCCGGGCAATTTCTACGGAAGCGCAAGAGTGAAAGGACTGGACACCGTGGACACATCCATCAATGATCTGTCCCGCCTGGTTGGGATGGTGTTCCAGGATGTGGAAAGCCAGATCATCTCCCCGATGGTGGAAGATGAACTGCTGTACGGACTGGAAAACTTCGGCGTATCCCGGGAGGAAATACCTGCCCGGATAGAGGAAGCGCTGCAAAGCGTCGGCATTTCCGAACTGCGGGAGAGAAGCATTGCCTCGCTTTCCGGAGGACAACGGCAGAAAGTGGCCATCGCATCCATCATCGCGCTGAAACCCCGGATCCTGGTGCTGGATGAACCGACCGGGGAACTGGATCCCCGAAGCAGCCGGCAGGTCTTCAGCCTGCTGAAGGTACTGAATGAAGAACAGGGTATCACCATTGTGCTGATCGAGCAGAAAATCATGCTGCTGTGCGAATTCACGAAACAGCTGGCGGTGCTCAGCGAAGGCCGCATCGTCCGGCAGGGAGAAACACGGGAAGTACTGGCCCGTGCGGAGGAACTGCAGGAACTCGGGGTGAACTGTCCCCGGGTGACTACCCTGAGTCGGATTCTTTCCGCCCGGACCGGGGAAGAACAGCCGGTGTGCATCAATACGGAAGAGGCGGAAGCCATGATCAGGAGGCTGATTCCATGATTGAGATGAAACATGTCAGTTTTGCCTACAAGGATCATCAGCCTTCCGTGCGCGATCTTTCCTTCCGGCTTGAGAAGGGTGAGTTTGCCGCGATTCTGGGCGCGAACGGCGCCGGGAAAACCACCACGGTGCGCCTGCTGGACGGACTGCTGAAACCCACCTCCGGCCAGGTGCTGATCGACGATGCAGACGCCGCGACGAGCCAGGTCAGCGAACGCGCGCGAAAGGTCGGTTTCCTGTTCCAGAATCCCGACCGGCAGATCTGCAGGAACTCCGTTCGAGAGGAAATTCTGTTCGGACTGAGAACGGTCTGCGGCGGAGAAGGGGAGGAAGCCCTGCAGGCCAGAACGGAAGAAGTATTGAAGGAATTCTCCTTTACGGGAGAGGAAGAGCCTTTCTCTCTCAGCCGGGGACAGCGGCAGCTGGTGGCTCTGGCTTCCATCCTGGCAGTTGAACCGGAAATCCTGATCCTGGACGAACCCACCACAGGCCTGGATTATCGGGAGTGCTGCCATATTATGAACCGGATCCGCCGGATGAACGAGGAAAAACAGGTTACCGTAATCATGGTGTGCCATGACATGGAAGTGGTGCTGGATTACGCACACCGGGCGCTGATCATGGCCGGCGGACAGCTGCTGGCGGACGGACCGGTGCCGGGAATATTCCGGGATGCGGAACTGCTGGAGAAGGCCTCTGTCCTGCCGCCCCAGATGATCGGCCTGGGGATGAGGCTCGGAGACGGATTTGAAAACGCCTGCACCCCGGAAGCCATGGCGGAAGCTGTAATGGCCCGCAGGAAGAAGAGGAGCGTGCCGCATGAATAATCTGTTTCAGTATGTGCCGGGGAATTCTCTGATCCACCGGCTGAATCCCATCACGAAAATATTCCTGACGATTATCATCTGCGCGGCGGCTTTCATCACAGACCGGCTGTTGTTCCTGGTCGGTCTGCTGGCGGTAGATATGCTGATCGGCATTATCGCTGGGGTGGCTGACCGGACATGGAACATCTTCCGGGGGCTGCTGAAAATCGCGGTTTTCCTGTTCCTGCTGCAGGTGCTGCTGACGAGAAAAGGAACCCCTGTGTTCTGGATTATTACGGATCAGGGCCTGCTGACCGCAGGAAAAGTGGTCCTCCGTCTGGTTGTGGTTTGCATGCCGCTGGCACTGGTGCTGGCTGTGACGCGGATCAGCGATCTGACCAACGCGCTGGTGCAGGTGCTGCATGTGCCGTATCCCTACGCTTTTACCCTTTCCACAGCCATCCGCTTTATTCCCCAGTTCCTGGAGGAAATGGCGGAGATCATGGAGGCGCAGACGGCCCGGGGCGTGGCGTTTGACAAGGCAAAAGGACTGAAAAAACTGTCGATGATGCTGCCGCTGTGCGCGCCGCTGCTGATTTCCTCCGTCCGCCGGACGGACCAGACTGCCGCGGCGGCGGAGGTGCGCGGATTCCACCTGCGCACCCGGACATCCGGATATAAACGGTATCCCTTCTCTTACGTGGACCTTGGAACAGTAGTGTTCTGCCTGCTGCTGCTCGCCGGCGCCATTGTGCTGTAAAGGGGCACAGAGAAGGATCAACGCTGCTGCGGCAGCATTGGGGAGGGGGCTCCCCTGTGCCACACGCACAGGCGGTGCAGCGGACGGGTCATGATCACATACAGAATCCGACAGAGAAACTCATCATCCGGGAAGTTGTCCGCAGAGGCATCGCAGATGCCGACACAGTCGAATTCCATGCCTTTGGCGATCCCGGCCGGCAGAATCATCACGCCGCCCCTGTATTCGGAATCCGACTCGGACAGCAGATGAGCATCCAGATCCGGGCCGATCTGCCGGAACAGCTTCCGCGCCTGATCGGCTGTTTTTTCGATCAGCGCGATGCTGTGGAAGCCCTCCTGCAGCCAGGCGCGGACCTGATTCCGGATCATGGACAGGCGCGCTTTTTCATTTTCCGCCCCGATGATCTGCGGGGGTTCCCCATGGCGCAGGACCGGTCGGGTTTCCCGGATCCCGTCAATAGGATACCTGGCTGCGACGGTCTGGGCCATGGACATGATTTCCGTGGTATTCCGGTAGCTGACAGTCAACTGCTTCAGGTCCGCACGGTGATCAAAAACAGGCCCTTTCCATTCCTCCCAGCTTCTGATTCCTTCATCCGAACGAATTCCCTGATACAGATCCCCGACCAGGGTGAAAGTAGCCGCGGGATTTGCCTGCTTCAACAGCTCAATCTGGAAAGGGGAGAAATCCTGGCATTCATCGATGACGATATGCTTCATCTGCTTTGTTTTCAGCCCATAGAGCGCTTTGCAGATCATGACCAGCATTGGCAGATCCTCCTGCCGCAGATCCGTATTCTCCGGAAACGGGCCGGCTTCGGGAAGGCCATCCCGCAGGAAGACACGATAAAGGCCGGTCAGATCCGGCAGTGTGAACTTTTCCCGATAACCGTTGAGATATGCTTCGGCCCGGGCATCAATTTCTCGGTACCGCTGATCGCGAACCGCATACAGATCACAGATCTTCCGGCGGCGCTGTTCGCCGTCCCGCATGGAAGCCCTGAGTCCGTCTGCCATCTGTTCCGCTCCGGCAGCATAGCGGTCTTTCAGGAGTGCTGCCGCAGCCTGCACCCTTTTCCGGATGATTTTTTTCAGTTCGCCGATCCGCTGCTCCAGCGGGAAGTAACGAAGATCCCGGAGAAAGACATTTTCCAGCTCGGCCCGGTCCATCAGGGTGACACCGGCCATCTTAAAACCGTTCTCCGGAAGGATGGCTTTCTGCAGCTGGTCCAGATAGCTTTCCAGTTTCTTCATCGTGGCGAGGGATCCTTTCAGACGGAGCAGGCTGCCTGCTTCCCGCCGCTCCGCTTCCGCCAGCGACAGGTTGCGCTCCAACCGGCTGTCCCGCAGGATTTTCGGCATGCGCCGTCCCATCCCTTCGCGGCACCAGCCCTCAAAGGTGGTCTGGACAACGCGCTCCACGCCCAGGTCCGGAAGGACCTGGGAAATATAGGAAAGGAAAAGCGGATTGGGCGCCAGGATCATCATGTTTTCCGGCTTCAGCGTTTTCTGAAAGGTATACAGCAGATAGGCGATCCGGTGCAGCGCGATAGTTGTTTTTCCGCTGCCGGCAGCGCCCTGCACCAGCAGATGAGCATTCAGGGGATGGCGGATGACAATGTTCTGTTCGGCCTGAATGGTGGTTACGATTTCCCGCAGCCGATCCGTGGAAATGCTACCCAGCACCTCCTGCAGGTAAGCTTCCTGGGAAACGATGCCGCTGTCAAAAAGGCTGATCAGCCGGCGTTGGGAGACGGTCAGCATTCGCTTCAGCGTCAGTTCCCCCTCCACGCGTCCGTCGGGGGCGGTGTAGTCCATTTTTCCGATCTGACCGGAGTAATAGAGATTGGCGACAGGGGAGCGCCAGTCGACGATCACGGGATTCAGCGTGGCAGGATCCAGCACGCTCCAGCGCCCCAGATACCAGGTTTCCGGGACACTCCCGGACGGAATAAAATCCAGTCGGGCAAAATAGGCCTGGGCCGAGGCCATGCTCAGCTGCCTCAGCCGATCCAGCTGGGCACGGAACAGCTGGATTGTGACTTCCTCCTGCTGATCGGGATCTTCCTTCATCCGGACATCCATGACGCCCCCGGCTTTCGCGCCTGTCAGGGCTTCCATTTCCCCGATTTCCCTGTCAATCGTGTCGCAGGCTTGCTGGAGATGCAGGTATTCTTCTTTTGCGGCCGGATGATCCGGCAGTCTGAGTGGTTCCATAGCGATCCTTTCCCGGCAAAACGAATAAGAAGCCTCTGCCGGTTATGTCAATTCGCAGAGGCTTACGGAGTCTGATCCTGCAAGCGTGTGGATGTGCATGATACCTGAAAAAATCCGCTTTGTCAACCTCGTTTTTCTGCTTTTTTCATGTATTCAGGCGTTCACCTGAGACGATCCACGGTATAATGAGGACAAAAAGAGGAGGAGGTGCTACTGTGCCAGGTCCCGGCGGTCCCCGCGGAAGAGCGAATTACCTTACGGAAGAGGAAAAAAAGAATACACCCAGGATTACCAAAGAACTCCTGAAGAGAGTCTTCTCCTACCTGCAGCCGTACTGGAAGCAGCTGACCCTGGTGCTGGGCTGCATTGCTGTTTCCTCTGTCTGCAGCCTGTTTCCGTCCATCCTGACCGGCAACATCATCGATGTGCTGACGGGGAAGAAGATGGGAGGCTGGTTCGGAGCCGGTATATCCGCCCTGATTAAGCTGATTCTGGTTTCCCTGGCGCTGAATCTCGCCTCGAATCTGATCGGAGTCGGGGAAACGTATCTGAACAACTGGATTGCGCAGCATATCTCCTTTGATATGCGGAATCAGATGTACCGACATCTGCAGAAGATGTCGCAGCGCTTTTTCACCTCGGCTAACCAGGGAGACATCATCACCCGGATGACCAGCGATATTTCCGGGGTGGAATCGGTCGTCACGAATACCTTTACGAGCATCCTGTCCAATACGATCACGCTGGTGGTGGCGGTGATCGCAATGTTCCGGAAAAACTGGATCCTGGCGCTGGTGGGGATAGCCGTGGTGCCGCTGTTTACCCTTCCCACCAGGATGGCGGGGAAAAGGCGATGGAAACTGGCCGGGGAAGCTCAGGCGTGCAACGATGAAATCAACGGTATTCTGAATGAGACGCTTTCTGTCAGCGGGCAGCTTCTGGTCAAATTATTCGGCCGGGAACAGGCGGAATACACCCGCTATGAAGAAGCCAACGGGAAAATGATCCGGCTGAACATCCGCGAGAAAATGGCGGGCCGCTGGTTTTTTATGCTGCTCAGCACTCTGACCACTATCGGGCCGATGCTGCTGTACCTGGTTGGCGGCATTCTGATGATGAAATATGACAGCAGCCTGAGCGTCGGCGACATTACCGTGCTTGTGGCGCTGCTCGGGCGCATGTATGGGCCTGTGAACAGCCTGCTGAACATTCAGGTGGACTGGATCCGGTCCATGGCCATGTTTACACGGATTTTTGAATACTACGACATGAAGCCGGAGATTGACGACCGGCCGGGCGCCAGGGAACTGACGAACGCGAAAGGTGAAATTGTTTTTGACCATGTCAACTTTTCCTATGACGGGGAGCGCCTGATCCTGAAAGATATCAGCTTCACCCTGCACAGCGGGGACTGCGTGGCCATTGTCGGTCCGAGCGGAAGCGGCAAAAGCACGATTGTGAACCTGATTCCGAGACTCTGGGATCCGACGGGCGGAAAGGTTTCCTTTGACGGGACGGATGTCCGGGATCTGACCCTTCATTCTCTCCGGGATGAAGTCGGCGTTGTGACCCAGGAAACGTATCTGTTCAACGGAACGATCCGCCAGAACCTGCTGTATGCCAACCCCGAAGCGACGGAAGAGGATATGATCGAAGCCTGTAAAAAAGCCAATATCTACGAGTTTATCACAAAGCAGCCGGAAGGCCTGGATACCATGGTCGGCAACCGCGGACTCAAGCTGTCAGGCGGGGAAAAACAGCGGATTTCCATTGCCAGAGTATTGCTGAAAGATCCTGCTCTGCTGATTTTTGACGAAGCGACTTCCGCTCTGGATTCGATTTCCGAGGCGGCGATTCAGGCCGCGATCAATCCCCTGATTGAAGAGAGAACTTCGATCCTGATTGCCCACAGGCTCTCCACGATCCTTGCGGCGGATGAGATTCTCGTTGTCCGGGACGGGCAAATCGTTGAACGCGGCAGACACAAAGACCTGGTTCATGCCGGAGGGACATACCAGGAACTGTATGAGACGCAGTTCAGCAAGGCGGAGGCGGAATAACGGAGATATCTATTCTTTCTGCTCCGCTTTGCGGATGCTCTTATCCGTATAAAGGGCCCTGTCTGCGTCCGCCAGGATCTGATCCAGGGACGGATGACTGCCGACCGGGCAGGAACAAGCGCCGAGGCTGGCGGAAATCAGATAAGGTTTCGGACCGCAGATTTCCCGGGCAGCTGATTCGATCTGGCTCCTGATGGCTTCCGGATCCGGGACATGCGATGCCTCCTCCAGGATCGCGAAAGAGAATTCATCTCCGCCGTACCTGGCACAGATCCCCTTCTTTTCCATGATCTGCTCCAGGGCTTTTGCCAGGCTCTTAATGGCATAATCCCCTTCCTGGTGCCCATAGACATCATTGATGGTTTTCAGACGGTCCATATCCATGGCAAACAGGGTCAGGGTCTTTTCCCGGTTTTCCGGAAGCAGGAGCCTGCGCTCCAGCTCCCGCAGGAATCCCCGGCGGTTATACAATCCTGTCAGGTAATCATGCTCCGCCATCCAGAGAATGGCGTTGTTTGCTTTGGCCAGACGCCTGTTACTGATGACCGCGTTGAGCGCCGCGGACAGGAACAGCGCTTCCTCTTCAAACCGTTCCTGTTCACGCAGATTCCATGTCTGCATGCCGGAAACAAGATACCCCAGGGTTTCTTCTTCCGTCTGCAGCAACTGGGCCATCAGGATCTGGATGGAAGGATCTCCGCGAACCGATACCTCATCAATGACCGGAGAATCTTTCCAGCTGAAAGAGGATCCGGAGGCAAACAGGCCATGCCGGCCGTGCAGTACGCATCGGGCCCGGGTCCGGTCATTCTCATCCAGCACAGCGGCAAAATAATACGGGTTCGGCCATCCGGAGAAGAGGGCTGAAAGCTGCTCGGACAGCTTGTCCAGAGAGTTCATGCTGAGAGTTTTGCGGATAAAATTCCCCATGGCCCGGATATGCCGGGTATAGATCAGGTTGTCAATTTTCAGCTCTCCGCTTTTTTTGGTGGAAAGGAAAGTGTTTCCCTGCACGCATCCACACGATTCCCGCTGAATGAACTCAAAGGGAATGGGCCACAGCTCTGTCTTTCCTGTTTCCTCCGGACGCCAGGATTTGATCCGGTCCATCATTTTTCCGAACATAAAGGCAAAATCCGGCCTGGCGGTGGTGATGGCAGGCACATGGCTTTCTCCGGGGAGGATCCCGTCAAAACCGGCCACCCTGACCTGTTCCGGAACCCGGATGTTTCTTTCGGACAGGTAAATGCAGACGGCGATGGCCATGGCATCATTGGCGCAGAGAAAAGCTTCCGGAACCCTGCCGCCAGAGGAAAAATACCTGTCCAGCGCCTTATAGGTCGGCTCGTCCCAGTACTCTCCGTAGATGACTTTTTCCGGAGGAAGCGTTTTCCCGTGCTCCTCCAGAATTTGCCGGCAGAGACTGATCCGCTCCTCCGAGTAGGAGTTGCCCTGGATGCCCGCAACCATGACAATATCGCCGCATCCGTGTTCTTCCACCAGATGGCGGGCAACTGTCTCAAACCCGTCCCTGTAGGAAAAAGCCATATTGATGCAGCCTTCATACTCTCGTTCCAGCATGAAAACAGGCAGGTTTTTCCGATGTGCAAGCCGGATAAGGTTGTGGTTGATTTCGTCTGACCGGATCATTTCGCCGAAGAGTAAAAAACCGGCCAGATTCGGGATGTCAAAAGCAGAGATGAATTCCCGGATGCTTTCTTCTCCCCTGGATTCCACCCCGCTTCTGTCAAACGCGATACACAAGGGGAGGAATTCCTGGGATTCCGTTGCCTGAATCAGCCGATTCAGGACAAGGTTCAGATTCTCCACATCTTCCCAGGAAGTACAGACGGCTATGATTTTCCGCTGATCACAGCTATGATTCATATCTCCATGTCCCTCTTCCGCTTTCGGTTCCGGGTCTCCGGATGCCAGAGTGTTTTGTGGAATCAATATAAATCAGTCTGCGCCGATTGTCAATCTTTCTGACAGGAGGAATCAGTCATCCGCACCGGTATCCGGCGCGGCTTCCTGCTCGGCCTGGATATCCGGGAAAGCGGAATAGATCGGCTTTTCCTTCAGCCCGCGGATGTGCCGGTTCACATAGTTCCTGGTGATTTTTGCCACCTCTCCGGAAAGCGCGATGACACCGATCAGGTTCGGAATCATCATCAGGCCGTTGAAGGTATCGGCCAGATCCCAGGCCAGGTTGTCCCCCATGACAGCGCCGCCGAACACCAGCAGCACAAAGATGATCTGATAGGGAATGGTCCGCTTTTCTCCCAGCAGGTATTCGCAGGCCTTCGTGCCGTAATGGCTCCATCCGAGCACGGTGGAAAAGGCAAAGAGCATGATGGAGACAGCGATGAAAGCGGAGCCGATAAAGCCAAACTGCTTGTCAAAGACGGAGGAAACAAGATTGGCTTTGCTCAGGGTCAGGGAAACGCCGGCACTGTTGACATATGTTTCGCTGACAAGTTTGCCGGTCTCCAGATTGATCAGGCCGGAGGAAAGCACAGAAAAAGCGGTCAGGGTGCAGACGACGATCGTGTCGGCGAACACCTCAAAGATTCCCCACATCCCCTGCTTGACAGGCTCTCTGACATTGGAGTTGGAATGCACCATGACGGAGGAGCCAAGACCGGCTTCATTGGAGAATACGCCCCGCTTCATCCCCATCTCAATGGCAAGCTTGATGCCGTAGCCGACGAGGCCGCCGGCGGCAGCTTCCATGCCGAAGGCGCTCCGGAAGATGGAGGCGAACACGGCGCCAATCTGCGAAATATTGATAAAGAAGATCGCAATGGTTCCGACCATATAGAGGATCACCATGAAGGGCACTATTTTCTCCGTGACGGAGGCGATCCGCTTCAGGCCGCCCACAACCACCAGGCCGACCAGAATCGTGATGACGGTGCCGGTGACCCAGGCGGGGACGCCAAAGACGGCATGCATGTTGCCGGAGATCGAGTTGACCTGGGTCATGTTGCCGATTCCGAAGGAGGCGATCAGGCAGAAAGCCGCAAACAAACCGGCCAGGACCTTGCCGATGGTTTTGCAGCCCTTCTGGGCGCCCAGCCCGTCCCGCAGGTAATACATGGCGCCGCCGGACCATTCGCCCCTGGAGTTTTTCCGGCGGTAATAGATGCCGAGCACATTTTCGGAATAATTGGTCATCATCCCCAGGAAAGCCATGACCCACATCCAGAATACCGCACCGGGCCCGCCCACGAGGATGGCGCCGGCCACGCCGACAATGTTGCCGGTTCCGACGGTAGCGGCCAGCGCGGTACACAGGCTCTGGAACTGGGAAATACTCCTGTCCCGGGTGTGCGTGGTAACGTGCTTGTCCTTAAATACCGCACCGATGGTCTTCTTCAGCCAATGGCCAAGATGGGACACCTGGAACACTTTGGTCAGCACCGTCATCAGGACACCGACGAACGCCAGCAGCGCCAGGGCGGGAATACCCCATACCACGCCGTTTACAGCACTGTTCACATCGGCGACAATGTCGAGAAATCCCTTCATCTTCCTTCCCTGCCTTCCGGATGAAATGGAATACAGAAAAACGCCTCCGGGCAATGCCCGAAGACGCTCTTGCCTTCTGCAGCAGTTTACTCCACCGCAGAAACCGTGTCAATGACCCGGGAAGGCAGTACGACGAAAAAACATTGCTTTACGCAGGTTCGACCTCCCGGGAACTGCGTATCTTGGGCACATGGTATTCCACGCCCGGATCGAAGCGGACTTCTTCGGGCGGGTTTTCCAGCTCCTCCGGGTGATCCATCAGGTGGATCACGTCAAAGAAGAAGGCCGCGTAATGTGCGCCGGAACAGACCCGTTCATCCGCCGTGATTCCCACCGGCAGGACACGCCGCATTCTGGCCTTCCCGTCCGGCATGACGACAGCTTCCTTCAGGATGCTGCCCATCCCGAAGAACAGGCTGACATTGCCGAAGTTATAGATATGATGCAGGGGATGGTGAAGACCGATGGAACCGTTGTTGGTCACATACAGGCCGCTGTACAGCGGCAGTTCCCGAATCAGGACGGCCGGAGCGATTCCGTACCGGTCCAGCAGCCTGACCAGGCCAACGATCAGCGTGGCGAGACCCGGAACAGCCAGGAGCCCCTGAGCCAGTTTGATGACAAATCCGTCGGTTTCCGCTGTCCGGCTTTTTTCCACCGCGTCATTCATCCGGTCCCTGACATCGAAGATGGTGTCTGTCAGGTCAAAAAGGATGCGGACCGTATCCTCGCTGCTGTTGGTGTCCTGCGGGTTTTTCAGAATGGTATAGGACACGGAGCAGTTGTTGCGGGAATAATACTGCTTGTTGAAAATAAAGCGGTTGACTTCCGGATTTCTACTGACGGCCCGGACATAGGCAGCCACCAGGATCTGCATGAAGGTTGTCTTCTGTCCTTCCTGACTTTTCTGCGCGATGTAACGGCTCATTTTCTCATAGTCCGCCTTGTGCTCCAGGAACACCTGGGCATCGCAGCGCATCGGCATCAGATAGGAGGTCATTTGAATGATGGGGTCCAGTTTCTTTACTCGTTTTCCATCGGGTCTGTGTCCAAACATAAGTTCTTTCCTCATTTATTTATGCGCGGGCGGCACCGCGTTCACAGCGGTTGCCCCAGAAATCGATCAGAACGCCGTTCCGGTATACACAGATGACCTCGCAGTTGTTGGAACAACCTCCGCAGCCGCGCTCCCGGGTGACAAACTCCATCTTCTCCACAGAAAAATCAAACAGCGTCCTCTTCAGACTGCGTTTTGCGAGAATCGCTGCTCCCATGGCTCCCATCAGATGACCGTTTTCATCCACGATCACCGAGCACCTGAGCAGATCCTCAAACGCGCGGACAACGCCGATGTTTTTGCTGACTCCGCCCTGAAACACGACCGGAGAACAGATTTTTTTCCCTTTCCCTACGTTGTTAAGATAATTGGAAGCGACAGCCCGGCAGACACCGGCGATGATGTCTTCCCTCGGATGGCCCATCTGTATTTTATGAACCAGATCCGATTCGGCGAACACTGTGCAGCGCGCTGCGATCATCGTCGGATGAGTGGATTGCAGGGCATAGTGCCCCATCTCCTCCACTTCGATGCCCAGACGCCTTGCCTGGCTGGAAAGAAAAGCTCCTGTTCCGGCGGCGCAAAGCGTATTCATGGCATAATCAACCGCAATGCCGTTTTCCACCAGAATGATTTTGGAATCCTGTCCGCCGATCTCCAGAATGGTTCGAACCTCCGGGTGGAAGGTTGTGGTTCCGACCGCGTGAGCGGTAATCTCATTCTTGACAATCGTTGCCCCGACTATGGATCCGACCATTCTTCTTGCGCTGCCGGTCGCTCCGACGCCGACAATCTGCCAGGCGTCCCGGTCAAACTGCTTTTCCAGCAGACCCAGGAGCTTCTTCACGGCGCCAATCGGGTTTCCTTCCGTCCAGATATACTCCTGCGCCAGCATGGCGTTGCTGTCATCGATGATGACGGCTTTGGTGGAGATCGAGCCTACATCAATGCCCAGGAATGCGTTTTTCGCGTTCAAAGCGTCACCTTCCTTCTCATTTCTACCATGTCATAAAAGGCTTCCAGCCGTGTCATCAGGCCGACATCGCTGGTCTGCGAGTCATAGGTCAGATAAAGCACGGGGATTTTGTAATCCTGGGAGAGATTGGCAAGCACCGGCATGATATCTGTCTCCGGCATGCAGCAGGCGGATTTAACCTGAATCAGGCCGTCAAAGTTTCTTTCGGCAAAATTCTGTGCCTGCCAGATATCAGTGGTGGAGCTGGCCCCCATGGAAAACTCGCTGAATTCGCGGATTTTCGCCTGCTTGTTCTTGTTGCTGTTTCGCAGCATATCGTTTGTGATGTTCATCAGCCGGTGCACTTCCACCCCCATATCCGCCAGTTTCTGCTCGATTTCCAGGTTGGAAAAAGGATCCATCACGGTATAGTAATCACCGATAATTCCAATGCGGATCGGATCCGGGGGCTTGCTCAGGGCGACATCCTCAAAGGCACGGACTGCATTTCTGTATCCTTCCTGGATATCCGGAAGGCTTTGTGCGGCATACATATCGGAGATAAATCTCCAGTAGATCTTCCGGTACTGCCCTGTCGGATCAAATCCGCAGTTCTGATAGTAGAACGAAGTGGTGTCATCCAGGTGCTCCACCATCCTGGCAGCTTCATACAGGGACCTGCCCGCTCTGATCATGCTGCGGCGGGGATTGATGGCCCTCAGCGCACGGAGAATATCCCGTTTTTTTCCGGTGTTGAACAGGGATAAGTTGATGAAATCAAAATGATAGCCCAGATCCCGAAGAATCTGTTCCTGCAGCTCACCGAAATAATTCAGCCTGCAGGCGCCGTGAACCATGATAATGGTATCCGCGCCGGCCTCCAGGGCTTCGATCATGCTGCCCAGTGTGGTCTTGAACGGCGTACATACCAGATCCGGACTGTTCCGTGCCCCCAGATCCTCCGTCCGCCTGGACAGCGGGGGCGGGAGGATACACTCGGTTTCGAATCCCTGTTCCACAATATATTTCAGAGCGCAGTTGTATTCACCGTACCGGGGAAGGGCGACTTTCCGATGCTGTTTCATACCATGGCCCCCTTCTGAAACCGGATGATGTCCAGAAAACTCTCAATGCGTGTTTCGATCCCTGCCATCCCGCTCTGGGCATCCAGTACCAGGGTCAGGATGGGAACACCCCTGATTCGCCGGATCAGCAGTTCGTTGGTCATGGAATCAGGTCCGCAGGGGAAAGCGCTGACCAGGATGATTCCGTCTGCCTTCTCTTTCCACAGCAGCACGCCGCCGACGATTTCCTCGCTGACAATCCAGCGGCACGTAGGGGAGAATCTGGCGCAGGCCTTCCGTGCCGTTTCGGGCTCCAGCGCGTCCGCCCGCAGGGTCACGACCCCGGCAGCGTCCAGATTATCCAGAATCGGTTTGCCCAGATAGGGATCGGACAGGATGTAGCTGTGCCCGGCTGCCAGAACTTTGATGCCCGGCTTTCCGGCCAGCTCTTTCTGGGATCGATCTTCCGCCTTTTTCCGCTGCTCCAGAGCCCTGGAAGCTTCCCGCCAGGCCCGGCGGCTTTCTTTTGCCGTGAATCCCAGTTCTACGCCAAACTGTTCAAAGGCTTTGGCCTCCGGGAAGCCGTTCTGCGCGTCGATGTTGCAGGTGATGAAACGCTGGCCGGAAGACCGGAAAATATTCCGGGCCTGGTCATAGATGCCTTCATAGCGGGTGCAGAACAGCTCGGTGTAGCCATAGTTGCTGTATCTTGGAATGAAAATGCAGTTACAGCGGCCAATCAGGGTTTCCACATGCCCCATCAGCATCTTCAGGGACAGACAGCTTTCATCGGGGGCGAGCCTTGCGCCTGCTTCCAGAATGCCGCGGCTGCTCGGCGGGCTCAGAAGCGTCGAGACACCAAGCACCTGAAAAAAACGCTCCCATAAAGGGCCGTACCGGTAATACAGCATCGCCCGGGGGATGCCGATCATCGGCATTTTCTGTTCACTCATACAACTGCTCCTTCCGCAGATAAAAGAATGCAGGACACTCTGTAGAATGCCTGCATGACAGAACAACTCTCTGCCCTGACTTTGTCCGGGCCAGTCGCTCGCTGACAAAATCTTCGCCGCCGGCGGTTACTCATTGCCACCAGATAAGGTCCGTATACAAAACTATTGTACCGGATTTCAATATATGAATCAAGCAAAACTTCTCGGAGAGTTACTCGTAACCAGAGCAGGAAACGCTGCCGGGCCATGGATTTTTCTGCGCAATGGCTTGCGAAGGGAGCGCCAGATGGTATAATTGATCCGGTAAAGAACAGAAACCGTCGGGAGATGATAGAGTGGCGCGGCTGGACCGGGATATGACAGCGGGAAATATATGGATGCATATGCTGCGGTTCTCCATTCCGATGGCGATCGGGCTTTTGTTCCAGCAGCTTTACAATACAGTGGATACCCTGGTGGTCGGCCAGTTTGTCGGGCAGCAGGCCCAGGCGGCGGTGGGATCCACCGGGCCGATTATTAACACGATCGTTGGTTTCTGCGCGGGTCTGGCTACGGGCGCCTCCGTAGTGATCTCCCAGCGGTATGGTGCTCACGACCGGGAAGGCCTGGGGAAGGCAGTGCATACAACGGTAGCACTGACGTTCATCGTCAGTCTGATCGCGACCGCTTTGGGCTGGCTTATCATCGAACCGATGCTGCGGTTCATGCAGACGCCGGAAGATGTGATACCGGAATCCGGAACCTATCTGTCCATTTACTTTGCGGGAATCTCCGGAGTCCTGTTCTATAACCTGGGAAGCGGAATTCTGCGGGCGGTAGGGGATTCCCGAAGGCCGCTGATTTTCCTGATTATTTCGGCCCTGCTGAACACGGCGCTGGATCTGCTGTTCGTGCTGGTTTTTCATATGGGCGTGGACGGGGTGGCTTATGCGACAGTCCTGTCGCAGATTCTCTCCGCGCTCCTGATTCTCTTTACCCTGACGAAGGAAAAGGGAGATTACGGGATTCGGTGGCGGAAGATCCGCATCGACCGGTACTCCCTTTCCATGATCCTGAAGCTTGGTCTGCCCAGCAGTATCCAGGCTGCGGTGACATCTTTTTCCAATGTGTTTGTCCAGTCCTATATCAATGCGTTCGGCTCAGCCTGCATGGCCGGATACGGTGTATACGGGAAGATTGACGCCTTTGCGCTGATTCCGGTACAGAGCATCTCCATGTCCTCCACTACCTTTGTGGGCCAGAACTGGGGCGCTGACCAGCCGGACCGGGCCAGGGAAGGCGTCCGGACGGCCACGCTGATGAGCCTGGTCTCCACGGCGGTGCTGGGCCTGATGGTGTTTGTGCTGGCAAGGCCGCTGATGGGCTTTTTTTCTCCGGAAGAGGAGGTCGTGGAATACGGCATCCGGTTCATCCGGATTGTGACCCCATTCTATATTGCGGTCTGCTTTAACCAGATCTATGCGGGAGCGCTGCGGGGTATCGGGGACGCCACCATGCCGACGGTCATTATGCTGGCATCCTTTGTGGTGTTTCGGCAGATTTACCTGGCCGTGACCAAAGCGCTGGGAGCGGGATTTATCGCAGTCGCGCTGGCTTATCCGGTGGGATGGATTCTGTGTTCCACCCTGCTGCTGATCCGGTATTCGCGCAGCGCACTGGTGAAAAGAAGCCGGGAGATTGCCCGGTGACGGATGTGGAGATCACGCTGACCGGTGGAAGTCACCTTCCAAGTTCGATTTCAGAGAGACGCCGGAAAAATCAGGGTATGCTTCCGAGAATTTGTGAAAAAGTGTAGAAAAAACCTGAATCCGTGAAGTTCATTTACGGCAAAGCCGGTTGACGATTTTTCCCGCGGATTCATCCGGAAAGATCATCATTTCCCCAAAGATTGGTTGCCAAACACACCTTTGACCATGGGTTATCAACTTGTCACCCTGTTACGTGAGCACAAACCTCTGCCAGATACCCCAAAAAGCATGTCGCCATGTATTGCTCATCCCCAAAGACATGATCAGCTTGCGTGCATGCTGCGTCACATGACTGCCGCACAGCATCAGATTGCTGATTACGGTGCGAAGCCTGCGCCGGCGGACTTTCCGCCGATCGGGCTGTTTGTGCCGTAGCGATTCCTGCCCAATCATCCTCAGCAAGTTAAAGGCGATCATGGCCAGTTCCAATACCAGAGCGTTGGTGGCAAACTTCCCGGAAGGAAGGCGTTCCACATCCATGTCGGTTTTCAGTTCGCTGTGGTACTGCTCACATTCTCCGTGAGCATGGTAAGAAGCAATGACGTCATCGTCTGACCAGCCGAGGTTCGTCCAGAACATGTTCAGCTCGATTTCCGGGATCATGAGGATCTGTCCATACTTGTCAACGGTTCGCTCGGTGATTTCGTAAACGATCCGCATGTCAATTGTCTTCGCTTCTCCGTTTTCTGTCTTGTACCATAATCCGCTGTAGAATTTGCTACAATATGTATTTCCGAATCTATATTAAACAGACAGGTTTTTACACTGCTGGTTCCGAAATCGTAAATGATAATGTACATTTCTTAATCCTTCTTTTGTTTTGGCGGCTTGATCAGTGGTCCGGGTCAAAATGACCCGGACCACATCTGTTCGTCCCGGCAAACACATTCCGGCCGGAAATCACTTGTTTTTTTCTCTTTTAGCCAGTTCTTCCTTGATGGCGTTAAATCTGTCCCTTCCCATATTGGCTTTGAAAGCGCAGATGATCGAGATTGCGAATATCACGACCGGAAGCGTACAAAAGATGATCCTGACCGCGTCCTGCGCCGTCTGAGACTGTATGTATGAGTAAACAACTTTGCCCGTGGCCTCGTCAAGGAAAGGCGTCTCTTTATACCCGAACAACTGCAGAAGGAGAGATACGAGCGCCAGCGCGATGCCGTTTGAAAGTTTATAGACGAAACTTTGCACGCCGTAATACGCGCCTTCTCTCCGCACACCGTATGTATATTCGTCGAGCTCGACGATATCCGGAATGGAAGCGTACGGAAGGATCTGGATTCCGCTCATTCCGCATCCGACTACAAATACGGCGAGCAGCAGGACGATTGAAGTGCCGGAAGAAAACAGCTCTTCCATGGAAGCGGTGGCGGACTGGTACATTTCCCCTTTAAACGCAGGGACTAACAGAGCGATGATAAGCCCGACGGAAGTGAGTATCACCGATAATAAATACACTCTGTGTTTTTCTTTTTTTGCCGATAATTTGTCCCACACAACCGCTGAGAACATTGCCACGATCAAAGGAATTGCGACGAAGATCATTGCAAGAATACCGTCAGGAGCATATCCCAGACTGTCCTGAATATAGAACATGAACAGGGTTAAGAGGATATCGAATCCCAGCATACTGGTCAGATAATACGCCGTTGTGTATCTGAACTCTTTCATTTTGATGAACTGGGACAGCGTCCTGAACAGCCCGTACGGGTTTTTCTCTTCACTGCCCGTATATCTTTCCCTGACAGCGAATCCCGAGATCATCATCGTTACAGCGGCAAGAAGACCGAATATCGCGCTTGAGATCAGGTACGAATTCTTCACCGCTTCATACCGGTCGTACCCGGCTTCGATATATATTTCCGAGAATACGGTGTTTTCCCCAGCCAACAGTCCGAACAAAGCGGCGCCTAAAATCAGGCCCACGTTGGCAAGAATAATTCTTGCAGTCGTCAGGCTGCTTCTCTGGTCATAGTCATCCGTAATATTTGCCGTTAAGGAGTTATACGGAACATACACGATTGTAAATGTGGTGTTATATAGGCAATACGCCATCAGATAATAAATCATTTTGACAAACTGAGATGTTTCGACGGAGAAGGGGCAGAGCCATAACAGAATAAACATCATTCCGAACGGAACGGCTCCGAATATCATATAGATCCGTCTTTTCCCGAGTCTGGATTTTGTGTTGTCGCTTATCCGTCCCATCCACACGTCCGTTACTGCGTCCCAGACCTTTGAGATTAAAAAGACGAGGGAGGCAAGAGCCGGTTTGAGTCCGCCTACGCTGACCATAAAAAACAACAGATAAAAAGAGGCCGCGGCAAGCAGAATATTAGCCGACAAATCTCCAAGGCCGTAGAAAAACTTTTCTTTCCCTTTTATTTTCACGGTTTTATCCATGCTTTCCTCCCTGATGTACAATAAAGTCAGCACTTTTTCCCTTCCTGTGCCGCATAAAACGGACCACAGGCGGACCGACCTGCCTGAGCCGATCTTCTCATGCGCTATCTTAAGCGTCTCAACGTTGGGCTTCGGCTTTTCGATATATAATACATTGTTCCGGCTCAAATTTCAATGACCTTAAGTTGCTCTAAATGCTTCCAGCTGGTTTTGATCCGGAGGCGGAACGGGCGGTGAAACTGCCTCTGTTATTTGGACCAAATCGCCCGCAGCGCGGGCGATTTGGTCCAAAATTACGAAATCATTACAATTCTGAAGCCAAAAGGATTCATCACCCTGTAA
>CAMVEB010000016.1 GCA_947166385.1 uncultured Clostridia bacterium | reverse complement strand
CAATTTTGTTGGCTTTTAATGTATTTTATTGTTGAAATTTAATGTCTCTGTACATATCTGAACAAATCGTCAATTTAAAGGAGTTTCGCATCTGCGGATGCGACCAGGGCTTTCCGATCGTCCTGGACCTTCGGTTGATTTTTACAGTTAGGAAGATCAAAGCAATGAAAACACTGATTAAAAACGGTCTGGTTTTGCTCTATGATGAATCCGGATGGCGATACGAGAAAAAGGACATCCTGATTAACGGGAATCGGATGGAGAAGATTGATCCGGATCTGCAGGAGGCAGGCTGTACGCTGATCGACGCGACGGATCACCTGGTGATGCCGGGGCTGATCAACGCGCATACGCATGCTTATATGACGATCCACCGGAATTACGCGGACGACCTGATGTTCTTCGATTGGCTGGAAAAGGTTCAGCGGGTTGAGGACGGGATGACGGAGGAGGACATCTATTGGACAACGCTGCTGGCGATCATCGAGATGATCCGGAGCGGGACGACCTGCTTTGTGGACATGACGATCAAATCCGCCCAGGAGAAGAGCGGTCCGAAATCCGCCGTGGCCGGGGCTGTGGCTGAATCCGGCCTCCGGGCGGTGATCTCCCGCGGGCTGGCGGGAGTAGCTGACTCGGAAGAGTCCATCATGAAATTCGGCCAGGCGGTCCGGGAGATGGAGATGTTCCGGGACGAAAGCCGGATCCAGTTCATCCATGGGCCGCACGCTCCCTACAGCTGCATGGCGGACTATCTGCAGAAACTGACCCAATCCTGCAAGGAGCGCGGGATCCGGCAGACGATCCACCTGTCCGAAAGCCAGGCGGAAATGGACGGGATGGCGAAGGAGCACGGGACGACGCCGATCCAGTACGTCGACAGCGTCGGCGTGTTTGACGTTCCCACGATCGCGGCGCACTGCGTGTACGCGACGGACGAGGACATCCGGATCATGGCGGAGAAAGGCGTCAGCGTCGCGATCTGCCCGAAGAGCAACATGAAGCTGGGGAACGGGTTTTCTCCGGCGATGAAGATGCTGGACGCCGGGATCAACGTGTGCCTGGGGACCGACGGGTGCGGCAGCAACAACAGCCTGAACATGTTCTCGGAAATGACCGCTGCCGGCCTGGTCTACAAGGGCGCCAACCGGCAGTCCCCGTGCGTGGATGCCGCGGATGTGCTGAAGATGGTGACCGTGAACGGGGCGAAAGCCATCGGCCGGGAAGACGAGCTGGGGATCATCCGGGAGGGCGCGATCGCCGACCTGATCCTGGTGAACCTGAACGAACCCCAGTTCATTCCGGCGAACAACATCATCTCCGGGCTGGTGTATTCCTCCAAAGGCAGCGAGATCGATACCGTGCTGGTCGACGGGAAAGTGCTGATGGAGAACGGGAAACTGACGACGATCGACGAGAACAAAGTATATGATGAATGCCGGAAGATTACCGCCCGGCTGGACATGTGAAAGGAATTATTATGCGCAGCGAAGACAAATTCTACCAGATCTACAACCGTGTGCCGGACGGCCTCACCTTCTCTCCCTACCGGATTTGCCCGATCGGCGCGCACAGCGACCACAACCTGGGCAAGATTACCGGCCTGGCCATCAACAAGGGAATCCGGATCGCCTACAGCCGGAAGCAGAACGGCGTCATCGAGATGACCAGTATGCAATTTCCGAAGCGTGCCCAGTGGCACATCCGGGAGATCGGCGACAAGACCGGCGACTGGGCGGATTACCTGCGCGGGGCGACCTGGGCCCTGGCGAAGGAGTACACGCTATCGGTCGGCCTGTGCGGCGTGATCGAAGGGTCTCTGCCGATCGGTGGGCTGAGTTCCTCCGCGGCGGTGATCCTGGCCTTCCTGGGGGCGCTGGCGGATGTGAATCAGATCAGGCTCAGCGACCAGGAAATGATCCAGATTGCATTTGACGCGGAGAAGAACTATGTCGGCGTGAATGTCGGGACACTGGACCAGTCGTGCGAAGTACTGTCGAGGGCGAATCACCTGCTTTACCTGGACTGCAGGGACAACCACTATGAGCTGATTCCGCAGCATCCGGACATGAAGCCCTACGCCATCGCGATCTTCTTCTCCGGGCTGGAGCATTCGCTGGCCGGGTCGAAATACAACATGCGCGTAGATGAGCTGCGCGCCGGGGTATATGCGCTGCAGGCGTATTCGGGATGCGAATACGGAAAATTCAACCAGGCGAATGCCCGGGATGTGCCGTTTGAAGTTTATCAGGAATACAGGGATCGTTTGCCGGCGCCCTGGGCCCGGCGCTGCGAGCACTGGTACACCGAGTTCCAGCGGGTCGAAGCCGGGGCGGAAGCCTGGCGGCGCGGGGACATCGAGGAATACGGGCGGTTGAGTTTTGAATCCGGATGGTCATCGATCCACAACTGGGAGTCCGGGGCGCCGGAGCAGATCAAGCTCTACGAGATCATGCGGGAGACGGACGGGATCTACGGCGGACGGTTCTCCGGCGCCGGATTCAAGGGATGCTGCATGGCGCTGGTGAATCCGGACAAGGTTGATGCGATCCAGGAAAGCGTGGAAGAGAAGTATCTGAAGGCTTATCCGGAGATGAAGGGGAAATACAGTTTCCATCTTTGCAAGTCGGCTGACGGGATTGGAGCGAGATTATGAAATGTTTGATTTTGGCCGCGGGGTACGCGACACGGATGTATCCGCTGACGGAGAATTTTCCGAAGCCTTTGCTGGAGGTCGGGGGAAAACCGATCCTGGACTGGCTGGTGGATGATCTGGATCCGGTGATCGAACAGTTTATCGTGATCAGCAACCACAAGTATGCCGGGCATTTTGAAAAATGGGCGGAGGGGAAAAAGGCCGTTGTCGTCGATGACGGGACGAGCACCAACGAAACCCGCCTGGGAGCAGTCCGGGATATCCAGTTCGCGATCGACCAACTGGGGCTGGCGACGGACGATCTGCTGGTGATTGCCGGAGACAACGTGCTGGACTTCAGTCTGCGGTCGTTTGTCGAATATGCCCGGGAAGCCGGAACCTCCTGCACGATGCGGTATTGGGAAGATGATCCGGTGAAACTGCGGAGAGCCGGCGTATCGGAAGTGGACGGGGAGAAGCTGATCTCTTTTGAAGAGAAGCCCGCAGAACCAAAGAGCAACTGGTGTACTCCGCCGTTCTATTTCTATGTGGCGGAGGACGTACAGAAGATCCGGGAAGCGATTGCGGACGGATGCGGCACGGACGCGCCGGGCAGCCTGGTGGCCTGGATGTGCCGGAGAAGTCCGATGCATTCCATGGTGATGCCGGGGAAACGGTTTGATATCGGGGATATGGCATCGTATCAGGCAGTGAAGGAATGCTATCAGGGGCCGAATGTGCGATCGCTGTTATCAAAGCCGCTTCGCGCTTTTGACGGCTGCAACACGTCCTCAAAAACAGCTGTTGATCTGAACGGAAAGACGATTCTGGTGACTGGATCGCCGGGGTTTATCGGGGCGAACCTGGTGCTGCGGCTGCTGAAAGAGATGAAGTCCGGCACGGTGATCTCGATGGACAATATGAACGACTACTACGACCCGAAGCTGAAGGAATACCGGCTGGGGCTGATTGAGGAAGCGGCAAAAGCTTCCCCAGTCAAGCATATCTTTGTCAAGGGATCGATCGCTGACAAGGCGCTGGTAGACAAAATCTTTGCGGTGGACCGTCCTTCCATCGTCGTGAACCTGGCGGCCCAGGCCGGGGTCCGCTATTCCATAGACCATCCGGACGTCTACATTGAATCCAACATTATCGGATTCTACAATATCCTGGAAGCCTGCCGGCGCAACACCGTCGAGCACCTGGTCTATGCCAGCTCGAGCTCCGTGTATGGGGGAAACAAGAAGGTGCCATTCAGCGTGGACGACAAGGTGGATAATCCGGTATCGCTCTATGCCGCCACGAAGAAAAGCAATGAGTTGCTCGCCCACAGCTATTCCAAGCTGTACAACATTCCCTCCACCGGGCTGCGGTTCTTCACCGTTTACGGACCGGCCGGGCGCCCCGATATGTTCTACTACAGCGCGACGCAGAAATTGGCCGCCGGGAAAACCATTCAGATTTTCAACTACGGGAACTGCAAGCGGGACTTTACCTATATCGATGACATCATTGAGGGCGTTTACCGCGTGATGCAGGGAGCACCGGAAAAGAAGACCGGGGAAGACGGGCTGCCTCTGCCGCCCTACGCGGTGTACAACATCGGCGGAGGGACGCCGGAGAACCTGCTGGACTACATTGCCACCCTGCAGGAGGAGTTGGTGCGGGCAGGCGTGCTGCCGGCGGATTACGATTTTGAAGGACACCGGGAGCTGGTGCCGATGCAGCCCGGGGATGTGCCGGTGACTTACGCGGACAGCAAAGCTCTTGAAGAAGATTACGGATTCCGGCCCGGGATCGGGATCCGGGAAGGGCTGCGGGCCTTTGCGGAGTGGTATAAGGAGGCTTACACATGACCATCACTTCATCGGACCGAATGGGGTGCAGCGTGCATCTTTCCGAAGAGGGACGCAGCGTCATCATTCTTGATCAGCGGCAGCTGCCGAACCGGCAGGTGTACATGGAGCTGAAAACAGCGGAAGAGATCTATGACGCGATCAAAACCCTGGCTGTCCGCGGCGCGCCGGCGATCGGGATCTGCGCGGGGTATGGGATGTATGTGCTGGCGCTGCAGGAGGCAGCGGAGGACTACGACGGCTTCCGCACCGCTATGGAAAAGGCGGGCGATTATCTGGTCTCCTCCAGGCCAACGGCGGTGAACCTCAGCTGGGCGGTTCAGCGGATGCTGGGGGTGATTGCCGGGAACACGGGAAAAAGCATTTCAGAAATCCGGGAGCTGCTGCTGCAGGAGTGCGTGGCGATTCACGACGAAGACATCGGGATGTGCGCGCGAATCTCCGAATACGGGCTGAGCCTGATCAAGCCCGGAGACGGAATTCTGACTCACTGCAACGCAGGGCCGCTGGCGACATCGAAATACGGCACCGCCATCGGGCCGATGCTGCTGGGGAAAGAGCGGGGGATTGACTTTAAAGTCTTCGCGGATGAAACACGCCCGCTGCTGCAGGGTGCCCGGCTGACCTCCTATGAGCTGCAGAAGGCCGGTGTCGACGTGACGCTGATCTGCGACAACATGGCCTCGCTGGTCATGAAAAACGGATGGGTGCAGGCGTGCTTTGTCGGATGCGACCGGATCGCGGCCAACGGCGACTTTGCTAACAAAATCGGGACCTCCGGCGTGGCGATTCTGGCCAGGCATTACGGGATTCCGTTCTACTCGCTGGGACCGGTTTCCACGATCGACATGAACTGCCCCAGCGGGAAAGAGATCCGGATAGAGGAGCGCGATCCGGAAGAGATCCGGTCGCTGTGGTATCAGGAGCCGATGGCGCTGCCGGAAGTGAAATGCTTCAATCCGGCGTTTGACGTGACGGATCATGAGCTGCTGACAGCGATCGTGACAGACCGGGGGATTGTGTATCCGCCGTTTGACGTGAATCTGAAGAAGCTGTTTGAGAAGGATCAATGACATCAAGGAAAGAAGGAAGATGGGCTATGCAAAACAAATCACCGTCCGCCTGCATTGAACTGAAGGAAGGTACGCATATCGCGAAAGCGGTGCTGATGCCCGGGGATCCGCTGCGGGCCAAGTATGTGGCGGAACATTACCTGGAGAATCCCGTACAGTTCAATACGGTGCGCAATATGTTCGGATATACCGGCAGTTTCGAAGGGAAAGAAGTCTCCGTGATGGGCTCCGGAATGGGCATGCCTTCCATCACCCTGTATGCCTACGAGCTCTTCCACTTCTTCGGCGTGGAGGAGATCATCCGGATCGGATCCGCCGGCGCGATTGGCGACGATGTGCACCTGCGGGACCTGATCATCGCCATGTCCGCCTCCACCAACTCCACGATGGCGACCTCCTATGGGCTGCCCGGCATCCTGGCCCCGACGGCAGACTTCGGCATGCTGCGCGAGGCGGTGAAAGCGGCGGAGGAGCTTGGGATCCGGAGCAAGGTCGGATCGGTGTATTCCTCCGATTACTTCTATCACCCGGACAAGGAAGTTAACCTGAAAGCCAAGGAGCTCGGGCTGCTGGCCGTCGAGATGGAAGCGGCGGGCCTGTACCTGACGGCGATGGCGGCCGGGAAGAAGGCGCTGGCGATGTTCCAGATTTCTGACCACGTGTTCACAGGCGAAGGCCTGACCGCCGCCGAGCGGCAGGACAGCTTCCACGAGATGATGGAAGTAGCGCTGAAGACGGCTGCCAGAACCGTGTAAAACCGAAAAGGGAGGGGCTTTTTTCAGCTTCGCCCTTTTCTTTCGCCCTTTTTGAAGTTAGAAGCGACTAACAACATTCCCGGGTCTTTACATTTTCTTCCGCTTCCATTACACTTGATTCAGGATTTTCAGGGAGGCGAACACGATGCAGATTACGGTTGAAAAAGATCTATCCGGGATCGCCGGGCTTTGCCTGATTAAACCCGCGGTGCACGGCGACAGCCGCGGCTATTTCATGGAGACGTGGTCACAACGGGATATGGAGGAGGCTGGGCTGGACATTCATTTTGTGCAGGATAACCAGTCACTCTCCACCAAGGGCGTTCTCCGGGGACTCCATTTCCAGATTCAATATCCTCAGACGAAGCTGGTCCGCGTTATCAAGGGCGAAGTGTTCGATGTCGCGGTGGACATGCGGAAAGGCAGCCCGACCTTCGGCCAATGGCACGGGGAACTGCTGACAGAAGAGAACAACCACCAGTTCCTGATTCCCCGAGGATTCGCTCACGGCTTCCTGGTGCTGTCCGACGTTGCCGCATTCTGCTACAAATGCGACGATTTCTATCATCCGAACGACGAAGGCGGTCTGGCCTGGAACGATCCGGGGATCGGCATCATCTGGCCAAGACTGGAGGGGACATACCAGGAGACTCCCTCCGCTGACGGATACACGGTAGACGGGACGCCACTGAACCTGTCCGAGAAGGATCAGAAATGGCCCTGCCTTCAAAGAGGATAAAGCATGAAAAAAGCACTGATTACCGGCGTGACCGGGCAGGACGGATCGTATCTGGCGGAATTCCTGCTGGAAAAGGGATATGACGTTCACGGAATCATCCGGAGGAGCAGCGTTGATTACCGGGAACGGATCGCCCGGCTGGAGGGGAATCCACAGTTTCACCTGCACTACGGAGATCTGGGAGATACCTCCTCGCTGATCAGCGTGATCGGCAGGGTGAAACCGGACGAAATCTACAACCTGGCGGCGCAGAGCCACGTGCAGGTTTCCTTTGATGTGCCGGAATATACCGCGGATATTGACGCGGTGGGGGTGCTGCGGATCCTGGAAGCTGTGCGGATCTGCGGGCTGGCCGAGGCCAGCCGGATCTATCAGGCATCCACCTCCGAACTGTACGGGAAAGCGGAAGAAGTTCCGCAGAACGAAGAGACACCTTTTCATCCCTACAGCCCGTACGCCATTGCCAAACAGTACGGATTCTGGATCGTGAAGGAATACCGGGAAGCCTACGGGATGTTCTGCTGCAACGGGATCCTGTTCAACCACGAATCCGAACGGCGGGGCGAGACCTTTGTGACGCGGAAGATTACCCTGGCTGCCGCCCGGATCGCCCGGGGGGAACAGGAGAGACTGTACATGGGGAATTTATCCTCCCTGCGGGACTGGGGATACGCGAAGGATTATGTGGAGTGTATGTGGCTGATGCTGCAGCAGAATCAGCCGGATGATTATGTCATTGCCACAGGGATCCGACACAGTGTGCGAGAGTTTACAACCCTGGCCTTCCGATACGCCGGCATCGATCTGGAATGGCAGGGAGAGGGCATTGACGAAAAAGGGATCGACAAAAAAACCGGGAAAATCCTTGTCGAGGTTTCTCCCGATTTCTACCGACCAACGGATGTGGTCAACCTGCTGGGGGATCCGTCCAAAGCCAGGCGAGAACTGGGGTGGGATCCGCAGAAGACGCCGTTTGAGGACCTGGTCAGGATCATGGTGGAGCATGATCTGAAGGACTCCTCACGACGCTCAGAATGACATCATGGCTTTGATCATATCTTTTATTGTTTGATTGAAGGGGATTTTCCGCTGCCAGCCGAGTTCCTTCTGTATTTTCTCAGGAGATCCGACGATCTCCTGATTTTCATTGGGGCGGATCAGGGCAGGACTGGTTTTTGTACTGACCCGAACGCCGACCTCTTCGGCGATGAGATCGACAATCTCAGAGAGCTTTCTGCCCTTACCGGAGCAGACATTGTAGACCTCTCCCGGTGTTCCGCCGGTCAGCAGCCGGTAATAGGCATCGGTCACATCCCGCACATCGGTAAAATCACGGATGACGGACAGATCTCCGGTTTCAATTTCGCCTTCAGGTTTTCCGCTCTTTCTGATCCCGATGATTCTGGACAGGAGGCTGGGGACGACAAACCGGCTGTCCTGCCCCGGACCGATATGGTTGAAGGAACGGGTCATGATGACCTGCATACCGAAGGCATCCGCATAGACTTTGGACAGCTGTTCCTGAGCCACCCGGGCGACCGCGTACGGGCTGACCGGACGCAGGGGCTGATCTTCCCGGATGGGGAGGCTTCCCGGCGGCACGGCGCCATATTCCTCGGAAGAGCCGACGGACAGAATTCGGCAATCCGGGGTTGTTTTCCTGGCCGCGTTCAGCAGGTTCAGGAAGATATTGCAGTTATTCCGAAAGCTTTTCTCCGGATGCTGCCAGCTGTAGGCCACACTGCTGAAAGCCGCCAGGTGCAGGACATAATCCGGTCGGATTTCCCCGAACAGCGAAGACAACCGATCCCCATCCATCAGGTCCGCCTCAAAAAACTCCACCTTCATCCGATCCCGGTAGTGACACCAGTCAAAAACCGGCGTTCCCAGACTGACGCCATACACCTCAAAATCCGGATGATGCTGATACAGGTATTCCATGAAATGGGAGGAAACAAACCCGGAGAATCCGGTAATCATCAACCTGCTCATGACGGTTTCCTTTCGATGAAGATTCATAAACATTTCCATCGCTTCATGATATATCAGGGCGGAAGGGTTGTCAAACAGTTGACTTTTATCAGGAGGGGGCATAAACTTGAAAAAACGGAAACCAGGGGGCGCGAAATGAATCACTTCGGACTGGTTATGGCCGGCGGCGGCGGAGTCCGATTCTGGCCGCTGTCGCGGAAAAGCATGCCGAAGCAGCTGCTGAACCTGACAGGCAAAGACATCATGGTCAACGAGGCGGTTGACCGGCTGGCGACTTTGATCGGGAAAAGCCATCTGATGATTATTACATCGGAACAGCAGACAGCGGCGATTATCCGCGCGACGGAAGGCCGCGTCTATCCCCGCAATATCCTGACTGAGCCGGAAGCCCGGGATACCGCTGCCTGCATCGGGTATGCCGCTCTCTGGATCTGCAAAAAATACGGCGATGGTGTTATGGTTATTACCCCATCGGATCACTATGTTCGGGATGAAGAAAGACTGAGTGAAGCCTTTCGCCTTGCGCTCACCGCGGCAGAGGAACAGGACAAGCTGGTTACCATTGGAATCCGGCCTACTTTTCCGGCCACCGGATACGGCTACATTCGATCCGGCGGGGAAGGACCGGTCCGGGAGGTTCTTTCCTTCCGCGAAAAGCCGGACGAGGAAACCGCGAAGGAATACCTGGCCTCCGGGGACTATGTCTGGAACGGCGGGATCTTCATCGCCAAGGCCGGCCTGATCCTGCGAAAAATCAAAGCTTTTGCACCTGATATCTATGAGAACCTTGAAACCATCGGGGAGGCGATGAATACGCCGCGGGAGCAGGATGCGCTGCACGAAGTCTACGCAAAGATCCGCAGCATCTCCTTTGACTACGCAGTCATGGAACCTGCCGCGGCTGAAAACGGTGTTCTCATGATTCCCTGCGACTGCGGATGGAACGATGTGGGCAGCTGGAACACCATGGACGCCCTCCATGATCCCGATGAACAGGGAAACGTCTGCGTCGGGGATGTTTTGACAATCAACAGCCGGAATTCTGTCATCTATTCTTCCGGCCGGAACATTACTGCCGTGGACGTGGAAAACATCGTCGTTGTGGAAACGGCAGACGCCGTGCTGGTGTGCCGAAAGGACAAAGCCCAAAACGTCCGGCAGATTGCGGAAAAACTGGCTGAAACGGGAAGAAAGGACTTAACCTAGCATGCAGGGGAACAGTAGATTCTATGAAAAACGCCGGGAATTTCTTTTTCTCACGGCCTGGATCCTCTGGGCTCTTTTTTTGCTGCTTTTGCACCGCCAGGCCTTCATGCACTCGGATGATTTCGGGTATGCCAGCCTTTCCTACGGATGGGAAGGCAATTCCCACGGGATGGCCTGGAATATCGGGGATCTGTTTGCCTTCCTGAAATGGCACTACCTGAACTGGGGCGGGCGGATTCTGTATTTCGGCCTGCTGACACCGCTGCTGCACGCGGGTGAGCCTGTGATTCAGGTCTTCCAGGCTTTCGTTTTTTTTGGCGTCACTTACATGGCATATACCCTGATCAAGCGTGAAAAAACGGATCTCCCGGCGGCACTGGCCGTGATGGCGGCATTCGGGACGATCGGCCGGGAGACCGTGACCGACGGCGTTCTTTGGTATACGGCGGCTGCGGTCTACATCTGGCCGATGCTGCCGCTGTATGGGGCGATTGCATGGATGAAGAAAGATTCGCGGCGGAGCGGATGGAAAACCACAGGTTTATGCCTGCTGATGTTTGCCTCCGGCTTCTCCCATGAACAGATTGCCGCGATGCTGCTGATCTATTGTGTGGCACGACTGATTCAGGGGGGGACAGAAAAGAAAAGGATCCGGGCGAGCGTTCTGCTGCCCCTGCTGTGTGGTATTGCGGGCGCTCTGCTGGAAATCCTGGCTCCCGGCAACTTTGCCCGGGCCGGGACGATTCCGGAATTCTATGATCTCTCCCTGGCCGGAAAGATCCAGCGGAATTTGCCGCTGATTTTTCAACGCAACCTGGACAAGCCCAATGTTACTTTTTCCCTGCTGCTGATGGGAACGCTGTTTGTCGCTGCCCTGCGGCTCGGGCGAGAGGCCAAGACAAAAAAAGCCGGCCGGATCATCATGGGAAGCGCCCTGGCGGCGGAGGGCGTCCTGGCTGTTTCCTGGGTGCTGACGAATGAAACCATCAAGTCGATTCTGTTTGCCTGTTTTCTGCTCATCTTCTGTATTCTGATTGGCATCCTGCTCTTCCGAAAGGAAAAATATTTATTCGCATTGTTCCTCGGAGCGATCTGCTCGCAGGGAATGATGCTTTTTTCCCCGGAGGTGGAGCCGCGGACGACGATTCCATTCCAGCTGATCTGCCAGCTGGCAGCCTGCTTCATCCTTGTCCGGGCGCTGCGGGATGTCCGGCCGGCGGCTCTTTCCCAGGCCGCGCTGGGCGGCCTGCTGGCGGCCGGGGTGATTCTCTGGGGGATTCTGTTTATCGGATACTACGGCAACGTGACCGTGAACCGGGAGAACCGGGCCATCCTGCGGGAGCAGGCACAGAGAATCCAGGCAGGGGAAACGACAGCACAGATTGAACTCCGCCAGCTGCCGAAACTGAAATTCAGCACGGGGATGCCCTATTTCAAAGATCTGGACTATATCAATTACTGGATCCGGGAGTATTATGGGATTCCTCACTCTGTGGAGCTGATTTACCTGGAAACACCGTTACCGTAACGTGAAAGACGGAATTGCCGCTGTTCGGGCTGAAAATTGACGCTTTCTGTTGAAAATGTTATAATTTCTCTTTAGATTGGCGCGATTTCAGCGATGTGCCGGAAAGGGGGAAGCCGCAGATGATCCGGAGAAATCAGGAATTCCTGAACCGGGTGAATATCCTGCTGGATATGCTGATTGTCGTGGGTTCCTTCATGCTGGCCTCGTGGCTGCGGCTGGACGTGCTGGATGGCAGCAAGGACAACATGGCAGCGCTGAGCGCACGGTCGGTGCTGGTGGCGCTGGCGTATGCCCTGGTGCTGTTCTTTCTGCTGTCACTGCTGGGATTCTACAACACGACCCGGACAAGAAAGCTGACCTGGAAAGTCCGGACGATCTTTATCGCGGTGACGCTGTCCGCCCTGGTGGCATCGACGGTGTTCTTCGTATTCAAACTGGTGGATGTTTCCCGCGGCGTCATGCTGGTGTTTTACCTTGCGATGCTGGTATTCCTGAACGGGAAATACGCGTTCATGCGGCTGGTGCTTTCCCGATTCCGCGGGAAAGGATACAACATCAAGCATGTGGCGGTGATCGGCACCGGGAGCCTGGCAAAGCAGTACAAAAAGGACGTCGAAGCGGAGCCAGAGCTGGGTTTCCAGATCCGGGAGTTCATCGGGGCGGATGATACCGACCGGATGAATGAACAGCTGGCGTCGCCGGATATCAGCGAAGTCGTGATTGCCCTGGAGCCGGATGAGTATACCCGGATCCGGGAAATCATCTCGGTATGCGAGCGGAACGGGGCGAAATATTCCGTGATCCCCTTCTACAATGATATTATCCCGGCAAACCCGGAGATTGAGCAGATCGGGAAGAGCAAGCTGATCAGCATGCGTTCCAACCGGCTGGACAACATGGGCTGGAAGATGATGAAGCGGGGGTTTGACCTGATCTGCTCCTTCATGGGACTGCTTGTGCTGTCTCCGCTGCTGCTGGTAATCGCGCTGGGGGTCAAGTTATCTTCCCCGGGGCCGGTGCTGTTCCGGCAGAAGCGGGTCGGGTATGAAAAGCGGGAATTCGAGATGTTGAAGTTCCGGTCGATGAAAGTCAACGACCGGGAGAATACCGGCTGGACGAAGGACGCGGACAACCGGCGGACGCCTTTCGGCGCGTTTCTGCGGAAGACGAGCCTGGACGAGCTGCCCCAGCTGATCAATGTGCTGAAGGGGGACATGAGCCTCGTCGGGCCGCGGCCGGAGCTGCCCTTCTTCGTCGAGCAGTTCCGGGAGTCGATTCCCTTCTATATGGTGAAGCACCAGGTGAAGCCCGGAATGACCGGGTGGGCGCAGGTGCACGGCTACCGCGGGGACACCAGCATTGAGAAGCGGATCGAGCTGGACCTGTGGTACATTGACAACTGGAGCGTGGGGCTGGATCTGCGAATCCTGGCGAAAACCTTCTTCGGCGGCATGGTGAACAAGGAGAGCATGAAGTGGGAGAAGGAAGCATGAGCGGACGGATGACTGTGTCCGCAGTGATCCCGACGCTGAACGCCGGGAGCGGGCTGGAGGCGCTGCTGACGAAGCTGGAGGGGCAGACGCTGAAACCGCAGGAAATCCTGGTGATTGATTCCGGATCTGCAGACGGGACACTGGCGACGCTTTCGCGGCATCCGGATGTGCGGGTCCGGCGGATTGACCGGGAGGAATTCAACCACGGGGGGACGAGAGACCTGGCCTTCTCGCTGACGACAGGGGAGATCGTTGCGTTTCTGACGCAGGACGCCATGCCAGCGGCGGATACGCTGCTGGAGCGGCTGGCTGCTCCGCTGGCGCAGGAGAAGGTAATTGCCGCCTATGGCAGGCAGCTGCCCCGGGAAGACGCTTCGCCCCGGGAAAAGCTGGTCAGAGGATTCAACTATCCGGAGACGAGCGAGGTGCACACGATGGCGGACCTGCCGGAGAAGGGGATCCGGACATTCTTCCTGAGCGACGTCTGCGCGGCCTACCGGCGGAAAGAATACGAGGAACTGGGCGGATTCGAAAAGGACGTGCGGACCAACGAGGACATGTTCTTTGCCGCTCGCGCGATCCGGGCGGGATATGGGATTGCCTACGCGGCGGAGGCGGAAGTGATCCACTCCCATGATTTCTCTTTCCGGGAGCAGTATGACCGTAACCGACTGCAGGGATACGAAATCGTGCGGCACGCGGCGTTGCTGGGGAACGCTTCGGCCTCCCGGACGGGGATGGCGATGCTGAAGGAGGTATCCGGGGCGCTGCTGCGGCAGGGACGGATCGGGAGCATCTTTGGACTGGTGATGGACTGCGGCGCCCGGTACCTGGGCAGCCGGGCCGGGCGAAAGGCATACGAACGGGAAAACAGGGCAGGGAGGAACGGATGAGCGAAAAGGAAAAGAGCAGCAAGCTGGGAGCCGGCCTGAAGCTGGGCGCACTGATTCTGCGCCGTCCGGCGAAGATCCTGCGGCAACCGGACCGGATCCGCGACCTTGCGAGGAATATCCGGAACGGGCTGCCGAAACCCGGCGACCTGCAGGAACTGCGTTCCTGCCCGCCGGAATACCATGTGATCCTGAGCGAAGGAGTCCAGCCGGCGGAAGGCTGGCTGTCCCCAATGATCGATCTGATGGAGCGCGACCCGGACACCGGGCTAGTCGGGTGCAAACTCGTCGACAAGGACGGACTGCTGAGCGGCAGCGAGCTGCTGGATCCGGAAAGCCCGGAAGTCAACTATGTCTGCGAGGCGGAGAGCGTTTTCACCGCGGCCTGCCTGATCCGGACGGAGCTGTGGGAAAAGCTGGGCGGATCTGCCGACGATACGCTGCCCGGCCGCGTGCGGGAAGCGGGATACAGGGTCATGTATCAGCCGGCATCCGTGGCCATCGGCGGAACCGGCGGAACGGTATTGAAGGAACCCCAAAGCAGGCGCTTCCTGATCATCGACCACTATGTGCCCCAGACAGACAAGGACGCCGGCAGCCGCTACATGATGGACTATATGCGGATGTTTGTGGAAAAGGGATACCACATCACCTTCCTGGGGGACAACTTCTACCGGGAAGAGCCCTATACCCGGAACATGCAGCAGATGGGCATCGAAGTACTCTACGGCAGCTGGTACGCGAAGAACTGGCGGAAATGGCTGCAGGAAGCAGGCCCGGCATTCGACTATGTGATGCTGACGCGGCCGCACATCAGCGAGAAATACATCGATGCGGTCAAAGCATGCTGTCCCCAGGCAAAGCTGTTCTACATGGGCATCGATCTGCTGTTCATGAGCCGGGGACTGCGCTACGAGCGAACCGGGGAGGAACAGGCGAAGCGGGATGCGGAGCACTTCCGGGAGCTGGAGCTCAAGCTGATGCATCAGTGCGACATCAGCATTTACCCCTCCGACCTGGAGCTGGAGGAGATCGCGAAGATCGACCCGGAGCTGACTGTCCGCAAATGGCCGCTGAGCATCTATGATGAGGTGCCGGAGATCGACTACGACGCGGCGAAGCGGCAGGATCTCCTGTTTATCGGCGGGTTTACCCACGACCCGAATGTGGATTCCGCCCTGTGGGCTGTGAACGAAGTGATGCCGCTGGTCTGGAAGGAGAAGCCGGAGATCACGCTGCACATCGCCGGGGCGAACGCACCGGAGCAGATCCGGGCCCTGGCCGGGGAGCATGTGATCGTACACGGGTACCTGACGATCGAGCAGCTGAACGGACTGCTGGAAAGCAGCCGGATGGAGATTGTGCCGCTGCGGTACGGCGGCGGGGTGAAGGGCAAGGTCGTTGAGGCGATGAAATGCGGACTGCCGGTGGTCACAACATCGGTGGGGACCCAGGGGCTCGGCGGAGCGGAGCAGATCCTGCTGATGGGCGAAACGGCGGAAGAGCTGGCGAGGCAGATTATCCGCGCGTATGACGACGGAGAACGGCTGAAGGGAATATCCCGGAAGGAAACGGCCTACGTGCGGGAGAATTTCTCGCGGGAAAAGGCACTGCAGGTTATGGCACTGGACTTTGAATTTTGAGGGGATCAGGGATGGCGATACTGGATACCACGTATTACCGGGGGACGGATCTGTACTCCGACGGGGATGAAGAAGAGAACCGCATCCTGGAGACCGTACGCGCGGGGAAGACCCTCCGGGATCTGGGGCGGGATGAAGTCTCCTGGCCGATGCTGTACCACCTGAGCCCGGTGCGGGAGAATATCTGCAACTGGTTCCCGTTTCCGGCGGACGGGCGGATCCTGGAGATCGGCGCCGGGTGCGGGGCGATCACCGGGGCACTGTGCCGGTCCGGGGCTGAGATTGTTTCCGTGGATCTGTCACTGCGTCGTTCCACCGTGAACTATGAGCGGCACAAAGACTGCGAAAACCTGCGCCTGACGGTAGGGAACCTGAACGAGATCCCTTTCGGAGAACCCTTCGACATCGTGGTGGTCAACGGGGTGCTGGAATATGCCGGGAAGTTTACGGAAGGAGAGAATCCCTACCGGACTTTCCTGCAAAACATCCGGAAGTATCTGAAGCCGGACGGGCGGATGCTGCTGGCGATCGAGAACCGGCTGGGGCTGAAATACTTCGCCGGGGCGGAGGAGGATCACCTGGGGAAAGCATATGTCGGCCTGCGGGGATATAATCCCGCGGACGGGATCCGGACCTTTTCCCGTCGGGAACTGAGGACGCTGCTGAGGGAGAGCGGATTTAAAGCCCAGCGCTTCTACTATCCCTATCCGGACTACAAGTTTCCACTGGAGATCTTCACCGACGAATCACTGGGATGGGGACAGTACGGGAAGCCATACCTGGTTTTCGACAAGGACCGGACGCTGCTGTTTCCGGAAGAACCCGTCGCGAAAGCGCTGGCGGAGGACGGCGCGGCAGGGGCGCTGAGCAATTCCTTCCTGGTTGAGGCGGGGATCGGCGGTCTGCCGGAGGAAGAAAAAATTCTGTACGCGAAGCTGAACGCCGACCGCAAGGAAGAATTCCGCGTCGGGACACGGATCATTGAAGCCGGCGGGGAAAAACGGGTAGAGAAGTTCGCCCTGTGCGACGCGGCGAAGGCGCACCTGCGGATGATCCTGGAGAACGAACAGAAACTGAAAGGATCCTACCGGGTGCTGGAGGGGAAGGAAGAGAACGGGAAGGTTGTCTGGCCGTTTGTCGAGCAGAGTCAAAGATTCCACGCTGACGATCAGAACGGCACGGGATGGAAAGCGCTTCGGGGGATGATTACCGACGGAGCGACGGAAACAGCGTACATGACCCCGGCATTCCAGCGCTGGTTCGGAGACACGAAGGCTTCCCGGGAGCAAATGATGTGCGTGTGTCCGGCGAATGTGGACCTGATGGCGGACAACGTGTTTGCGGACGGTGACGGGCTGATTGTGACCGACTGCGAATGGGTGACGGACTTTCCGGTGCCGGCGGACTTCCTGCTGTGGCGGGCACTGGACCGAGCCGGAGCAGGGACGACGGAGAACTTCCGGGAATTCGGTATCCGGGAGGAGGATCTGCCGACTTTCCGGGCCTGGTCGAGATACTTTGAGAACGAGTACGCAGCGCCGCGGAACGAAAACCGCTTCAGCAAGGACGTGATCCACTCCGACCTTGATCTGACTGGGCTGATTGCGGAGAAGAAACGGCTGGAGCGGGAGAACCATGAACTGAACCAGCGGCTGCGGGAGATCCTCGACTCCCGGTCCTGGCGGATGATGCAGATTCCCAGGAAAGCGTACCGCAAAATCTTTCCGGCGGGGAGCGCGGAATCAGAAACCAAGGAAGGACAGGGAAAGGCATGAGCTTTCTTTCGATCCTGAAGGATCACTGGCGGAACCGCGGCATGTTCTGGCGGCTGGCCCGGAATGATTTCCGGGCGAAGTATGCCACCTCGGTGCTGGGCGTGGCGTGGGCTTTCATCCAGCCGCTGTGCACGCTGCTGGTGCTGTGGTTCGTGTTCCAGGTAGGCCTGCGAAGCACGGATATCGGGAATGTGCCATTCATCGTGTGGTACGCTCCGGCATACCTGGTGTGGTCCTTCTTCCAGGAGGCTGTTTCCTCCATGACCGCGAGCGTCCGGGAGTACCGCTACCTGGTGCGGAAGGTGAACTTCCGGATCAGCCTGATTCCGAGCGTGCGGCTGGTGCCGTCGATCTTTGTGCACCTGGGGTTCTGGATCGTGATCATTGCCCTGAACCTGGCGTACGGGATCATGCCTGTTCTTGCTACCCTGCAGATGGTCTACTACTTCTTCTGCGCGATCTGCTACGCCTGGGGGTTGGGACTGATCTGCGCGTCGGTTTCCCCCTTTGCCGGGGACATCCAGAGCATCGTCACCGTTGTGATGAACGTCGGATTCTGGGCGACACCGATCGTGTGGAATATTGACAACGTATCCGGCGTGATCGCGAAGATCCTGAAGCTGAACCCGATGTACTATATCTGCAACGGGTACCGGGACGCCTGGCTGACCCATGTGCCCTTCTGGGAACACCCGGGGACGACACTGGTCTTCTGGGTGATCACCATCACCCTGATCCTCCTGGGGAGCCGGGTGTTCAGGAAACTCAGCCCGCAGTTCGCGGATGTGCTGTAACAGGGGAAAGGGAAGCAGATGAGCGAAGCAAGCAGGGATCAGATCATGATCCGCACAGAGGGCCTCTGCAAGGATTACCCGCTGTATGAACGGCGGGTGGACCGGCTGCAGGAGGTGTTTCCCTTTTTCTGGCGGAACCGGGAAAAGAAAACCCACAGCGCGCTGCGGGATATTAACCTGACGATCCGCAGGGGCGAGACCGTTGGCATCATCGGCGTCAACGGCAGCGGGAAGAGCACGCTGCTGAAGATCCTGACCGGCGTGGTCACCCCGACGAGAGGCACTGTGGAAGTCAACGGAAGGGTATCCGCGCTGCTGGAGCTGGGGGCCGGGTTCAATCCGGAGTATACAGGGCTCGAGAATATCTACCTGAACGGCACGATGATGAATATCTCCAAGGACGAGATGGAGAAAATGCTGCCGGAGATTGTGGAATTTGCCGATATCGGGGAATTCATCCACCAGCCGGTGAAGAATTACTCCAGCGGGATGTTCGCCAGGCTGGCGTTCTCGGTGGCAATCAGCGTGCGGCCGGAAATCCTGATCGTGGACGAGGCGCTGAGCGTCGGGGATGTGTTCTTCCAGACGAAGTGCTACAAGAAGTTTGACGAATTCCGCGCTGCCGGGATGACAATCCTGTTCGTGAGCCACGACCTGAGCTCCATCAGCCGTTACTGCAGCCGGGCTGTGCTGCTGAACAAGGGTGTTATGGAGGCGGAGGGCGAGCCGAAGGAGATCGTTGACCTGTACAAGAAAATCCTGGCCGGACAGGCAAGGAACGCGGAAGGCGGCGCTGTCCGGGTGCAGGCCGGGGAATCCGCGGGAGGAGAAGGGACCTGGCAGGAGGCTATGGACCGGAACCCGGATTTGCTCGAGTACGGGGATCATTCGGCGGATATCGTGGACTACGGGATTTTCGATGAAAAAGACGAGCTGACGAACTCCGTCGTCAAGGGAGAGCAGTGCACGATCCGGATGAAGGTGCTGATCCACAGAGACCTGCAGGATCCGATCTTTGCGTTCTGCATCAAGAACCGGCTGGGGATTGAGCTGACAGGGACGAACACGCTGATTGAAGGATGCCCGACGGGACTGTGCAGGGCCGGGGAGACGCGGACTGTGTCGTTCACACAGCCGGTTATGCTGCAGGGCGGGGAATACCTGCTGAGCCTGGGGTGCACGGGATACGGGAGCAACGTACTGCAGGTGTATCACCGACTGTATGACGTGTGCACTTTCCCGGTGGTATCGGGGAAGAACACGGTTGGGTACTATGATATGGGAAGTACGGTGGAGGTAAAGTGATGCAAGACCAGATGACCCAGCTGACCGAGGAGCGGGACCGTCTGCGCCTGCAGGTGCAGGCGGATGAGCGGGAAATCGCCAACATGCAGGAACAGATCCGGCAGCTGCAGGACTGCGAGATTGAGCTGCGCAAAATTCACGAATCCCGCTACTGGAAAATGCGCACAGCGGGCTGGAACCTCCGGGACAGGCTGATGCCCGCGGACAGCAAACGCCGCCTGGTGCTGGAACTGGGCAAAAAGTTCTGCCGTCATCCGGTTGCCTTCCTGAAACGGGTGGATATCCGCCATATCAAGACCTTCCGGGACGGCATGAAGAGCGGCAGCATTCTGAACACCGCCGAGCGGCTGGACAACTATCTGGGAGGCGGCGATATTCAGATGACCCGGCCGGATCAGCTGCCCCTGGAGGAATATGACACGATCGACCGGGTGCCCCCGCTGCATGTGCCGACCTCCGGCCGGCCCCTTGTTTCCATCATTATCCCGGTTTACAACCAGTTTGCCTATACCTATGCCTGCCTGAAGTCCATCGCGATGAATACCGGGGATGTTCCCTACGAGGTGCTGATTGCGGATGACTGCTCCGGAGATCTGACAAAGGATATGGAGCAGAAGATCAGCGGCGTGAAGGTGATCCGGAACAAAGAAAATCTCCGTTTCCTGCTGAACTGCAACCACGCGGCGGAAAGCGCGAAGGGACAGTATATTCTCTTTCTGAACAACGATACCCAGGTACAGCGGAACTGGCTGCGGCCGCTGATCGATCTGATGGAATCCGCAGAAGATATCGGCCTGGTCGGCAGCAAGCTGATTTACCCTGACGGCCGCCTGCAGGAGGCGGGCGGGATCCTGTGGAAGGATGGAAGTGCCTGGAACTACGGCAACAGGAGCGACCCAAACAAATCCGAATTCAACTATGTGAAGGAAGCGGATTATATCTCCGGCGCGGCGATCATGATCCGGGCTGATCTGTGGCGGGAGCTGGGAGGATTTGACGAAACCTTTGCCCCGGCCTACTGCGAGGACACGGACCTGGCGTTCCGGGTGCGGAAGGCCGGATACCGGGTGATGTACCAGCCAACATCCGTGGTGATCCACTTTGAGGGGATATCGAACGGCACGGATACTTCCTACGGACAGAAGGCCTACCAGGTCGCGAACACGAAGAAGTTCTACGAGAAGTGGAAGGACGTGCTGGAAAAGGAGCATATGCCCAACGCGGAGAACGTGTTCCTGGCCCGGGACCGGTCCCTGCGGAAAAAGACGCTGCTGTTTGTGGATCACTATGCCCCGCAGCCGGACAAGGATGCCGGCAGCCGGACCGTATTGGCTTACCTGCAGATGTTCGTGAAGGCCGGGTTTAACGTGAAATTCCTGGGAGACAACTTCATGCGGCAGGAACCCTATACCTCCCAGCTGCAGCAGATGGGGATCGAGGTGCTGTACGGCAACTGGTACCGGGCCCACTGGAAGGAATGGATCGCGGAAAATGCGGACAGCTTTGACTATGCCTTCCTGAACCGGCCGCATATCGCGGTGAACTACATCGATGTTCTCCGAGAGAAAACGAAGGCGCATATCCTGTACTACGGCCACGATCTGCATTTCCTGCGGTTTGGGCGGGAATACGCGCTGACCGGGAAGAAGGAGCTGCTGAAGGAAGCGGAAAGCTGGAAGGAGAAGGAGCTTTCCCTGATGCGGAAGGCGGATCTGACGGCTTACCCCTCGGAGACGGAAATCGAGGAGATCCGGAAGATTGATCCGACCATCCGGGCGGTCGCGATTACCCCCTACTTCTTTGATCCGGTACCGGAGGCGGATTATCATCTGTCTGACCGGGAAGACCTGTTCTTCGTCGGCGGATACAAGCATACGCCGAATATCGACGCGGCTCAGTGGATCGCGGGAGAGATCATGCCGAAACTGCGGGAGCTGCGCCCCGGGATCCGGATCCACATCGCCGGCAGCAATATGCCGAAGGAAGTTTCGGACCTGCAAAACGATGAGATTTTGATCGAGGGACTGCTGACGGAAGAACAGCTGGAGCATTTCTACCGGCACAGCCGACTGAACCTGATTCCCCTGCGATACGGCGCGGGCGTCAAGGGCAAGGTGGTTGAAAGCATGCGGTACGGCCTGCCGGTGATCACCACCGCCTGCGGGGCGGAAGGGATTCCGGATGCGAAAGGGATCCTGCAGATCGCCGAAACCGCCGAGGAGATCGCAAAACGGATCGCTGAGCTGTACGATGATGAGGCGAAGCTACAGGAGATCAGCGCGGCCGGGATCCGCCATGCGAACGAACACTACACCGAGGAACGCGCAAAGCGGATTCTGGACAGCGTTTATCATTTTGACCATCCGATGAAAGAGGAGGCGGGAAAGACATGATCATCACGAAAACCCCTTTCCGGATGTCCTTTTTCGGCGGTGGAACGGATATGGAATCCTTCTTCCGGGAATACGGCGGAGCGGTGCTGTCCTCGACGTTTGACAAATACTGCTATGTGACGGTGCGCCATCTGCCCCGGTTTTTCGATTACTCGACGCATCTGACCTACTCGAAAGTCGAGGAGGTCAGCGACGTTGAGGAGATTCGGCACCCGGCGATCCGCCACGCGATGAAGATGCTTGACATGCACGAGATCCGGCTGATCTATGACGCGGATCTTCCGGCCCGGTCCGGACTGGGGACCAGTTCGTCCTTCGCGGTGGGGATGCTGAACGCATTCTACGCGCTGAAAGGGAAGTATGCCGACAAGCGGAAGCTGGCGGACGACGCGATTTATCTGGAGCGTACTCTCTGCGGGGAGGCCGGAGGATGGCAGGATCAGATTGCTGCGGCTTTCGGCGGGATGAACCGGATCGTCTTCAACCCGGATGGGAGCTACGATGTGATTCCAGTGATTATTCACCCGGAGCGGAAGAAACTGCTGAACGACAGCCTGCTGATGTTCTTCACCGGATTTACCCGGTTCAGCTCGGAGGTACAGAAAGTGAATACCCAGAGCTATGCGGAGAAGACGGCCCAGCTGAAACAGATGCTGGCGCTGGTGGATCAGGCCCAGGAGGTGCTGGAGGACAAGCACAGCGACCTGGACGACTTTGGCCGGCTGCTGGACACGACCTGGCAGCTGAAGCGCCAGACGGGGAAGGCCGTTACGACAGACAACATCGACGCCCTGTATGAGAAAGGGATCCGGGCCGGGGCGCTGGGTGGCAAGCTGCTCGGCGCCGGCGGCGGCGGGTTCCTGGTGTTCTACGTGCAGCCGGAGAAGCGGCAGGCCGTCATGGACGCCATGAAGGATCTGCTGTACATCCCGTTCCGTTTCGAGGACGGGGGAACGAGGGTGATCCATTACTCGCCGGAGAGCTATGTGCCGAAGGAGGCAGAATGAAGACAGTCATCATGGCCGGGGGGAAGGGCACCCGGATTGCCCCGGTGGCGGGAGATCTCCCGAAGCCTATGATCCCGATCGGCGGGAAGCCGGTGCTGGAGCGGGAAATCGAATGCCTGCGGGAGCAAGGCTTCACTGATCTGATCCTCACGGTCAGCCACATGGCGGATCGGATCATGGATTACTTCGGGGACGGATCCGCCTTTGGGGTGCGGATGGAATACTTCATCGAGGAAGTGCCGCTGGGCAACGCCGGTGCGCTGTTCAGGCTACGGGACAGACTGACGGAAGATTTCCTGCTGCTGAACGCAGACGCGGTTTTCGATATCGACTTTCGGCGATTTGTGGATTATCATTGGGAGAAGGGCGGACTGGCGACACTGTTTACCCATCCGAACAGCCACCCCTATGACAGCGGGCTCCTGATTGCGGATGACCACGGCGCGGTGCAGCAATGGCTGACGAAGGAAGACCCACGGCCGACATGGTACCGGAACCGGGTCAACGCCGGGCTGCATGTGATTTCACCGGCGGCATTGGATCTGGCCGGGGAGGACCTGGCAGCCGGGAAAATCGATCTGGACCGGCAGATTCTGAAACCTCTGTGCGGCAACGGAAAAATGTTCTGCTACGACAGCCCGGAATACGTCAAGGACATGGGGACACCGGACCGGTACCGGGCGGTGTGCGAAGACTTTGCAGCCGGGCGGGTGCAGGCGAAGAACCTGCTGCACAAACAGCGGGCAGTTTTTCTGGACCGGGACGGGACGATCAACAAGCATGTCGGGTTTCTGCGGAACATCGACGACTTTGAACTGCTGCCCGGGGCGGCGGAGGCGATCCGGAAGATCAACGCATCCGGATATCTGGCGATCGTTGTGACCAACCAGCCAGTGATTGCCCGGGGCGAGGTGACGGAAGATCATCTGCGGGAGATCCACAATAAGATGGAGACGCTACTGGGGCAGGAAGGGGCATATGTTGACGCGATCTACTATTGCCCGCATCATCCGGACAAAGGATTCGAAGGGGAAATCCCGGAGCTGAAGATCGATTGCGACTGCCGGAAGCCAAAGCCCGGGATGATTCTGCAGGCGGCGAAGGATTTCAACATTGACCTGGAGAACTCCTGGATGATCGGGGACGGCGAGAACGATATCAGGGCAGGCACTGCCGCCGGATGCCATACAGCCCGGGTCGGGGAAAAATCCCTGCTCGACATTGTAGCAGCCGTGGGAGAATGAAAATGGAACCGAAACTGGAAAAACATCTCAACCTTCTGACGGAGCGGTATCCGATCCTGGAACCCTGCAGGGATTCCATCATCGATGCCTACAAAATCATGGAAACCTGCTATGAGAGCGATCATAAACTTCTGATCGCCGGGAACGGCGGATCCGCGGCGGATAGCGAGCATATCGCCGGAGAACTGATGAAGCGGTTCATGACACCGCGACCGATCTCCGAAGAAATGGCGGAGAAGCTGAAGGCGATCGATCCTGTACGCGGGGAGAACCTGGCCAGGAACCTCGAATGTGGGCTGATGGCGATTCCGCTGGTGGCCCACGAGGCAATGACGACCGCCTACATCAACGATGTGGACGGGCTGGGCGTGTTTGCCCAACAGCTGTTCGGATTCGGAAGGAAAGGCGATGTGTTCCTGGGAATCAGTACCAGCGGGAACAGCCAGAACGTTCTGTCCGCAACGGTGGTGGCCAGGGCATTGGGAATTCGGATCATCGGTCTGACCGGGAGAGACGGCGGGGAACTGGCGAGGGTGGCGGACGTTGCGGTGCGCGTACCAGAAACGGAAACCTATCGGATCCAGGAACTGCATTTGCCGGTATACCATTGCTGGTGCATGATGCTGGAAGATCATTTTTTCGGGGGAAAGGAGTAAAAGAAAATGGAACAGATCCCGGATGAAAAGAAGAACGGACGGCTGCCGTGGATCTGGCCGGTCTTTTTGCTACTGCTGTTATTGCCGGCATATGCCTGGTTATTTGACGGAGCCTTTGCGCTGCAGGGCGTTACCCAAATGACTGCCGCCCCGGAATACACCGTTGAGCGCCTGATCAGCGGGGAAGCCCAGTCGGACACGGAAAAAGCATATGCCGCTGCGATGCCCGGACGGAATATCCTGATCCGTACGCGGAACCAGATTATGTACAGCATCCTGCGAACCTCTTCCAACCGGAACGTGGTGATGGGGGAAGACGGAAACCTTTTTGAGCAGGCTTATCTGCGGCAGTCCCTGGGCCTGAACGTACCGATCTCCAAAAAAGAGATGCAGAAGCTGTTCAGCAAGCTGGAAAACCTGCAGGGACTCCTCTGGGCGGAAAACAAGAGCCTCTTCATTTTCCTGACGCCCTCGAAAGCCCGCTATGTGCAGGCCCCGGCTGCCTGGCGGTTCCTTCAGGCTCAGACCGAAGGCGCCGCGGAAAACGTGGATCACGACTACCAGCTGTTCAAAAAACTGGCGAAGAAATCCTCCCTGTACATCTATGATTCAATCGAATACATTGACAAGCATCAGGATGAATTTGATTTTCCTCTGTTCTACAAAAGCGGGATCCACTGGAGCAATGCCCTGGGACACACGGTGGGGGTGAACTTCGGCCGCTGGCTGGCAAAGCAGACGAACAAGGATCTGAACAAGTACAATGTGACGATGGAACCAACTGATGAACCCCGGGAACCGGACAAGGATCTGTTGCTGACGCTGAATGTCTTTGCCGGGATTCCGGAGGATTATCTGATGCCGGTGGTTAAGCGGGGTCATAAGGGCGCGGATCATCCGAACGCCTTTCTCCGCGGCGGCAGTTTCATGGGCCAGAGTCTGTTTGCCCTGGACGGCAACAAAGCATTCGGAACGGATGTGCACTTTGAAAACAGCTTCTTTTTCACAAACGGGTATTCCGACCTGCGCCAGCTCTCCCGCCGGGATGCCTACGACGAGATTGAGGATCTGCCGGAGCTGCTGGCGGATAAGGAGATCTTTATCCTGGAAGTGAACGAGACGATGTTCCGGAACATGAGCTTTGGTTTTATCGATTATCTGCTGGCGCATCCGGAATATCTGCACAGTCCTGCGAACGACGAATAAAAGGAGGGAAATGCCTTGGTTTTTTCATCCGCGGTATTCGTTTTCGCCTTCCTGCCGGCGGTGCTGATCTGCTATGGGCTGGCGGACCGATTCGGAAGCATGCGCGTGAAAAACTTTGTGCTGCTGTTTTTCTCCCTGGTATTCTATGCCTGGGGCGGGCTGGGACATTTCGCGCTGCTGTTGGTGCTGGTACTGTGCAACTATGGATTCGGTCTGTGGATCGGAAACGCAAAAAAGAAGAAACCGGCCCTGGCCGCGGCCGTGGCTGTGGATCTGGGTGTGCTGGGGTATTTCAAGTACTTCAATTTCTTCACGGATAATCTGGGAATCACCGGGATGCCCCGGATTGCCCTGCCGATCGGGATTTCCTTTTTTACGTTCCAGATTCTTTCCTATTTAATAGATGTGTATCGGGGGAACGTTCCTCCGCAGCGGAATCTGATGAAACTGGCGCTGTATATCCTGCTGTTTCCGCAGCTGGTGGCGGGGCCGATTGTGCGCTACGCGGATATCAACCGGGAGATTGATGAACGGAACACCTCACCGGACATGCTGGCCGCGGGGATCAAGCGATTTATCCTCGGTTTCGCAAAAAAGGTGCTGCTGGCCAATGCCATGGGTAAGGTTGCGGACACCATGTTCAGCATTGCCCCGGAGAGCCTGCCTGCCCTCTATGCCTGGGCCGGCGCCCTGTGCTACGCGCTGCAGATATTCCTGGACTTCAGTGCCTACTCCGACATGGCGATCGGGATGGGGCAGATCTTCGGCTTCCGTTTTCGGGAGAACTTTGATCAGCCGTATTCCTCCCGCAGCATCCGGGAATTCTGGCGGCGGTGGCACATTTCTCTGTCCTCCTGGTTTCGGGATTATGTCTATATCCCGCTGGGAGGCAACCGAAAAGGAAAAAGCCGGACGCTGCTGAACCTGCTGATCGTTTTCTTCCTGACCGGCTTATGGCACGGAGCAAACTGGACTTTCATCTGCTGGGGGCTGTTCCACGGGGCCCTGATGCTGCTGGAGCGGGGACTGTGGGGCAAGATCCAGGAAAAGCTGCCTTCCATACTCCGGCGGATCATGACGCTGTTCGCAGTCCTGATCGGCTGGGTGCTGTTCCGGGCAGACTCTCTGCCTCAGGCTGGTGATTATTTTCGGCGGATGTTTATGTTTTCCGGCGGAACATATGGGATTGAAAGGGTGACGGACCTGTTCACCGGCGCTATGGCAGCCGCGTTCATCCTCAGCCTGCTGGCCTGCATTCCGGCTTTGTCACATCTGGTATGGAAGGGCGTGGGGAACCACAAGGGATGGGGGAGCGTTCTGTTTCTGCTTCTTTTCGTTGTTTCAGCAGGGTTTCTGCTGGGCGGAGACTTTAATCCGTTCATCTATTTTCAGTTTTAAAGAAACAGGGGAAAAACACAAATGCCTGCCAGATTGAAACAAATTTTTAACAAAAATTCTTACTTCTGTAAAAAAAGGTATTGCAAAAAGATGGGAGATCGGTTATAATGTCTCCGAACTCGTGGAGCGAGTTTCGTTCTTATGTCGTTTCACGTAGTACGCCCTTACGGAATCCGGAGTTTTCTCATTGAGCAGCGGGTCGGTTAGATCGCCACGGATTCCGTAAGTTTCCTGCAGAAATTATTTGTTTGTTTTATTCACGGAAGAAAAGGAGGCGGGTAAGATGAAAGGTCTTAACAAAAGAGCACGTGATCCGACCCGTCACTAATGCTCAAGCGGTAACCTATTAAATACTTATTTTAGGAGGGAAACCATGAAGAAACTTCTCACCGTGTTTGCGATCGCGCTGGTTCTGACTCTGGCGATCGCAGCAACCGCTCTGGCACTGGATGTGCCGGACACCACCAAGCCTGTGGCCTGGGGCGAACTGGATTCCATCACCACGATCCTCGGCCATGAAGTGGACAATACCTCTTACGTTGTCCGCAAGATGCCGACCTGTACCGAAACCGGTCTGGCCGACTTCAAGTGCCTCAAGGAAGGCGCTGGGATCGTCCATACTGTCGTTGTCAAAGCTCTGGGCCATGACTGGGCCAGCGCCCACGATGCAGAAACCCTGCTGGCATGGGGCCACATCAAAAAGGCTCCCACCTGCACCGAGTTCGGTGAAGCGGAAGATGTCTGCCTGCGTTGTAAGATTACCGGCAAGACCCGCGTGATCGACATGCGGATGCACAAGTATGACGCCACCACTTACGCCGAGAGCGAAGCGAAGAAGCTGGCCAACGGCGATCTGTGGCTCGGTTACTTCACCGAGAAGGGCACCGACGCCGGCAAGCACTTTGAAGTGATCACCATGCCCACCTGCGCCAGAGAAGGCGATGCCTATCGGAAGTGCATCAAGTGCGGCCATGTGGACAGGACCTACAAAGTCAGTCTGCGCACCGTTGCCCACACCCTGACTGACTGGAAAGTTGTCAAAGAGCCCACCTGCTGGAGCGAAGGTCAGGCCCGTCGTGCCTGCGTCGTTTGCGGTCTGGTTCAGTATCTTACCAGCCCCGGCGTGGACAAGGAAAACTACTACAAGAAGGTTGCCATCCGGAATCCCGGCTGGGACAACACCTGGGAAGGCACCGTGAAGCCGAACCCCAACAGGGATGAGTTCCCCAAGGCTGGCGGCTACTGGGAAGAGAAGGATGAAGAGCACTGGCTGAACACCTGCTACTCCCATACCGACGTGTTTGTATGCCCCTACTGCAAGTGCGATCCCAAAGTCTGGAAGGCTGCCGGTGTTGAGCAGAAGCACTTCCGCATTGCGCGCACCAACATGAAGCTCCACTCCCACCTGTGGAAGGACAAGCCCGAAGAGAAGGATGACGCTGGTGTTGAAGCCTATGCCCCCAGCGCCACCGGTAAGTGGCTGAAGGATACCGACAAGAAGCGTGAAGAGTATGCCTGGTGGGCTGCCAAGTCCATCTCCGCTACCTGCCTGTACGAAGGTATTGACCTGTACAAGTGCGTGTACGACGACGGCGTAGCTGACGCTAAATGGGAACAGAAGCATTCCGGACCCCAGCTGGATCCCTATCGTTACAAGATGCTCCGGACTCCCGCTCTGGGCCACAACTGGAAGCAGTGGGAACTGGCTGACACCTACACCCTGAAGGGCAAGGAAGTCTATCACTTTGTCCGTTACTGCGCTCGCTGCATGCAGACCGAGAACAAGATCACCTATGACGCCGAAGGCGAGAACCTGGTAGAAGAAAAAGAAGTGAAGGTCACCAGTGTCACGCTGAACAAGAAGAGCGTGTCTCTGAAGGTTGGCAAGACCTTCCAGATCGTTGCTTCCACCTCTCCCGTTGACGCGAAGAAAGTGACCTACAAGTCCGCCGACAAGAAGATCGCGAAAGTGTCCTCTTCTGGTCTGGTTACCGCTAAGTCTAAGGGTACTGTGAAGATCACCGTCACCGCTGATGGTGTGACCGCTACCCTGAAGGTCAAGGTGAAGTAATTCACCAGCGCATCTGGAATGATGCAACAAATCATGGCCGGTTTTCCCGGCCATGATTTTTTTCATGACAGGATTGACAAAGGCAGAAAAATCGTTTACAATGGTTACGTTGGGAAATTGCCGTATTGACCGTATGTAAGAAAAGGAGTTTCGGCATGAAAACGATTCGTTCTCTCACGGCCCTTCTGTTGACGGCGATGCTGATCTTTGCCTGCGCTTCCCAGGCGCTGGCCGCAGAGACGGTGCAGGTGCAGGTCAAAGCAGAATACAAGTATGACGAGGCCCGCAAGATGCTGGATCTGGTCAACAAATTCCGCACCAACAAGAAGACGGCCTGGTATCTGGATAAGGACAACAAGACCAAGGTTAAGGTCAAAAATCTGGGCAAGCTGGAATATGACTATAACCTGGAACGGACAGCCATGCAGCGCGCGGTGGAGATTGCGGCTTACTTCAGCCATACCCGGCCGAATGCTTCCCAGTGGTCTTCCGCGTTCCCGAACGGTTACAACTCCAAGGGAGAGAACATCTGCTACGGGTATGGCAGCGCCAAGGCGGCTTTCGACGCATTTGCGGAAGAGGACAAGAATTACAACGGCCAGGGTCACCGGCGGAACATGCTTCGCAGCGAGTTTACAAAGGTTGGCTTCGGCTGCGTGAAAGTCGGAAACATGGTGTACTGGGCACAGGCGTTTGGCGCCGGCGGTTCAAAGGGCGTGGATTCAAACCGGTATAAATCAAATACCGTGGATGCATCCTCTGATTTACTTGTCAAGAACGCGCGGAACGTTATGGCAGAGGAAGAAATGCTGACAGTGAATGTCGGCGAGTCCGTTTCCCTGCCGAACGCGATTATCCAGAGCAACACCGGAGCAAAGCTGGTTCTGAACGACTGCAAATGGAAAGCGAAAGATTCCGGCGTTTCCGTGAAGGGGAAGAAAGTGACCGGAAAATCAACCGGCATGAGTACTGTTGAGACTTCGATCGGAAACAAAAGCATTCAGCTTCCAGTCTCCGTCGTCAACGACGGGAAAGATCATGATGAGGCACCGACGATCATCGAGGATTACGATCCGCCGCTGGGATGGGGCGATGAATTCATGGTCGTGCTGGAAGACGATGAATGCTTTGAGATTGAATAAAACATAAAAAAAGCCCGAAAGGGCTTTTTTTCATGGTGAAGTATTCGTATCAAGGCATTCATATTGAAGCATTCAACGCTGAGGCAATGACCTGATCCATATCATAATAGCGGTATTCTCCGAGACGTCCGCCAAAGAGAACTCTTTCCTCTCTGGAAGCGAGATCTTTATACCGTCCGTAAAGGGCGGTATTTTTATCATCGTTCACCGGGTAATACGGTTCATCGCCTGGTTTCCATTCCGTGCTGTATTCCCGGCTGATGACGGTCTTCGGCAGGTCATTCCCCTGCGCATCTTTGCCGAACTCGAACCATTTATGCTCGATGATCCGGGTCCAGGGCGTATCGCTGTCTGTGTAGTTCACGGCCGCGTTGCCCTGGAAATTCGGCTTATCAAGGGTTTGCGTCTCAAAACGGACAGAGCGGTATTCCAGATAGCCTAACCGATAGCCGAAGTATTCATCAATCGCACCGGTGTAGATGACCTTTTCTGCCTGGGCGTTCCAACTCTCCCTGTCCTCCAGGTAATCGACACCCAAGCGGACTTCAGTGCCTTCGAGCATTTTTTTCACCATGGCGGTGTACCCGCCGACCGGGATTCCCTGATACAGGGCATTGAAGTAATTATTATCAAAGGTCAGCCGTACGGGCAGCCGGCGGATGATGAAAGCCGGCAGCTCGCTGCAGGGGCGGCCCCACTGCTTCTGGGTATAACCTTTGATCAGCTTTTCATAGATGTCGGTACCGACCAGGGAGATGGCCTGCTCTTCCAGGTTTCTTGGCTCGGTGATGCCGGCTGCTTTCCGCTGCTCCTCGATCTTCGCCGCGGCTTCTTCCGGCGTAACGACACCCCACATTTTATTGAAGGTATACATGTTGAAGGGAAGACTGTATAATTCCCCGTGAAAATTAGCGACCGGGGAATTCGTAAAACGATTGAAAGTTGCGAAGCGCTGGACGTAATTCCATACCTCTTTGTTATTGGTATGGAAAATATGCGCGCCGTAGCGGTGCACCTGAATGCCTTCGATCTTCTCGGTATAGACATTGCCGGCGATATGATTCCGGCGATCGATTACCATTACTTTTTTTCCGGCATCCATGGCGCGGCGGGCGATGACGGCGCCATAGAGCCCGGCACCGACGATCAATATATCGTACATTTTCATTCCTCCGGTATTCATCCAATAATCTATTTGAACGGCATCAGCAGGCTGTCGCATTCTTTGTGCGCTGATGGTGATGGAAAGAATGGTTTCGACGGCTTTCTTTCCGACAGATTCATGATAACATACATTATGCAAAAAAGAAACTAAGTGTTATAATGGGTACAGAAATTGTAAGGAGGATGTACCATGAACCGGAAATCCCTTCTTCTGATCCTGCTAGTTATAACGGGTTTGCTGGTTTCCTTTACAGCTTTCGCGGAGCAGAAGATCAAGCTGGACGATACGGCGACTCTTTCCCTGCCGGATACATTTGAATTTGACCAGAAAGCCGGGGAAACCACCTGGTACAAGGATACGACAAACAAAGTCGCTGTCGGCTATAACCTGCAAACCGGGCATGTTTCCTTTACGGCCCTGGAGAAACAGCTGAAGAAAGCCGGATACAAGAGCGTGAAAGAGAAGACCGTGAACGGCGTTACCCTGTTCTACGGATCGAAAGCCAGCACCCAGGGGCGGACGCGGTTTGATTACTATTTCAACACGAACAGCAAGCATTATGTGATTCTCGCTATGATCTATGATGAGAGCAGCGCGGCCGCGAAGAAAACCGCGGACAAGGTGATTTCCTCCATCAAGGTGAAGGACAGCGAGAAGCCGGAAACCGATCTGCCCCTGAACGTCGGAGCTCCTGCCTTTGCCTGGACCGGCGTGGGCGGAAAAAAGATTGCTTCTTCCACCCATGGGGGTAAAGATCTGGTTATGATCTACGGGACTTCCACTGCAACCGGTACAACAGTAGCTTTCCTGGATGAATTCAAGAGCTATATTCCGGAACTGAAAAAGAAAGACATCTATGTTCTGGTTGGCCTGGACGGAGAATTCGGCGCCACTGACGCGATCATGAAGTCCATGGAAGCAAAATACTCGGGTATTACCTGCGGTCGTATTCCTACCTCCTATAAAGATATTACCGATGCACTGGAAAGCATCGGGATCGACTATTCGCAGACCGGATGGCAGTACCCTCTCATTATTCTCCGCAGCCGCAGCAACCGAATCAAGTATTTTCGCCAGGGTGACTATGACAAGGCAAGCGATATCGCCAATAAGGCGTTGCTGATGGCGGCCAGCGATGTGCCCGCCCTGCCGCCGGAAGCAGACCCGGTGGAGCAGGAAGAGCCTGAGCAGAAGGATGATGAGATCTCCGCGGAGGGCGGGAATTATAAGCTGTACAAAAGCAAGAAGGCAGCCGACAACCGGGCTGTGCTGATCGGACCGGAGACGGATCAGACCACCTCCATCCTGATGCCGGCGAAGATGACGGTCAGCGAGGTTCTGTACACCGTCACCGGGATCGGGGACAATGCTTTTAAGGGCAACAAAAAGCTGAAGGAAATCACGATCGGGATTGAAGTGACCTCGATCGGGAAGAACGCATTCAACGGGTGCAAGAAACTGAAAACCATTCGGGTGAAGACCACGAAACTGACAGAAAAGAATATCGGGAAGAACGCCTTCAAAAACCTGCCCAAGGATGTCACCATTATTCTGGAAGGAACAGCGAAGACGAAAACGAGTACCTATAAGAAATGGTTCCAGGATAAGGGACTGCCGAAAACAGCGGTTTTCAAGTAACCATCTGCCCCGGGTTTCCTGCCGGCTTCGCTTCTCCCAGATTCAGCAAAAACAATGAAAAAATGCACATCATCCAGCACACATCCTGATTGCGCAGGGCGTATGCATTATAGGCACTGATCTCCGCAAACAGGCAGACATAGCACAGCCAGGAGGTCCAGTGCCTTTTTCTCAACATGCGCCAGGAGACAAAGGTAAAAACGCCGAGGATGGCAACGAGCGAAAAGAGGATGCCATAGTCAAAGCTGTACATCATGACCGGAAACTCGAACGCATTATTGATTTCATAGACCGGACAGTCCTTCAGCAGGGCGGCATTGGAGCCGTAGCCGGAGAGGAAACGCAGGGGCATCAGGCCGGAGGAGAAATACTGCTGCAGATCCTGCAGACGGCCAGAAGTCAGGTCGATCTCCGTGAAACGGAACAGGATCCGATCCAGCGCGCCAGTAAAATACAGGATGCCCAGCAGCGGGACAAACAGCAGGAACCATTTCTTCTGCTCCCGGCAGGTGATGCCCAGCAGCAGAAGGCAGACGACGATGCCCATCTTGGAGGAACAGAGCAATACCCCGACGAGCGTGAACAGGAAGACGACGGGCGTCAGCTTCTGCCGGTTGATCTTCCTGAGCCAGACCGCGTTCAGCGCGAAGAAGGCATTGAACAGGAACGCATTGGTCAGCGGATGCCCCCAGATGGAGGCAAAACGGCCATCCCGTTCCTCCAGATAGCGGGTAAGCTCAGAAGGTTTGAAGCCGAGGGCAGAGAGCTGATCCCGGGCCCAGGTCAGGGCGGAGAGATTTGTGAAACGCTCGAAGACTCCCAGAGCGAGATAGAAAACCATAAACAGATCAAAGCAGAAGAGGAAGACGCCCAGCGCCTTCCTGCTGTGATCCGGCTCCATGCGGAAAAAAACAAGAAACAGCGGCAGCAGAAGCTGCAGCGGAGCGGAAATCTGGATATAGGAGGTTCTTTCCCGGTTGGAGAAGAACATCGGGATGACCAGCAGCACCCAGGCCGCGGCCAGAAAAAAATCCAGCTTCTCCCATTTGCGGATGCGGGCGAAAGACAGAAGTGCTGCCAGGGCACAGGGGAAATTGATGACCCGCAGGCTATCCAGCGGCTTTTGCAGGAGGGTGGAGCGCAGATGCATCGGGGCGATAAAAACCCCCAGGAAAAGGAGAGACAGGATGACGCCGTCCAGCCTGGGAATGGAACGGTTGGCTTTCTCCATGGGCGGGCTCCCTCCATCCTTTGATCGATGACCTTATTCTAGCATATCAGGCCGGTATTTACAATTCCGGGTGGATGGGATACAATCGGAACAGAGGAAAAGTACGGAGCGGAGGTTCCTGACATGAAGGAAGAAACCCGGCGGCTGATTGTTTCCCTGACGTCCTATCCGGCACGGATTCAATATGTGCCGGAAACCGTGGCATCTCTGTTGCGCCAGACCCGGCCGGCAGACAAAATCCTGCTGGTCCTCTCCGGGGACCAGTTTCCCGGCAGGGAAGCGGATCTGCCGGAGGTGCTGTGCGACGGGCAGCGGGATCCGCTGGTGGAGCTTCGGTGGGTGGCGGGAGACCTGAAACCCCACAAGAAATATTACTATGCCTTCCGGGAATTCCCGGATGACCTGATTCTGACGGTGGATGACGATGTGGTTTACCCGCCGGAGATGTTCGAGAATTTCTGGGCCACTCATCTGGAATATCCCGATGCCATCGTAGCCGGGCGCACGCATGTGATCACCCTGGATGAAAACGGCGACCTGAACCCCTACGCCCTGTGGCTGCAGCGGACTGCCGGCTTTGCGGAAGGACCGAGCCTGCAGCTGCACCCGGTTGGTGTCGGCGGCGTGCTGTACGACCCGAAGCGCTTCCCGGAGGAATTATACGATGAGGAAGCGATCCGCTCGGTGTGCCTGGACACGGACGACCTCTGGCTGAAAGCGATGGAGCTGGTGGCGGGGATTCCGGTGGTCCGGGCGGCGACACCGGAATTTGTCCGCTTTGTTCCGGGCAGCCAGGAGGTTTCCCTGTACCTGCAGAACGTGGACCGAAACAAGAACGATATCGCGCTTGCTGCAATCCGCGGCTGGGTTATCGAAAAGTTCGGGAGAGACGTGCTGCGGGAGCGGCTGAACGAGACCGAATATCCTGTTTTTCCCCGGAAAGCGGACGAGCAGTTCCGCTACCTGAACCTGGACCGCAAGCGGACGCTGGAAGCGGTGAACGACATCTATAACCGGGATACCGGCCGGCTGCAGCGACGGAACCGAGATCTGGAACAGACGCTGGAACGGACCCGGGATGCCGTGACCCGGAAGAACGCGGAAATCTCCCGGAAGAATGAGGAAATCTCTCTGCACCGGCGGGACCGGGAACGGCTACGTAACGAAAATAAGCAGCTGAACAAAGAGATCAGCCGGCTGAACAATGATATTGCCAATCTGAGGGCTGAAGTTGCCGGTGTCCGCGCTTCTCTTTCCTACCGATTGGGTAACCTGATTGTGCACCCCCTGAAGAAGATCGCCCATATCCCGCGGAAGATTCTTTCGATGGCACGGGGGAAGGGAGGCCGCGGATGAGCAGAACCCCGAAGGTATCAGTACTGGTGCCGGTGATGAACGTGGAGAAATACCTGGGGGAGGCGCTGGAAAGCCTGCGGCGGCAGACGCTGCGGGACATAGAGTTCCTGGTGCTGGACGACGGGTCCACGGACGGATCGCTCCGGATCATGAAGGAATTTGCCGCGGCGGACCGGCGGTTTAAAATCATTGAAAAGGAAAACACCGGCTACGGCCACACGATGAACGTCGGAATCGACTGGGCGAAAGGGGAGTATATCGGAATTCTGGAACCGGACGACTTTGTCTCGCCGGTGATGTTCGAGCGGCTGTACAAAGAAGCGAAAGAGTACGAACTGGATTTCGTAAAAAGCGACTTTATCCAGTTCCGCCAGGAGACAAACAGGGCCATGCGGGAAGGGCCGGTGCGCCTGGCGCCGGACGACAGCTGGTACCACCGGACGCTGACACCGGGGAAGGAGAAGGCCTGCTTCTTTTTCCCGATCAACACGTGGACCGGGATCTATCGCCGGGAATTCCTGAACGCGCATCATATCCGGCATCATGAATCCCCCGGCGCGTCCTTCCAGGACAACGGGTTCTACTTCCAGACCTTCTGCCTGGGAGAAAAGGTGCGATTCCTGCCGGAACGGCTGTACCACTACCGGGTAGACAATCCGGACTCTTCTTCCCTGAGCCAGGGAAAAGAACGGTGCGTGACCGATGAATTCCACTGGATTCATGACTGGCTGGCCAGGGATCCGGCGCTGCTGGCGGAATACGAAAGCATCCTGTACGATAAGCAGTACTACAGCATGACGCTGACGCTGGACCGGCTGCCGACGGAGCGGAAGCTGCCCTACCTGCGGCATATGCGGGAAGAACTGGCGGAGCCTTTCCGGCAAGGAAAGATGGACAGGAATTACCTGCAGCCAGAGGACTGGGAGACGCTGGAACAGATCCTGGAGGATCCGGAAAAGGTTTGTGAAGGGCTGATGAAAAAGGAAGCGGCGGATCGGGCCTATGAAAAAACCACCGGACTGAGCCGGCGGATTCAGAGCGGCGTGCGCCTGCTGAAAAAGCAGGGCGCCGCAGGCGTGGTCCGATATATTGCGGAGAAGATCCGCGGGTGATCAGTGGGACGTTTTACGGAGCGTGTGAATCGCTTTCTGCAGGAGGCCTTCCTGTGAAGGCGGGGAAGGCGGAGAAGCTTCCTGTACGGCGGCTGCAGCGGCAGCTGCCTTTTCTTTTTCTCTTTCTTTTTCTTCCGCCTCTTTCCGCCCGCGCGCGGCCTGCTCCCGCAGGTAGCCGGCGAAAGGCATGCAGAGCGCGGAAATTTCCACATCGCGCTGCACTTTACCGATGGCCAGGGCGATATTCACAATGGACAGCGGGAAATAGCTGCGTGTGGACAGGTCTTTCTCCACAGCCCGGTAGACGGAATCATCATAGACGGAATCGAACAGGCGGCGGAATTCTTCGGACCGGAACGCAGCGCGAAGCGTTTCATCCGGCGTCCCCTTCGGCAGGACGTTCTTTTTCTTTTCGGGTTCCGGGGTGCGGTCCGGGAAGGCGAAACCGGCCGGCAGGGCAGGCGGCGGCGGACAGGGATACTTTTCATTCAGCGCTTTCACAAAAGCGATGGTTTCCGGGGCGACGCTGCGGCCACCGTCAAACCCGAAGTCCATGATGCCGGGCGCAAAACGCTCCAGAATCAGGGTGGACAGCAGGTTGTAATCAGGACATTGCTCTGTCTTCAGCTTGAGGCGGAACAGATCCGGATCCAGCAGAGGCGAGACGGTGATGCCGTTCACCAGGTGCTGGATGGCGACAGATTTCCCGAAATGATGGCGGCAGCGGGTCTCCCGGTTCAGGTTCTGGGTCAGTTCATCCTCCGGCAGCGGACGGCCGAAATCAGCAAACTTCTGCCGGAGCGTCTGGAACGAACGCTCCATCAGGCGATGCGCGGACTGCTGGATGGCATCCCGGACATCCGGGGGAAGCTTGCTGAAAGCACGTGGGAGCGTTTCCGCCTTTTGGATGCAGTCCTGCGGCAGGTTGCCGTAAACGCCGCGGAAGTCCCGGATGCAGGCGCCGGCATTCCCGGTGAAGGTATATTTCCGGTCAATCCGCTTTTCGTGGGTATAATACATCTGTTTATGAAAACCCAGCTTTACATAGAAGCAGATATTCAGGATTTCGTCCAGGGTGCAGGGTTCGGTCCGCAGCCCGCGGAATTTATTGCCATTCAGCTGAAAACCGTAGTGTTCCGCGATGCGGGAAGCGATCTGGAAGTCCTCGGAATGGGTATGGAGCCCGTCTTTGTTCGAAAATATCTGGATCTCATTCAGATCAATCCCGGAGGACAGGAACAGGGTCAGCGTTTCCCGGGAATCAAAGCCGCCGGACAGATCCGTCCGGATATAGCCGGATTCGGCGGCGATGTGCTGAATCCTCCGGACCCATTTATCCCGCCAGCCATCGAGAATTGCCAGTCCTCCCGGAGAAGCGGGGTCCACAGTGTTCTCCAGATAGTCCGTCACGCGGATGCGAAGCACCCGCTCCGGAATCCAGATCTCAACAGCGGCGCCGCGGTCCAGCAGCGTGATTTCCTGCACGAGGGTAGCGTCAAATACATTGGAGCACAGATCCGCAATCAGCAGATAATCCGCATACTCCTTATTCAGCGTCAGCGGACGGCGGGAGCGCAGGTATTCCACCAGATAAAGGAAAGAATTGCTGAGGGCGAAATACTCCCCCTGCCGGTACAAATACAGGCCGTAGCTGCCCATGAAATCCTGGGTAACGGTAATCTTCCCGTCTTCCCGGCGGACATACACCCAGGCCCCGTCTGCTTCCGGCTCGCGGCCCCGCAGATCCTCCAGCCGATCGGTGACCGCATCGTCCAGATAGGTAAAGCCGTAGAAGGCGGAACGGGCCTCTTCCAGATGCTCGGAATCAAGGATAAAAAAGGCATCCTCAGGACGAAATACCATACTGCACGCTCCTTTGCGGGAATTGTTTTCCGGTTTCCATAAATATCCCACAAAACATGATCCCTGTCAAGGAAAGAAGAGGGACGCCAGATGTCAAAAGAGAAGAAAATGTCGCCGGAGAGTCATAATTTGTTATAAAAAAGCAGACGACGGTTCATAAAAAAGTTGACAGAGGTTCATATATTTGTTATAAATATAGGGAATATCGGTATAGGCCAAAGTATGCCCAGGTGACAGACCAAGCCGGATGGAGGGTTTTTGTATGCCGAAAGTATCGGTGATTGTGCCGGTATACAACGTGGAGCCTTATCTGCGCGCCTGCATGGACAGCATTGTCCGGCAGACGCTGAAGGATATTGAGATTATCTGCATCAACGACGGATCCACCGACGGATCCCTGGCTATCCTGAAGGAATTCGCCGAGCTGGACAAGCGGATTACTATCGTCGACAAGGAAAACGGCGGCTATGGCATGGCCATGAACATCGGGCTGGACAGGGCGACGGGCGAATATATCGGCATCGTGGAGCCGGACGATTTCATTGCTCTGAACATGTACGAGGATCTGTATCTGCCGGCAAAAGAGCACAAGCTTGACTTCATCAAGGCAGACTTCTACAAATTTGAAACCAATGAGAAGGAAGAAACGGAGACTTACACCTACGCCCATCTCTCCCAGGACCTGGATGATTACGGATTCGTTTTCAAGCCGATGGAGAAACTGAGCTCCTTCTTCTGGATTATGAATACCTGGAGCGGGATTTACCGCCTGGAATTCCTGCGGGAGAAAGGGATCCGGCACCAGGAAACGCCCGGCGCAGCCTTCCAGGACAACGGTTTCTGGTTCCAGACGTTCCTGTATGCCGAGCGTGCGATGATTATCCACCGGCCGCTGTACCGGGTACGGCGGGACAACCCGAATTCCTCCGTCCGGAATCCTTCCAAGGTCTATGCCATCAACATGGAATATGACTACATCAAGGGGATTCTGCGAAAGGATCCGGAAACCTGGGAAAAGATCAAGGGAGTATACTGGCGGAAGCGCTTCCATAACTATAACGCGACGCTGAAGCGGATTGCCCCGAGCTTTGTCGAGGAATACCAGCGGCAGATTGGCAAGGAACTGCGCTGGGGTATGAAGCGGGGTGAGTTCCGGGCCGAGGATTTCCGTCCCGGCGAGTGGAACCAGGCGCAGAATCTGATGAAAGGCCAGGTTCGCAGCGCGGCGAACATGGATCCGACAGACCGGGACGAGCTGAACCTGATCCTGAACTCCCGGAGCTACAAGCTGGGGCGCAAGCTGACGGCAATTCCGCGCAAGGCGCGCTCCCTGGTAAGGAGGGTGGTTCGGAAATGAGCGAGACGAGACCGCTGGTATCGGTCATTATTCCGGTATACAACGTGGAGGATTACCTGCGACCCTGCGTGGACAGCGTGCTGGCGCAGACGCTGGAGAATATTGAGGTCATTGCCGTGGACGACGGATCCACGGACGGATCCCTGGCGATTCTGCGGGAATACGCGGAAAAGGATGCCCGGGTGACGGTGCTGACGCAGAAGAACGGCAGCGCCGGGATGGCCCGGAACACCGGGCTGGCCGTCGCCACGGGGGAAACGCTGAGCTTCCTGGATTCCGACGATTTCTTTGAGCTGAACATGCTGGAGAAAGCGTACAACAAGCTGAAGGAAACCAAAGCCCAGTTTGTCGCCTTTGACTCGGACCTGTACCTGAACGACGAGCAGAAATACAAGGCGGCAAAACACATTGACAAGGACGCGCTGCCGCCCTGGGAGCCTTTTCACCGTCGGGCTATGACAAACAACCCCTTCCGGGTTTTTATCGGATGGGCATGGGACAAGCTGTACGACACAGACTTCGTGAAAAGCAACCAACTGACCTTCCAGGTTCAGCGGACGACGAACGACATGGCCTTCGTGTTTTCGGCGGTGGTGATTGCCGAGCGGATCGCCTGGATTGATGAGAAGCTGGCGCACCACCGGAAGAACGTCGGATCCTCGCTGTCCAACACCCGGGAGAACAGCTGGCACTGCTACCACGACGCGCTGATCCGCGTACGGGACTTTGTGCGGGACCGGGGACTGTGGAGTGAGCTGGAGCAGGATTTTGTGAACTACGCGCTGCACGCAACGCTTTGGAACCTGGGATCCCTGGCGCCGGCGACGCAGGAGAAGCTGTTCAACCGACTGAAGGAAGAGTGGCTGGAGGAATTCGGCCTGATGAACCGGCCGGAGAGCTACTTTGACAATCCCCGGGATTACCAGAAGCTGCTGCAGATTCAGAAGATGAGCTATGCTCAGTATACGCACCAGTGAACCATGAGGGATATACTTTGAATCAACAAAAATGGAGGGAACCATCATGAAGCGTCGTCTTGTATGGATGATCGTCCTGGCGCTGGCTCTGGCGCTCGTCTGGTCCGTGACGGCCCAGGCTGCCTGCAACCACCAGTACCAGAACGCAACAAAACTGGACAACAAGTATCACACGCTGACGTGCAAAATCTGCGGAAAAGTCATCAAGCAGCGGCACGGAGCGCCCTGCACGGAGCCGAGCGGCACCTGCGATGTCTGTGGCGCCACAGGTGTGAACACCGAGCAGCACCATACCGACCTGGAATACAAGACCGACACCCTGCGGCATACCCAGGTTTGCGCGGACTGCGGCAAGATTCTGCTGGGGCCGGAATTCCATACGGTGAACGGTTACGGCACCTGTATCGTGTGCGGTGAGACAGGGCTGCAGCAGAAGGTGACAAAGCTGACGGTGAAGGAATCGACGAAAGGCGTGAAGCTGTTATTAGGCACAGGACTGCTGCCGACATATACGCTGACGACGAAGGTTGAGCCGGCCAACGCGGCGGACAAGACGCTGAACTACGTTTCCTCCGACATCAAGGTGGCGAAGGTAAGCGGCGGCGTGATTACCGGCATCGGAGAGGGTACCTGTACCATCACGGTGTCCACAGCGGACGGAAGCGGCCACAGCGTTACGGTGCCTGTGGTGGTTTCCGAAAAGATGGTAGAGAAGATTACCGTCACGCCGGAAAAAGCGGACATGCAGCTGGGAGACGAGCTGCTGCTGGCGGCGCTTGTGGAACCTGCTGACGCGGCGGATACCTCCTTTGAGTGGGAGAGCAGCAAGGAAAGCGTTGCCGAAGTCGATGAATACGGTCTGGTGACGGCGGTGGGCGTCGGCAAATGCAAGATCAGGGCAGTGGCCCTGGATGGCAGCGGCGTCATCGGAGAATGCACGATCAAGGTGACCAGCGGCCAGGTTACCTCCATCACGCTGAACAAATACAGCAAGACGATGGTGATGAAGAAAGACGAGAAAGTCACCTGGCAGATTATTCCCACCGTTTATCCGGCTGACGCGGCAGATCAGAGCCTGCTCTACTCCACCAGCGATCCGACCGTGGCGACAGTGAACGATATCGGCCTGGTGACGGCTGTCGGCCCCGGCACCTGCACGATCCGTGTTACCGCGGGTGACGGATACGGCGCCAAGGCGGAAATGAAAATCACGGTCAAGGAAATCCTGATTACCACTGTGCAGCTGAGCGAGAACTCCCTGAAGCTGTATGTGACGAAAGACGGCGCGATGCCGACGGCACAGCTGTCGGCGACAATATCCCCTGCCTCCGTGACGGATGACGATCTGGTTTGGAGCAGCAGTGATGAGAACGTGGCGACCGTGGATGAGTACGGCCTGGTCACCGCGGTGGGATACGGTACCTGCAAGATTACCTGTAAGGCCACGGACGGCGGCGGCGCTTTCGACACCTGCAAAGTGACAGTCACTTTCAAAGGAACGACCCAGCTGAACCTGAACCTGAACAAGGTGACGCTGTACCTGACGGACGGCGTGGCAGCGACGGCCCAGCTTGTACCGATTTTCGTCCCGGCGGACAATCCGAACCAGGAGGTTTCCTATAAGAGCAACAATACGAACGTGGCCACCGTGAACAAGAAGGGCCTGATCACCGGCATTTCTCCCGGCACCTGCAAGATTACCGTGAAGGCGAAGGACGGCAGCGGCGCGAAAGCCTACTGCTATGTGACGGTGACTTCCTCCATCGTGGAGTCCATCAAGCTGAACGTGAAGAAAAAGACGCTGGAGATGACGGTGAGCAATCCGTTCCCGACTTACCAGCTGCGCGCGAAGGTGGATCCGCCGGAAGCGGAGTATACGCTGGAGTGGGTCAGCTCTGACGATAAAGTGGCGACAGTGACCGATACCGGCCTGGTAACCGCCGTTGGCCCGGGCGTCTGTACAATCACCGCCCGCACGGAGGAGGACGGCGTTTCCGCCTCGATGACGCTGACTGTCAAGAAACCGAACATTGCCCAGGTGAAGCTGAACATCACCGAAAAGGTCATCGCCTATGATCCGGCAAAGGTACAGACATTCCTGCTGAAGGCCAAGGTGACTCCGACCGACGCGTACAACAAACAGATCATCTGGGAAACCAGCACGCCCAGTGTGGCGACGGTCAGCGGCGGTCTGGTGACGATCCAGGGAGTCGGCAAGTGCACCATTACCGCCCGGACGGTGGATAACAGCGCGATTGAGGCCCGCTGCGCCGTGACGGTCATCTACAAGCCGATCAAGACGCTGACGATCTCTCCGACGAAGAAGGAACTGGTGCTGAAGTACATGGAGACGGTGACCTTCCAGCTGAAGACGAAGATCTCCCCGAAGGATGCCGGCGAACAGACGATTGAATGGAGCAGCAGCAACCCGAAGGTTGCGAAGGTGGACGATTTCGGCATGGTCACCGCTGTGGCTCCCGGCACCTGTACGATAACCGCTTCCTCCATTGACGGCAGCGGCAAGAAGGCGACCTGCATCATCACGGTCAAGGCGATCCTCGTGAAGACCATTACCGTCAAGAAGACAAACATTGTGATGGAAGTCGGCGAGGAAAGCGAAACCTTCTACCTGAACGCAAAGGTGTCGCCGAAGAACGCCTCCAATCCCGAGCTGGAATACACCAGCAGCGATCCGAGCGTTGCCTCGGTGAACGAAGACGGCGTGATCCACGCGATCTCCTACGGAAAGTGCGTGATTACAGTTTCTGCCACAGATGGAAGCGGGAAGTTTGTGAACATCACGGTGACTGTTAAATGACCCAACGATCAGGCGGAACGGATCTGCCCGGTCAGGACGAATGAGCGACCAGTTTTCGGAGCCTGCGGCGCAGGCTCCGTTTTTGCAGTGTGATTTGACAGTCTCTCTGAATGGCGATAAAATAAATCGTCCCTTCATTGCGGACCTGATGGATTCGGAAACAATCTGCCGGACAGGAGGGTGATCATGGAGCTGACATTTAAGCAGAAATTCAGGCTGACTGTAACCAACGGAATCAAATATATTCCGCTGCTGAAGAATCTGATCTCCAGAGAACTGAAGAAGAAATACCGCCAGAGCATGCTGGGGTATGTGTGGTGCGTGCTGAACCCCCTGCTGTCGATGATCATCATGACAATTGTGTTCTCGCGGATGTTCCATAACAAGATCCAGAATTTCCCGGTGTATTTAATGGCCGGCCGGGTGATGTATTCCTTCATAACAGACTGCGTCGGATCCATGCTTCGGTCGATCACGGGCAACGGCAAGCTGATGCGCAAAACCCGGGTTCCGTACTATATTTTTCCGCTGGCCAGCATGGGCAGCTCGGTGGTGAACTTCCTGTTCCAGTTGTGCGCCTTTGCGCTGGTGCTGATTTTCACGAAAACATTCCCGAGCATTCATCTGATCATGTTTCCGGTGGTGTGCCTGGAGATGTTCCTGTTCAGCTTCGGATTCGGCTCGCTGCTGGCGATCGCCCAGGTTTATATCCGGGATACACGGTATCTCTACTCGGTATTCACCACCCTGTGGTTCTACATGACGGCGCTGTTCTATCCGCTGGAGAACCTGCCGAACACCCTGCAGATCATTATCCGCAATTTCAATCCGGCGTACTACTTTGTGGAGATGTCGCGGTATATCTTCCTGTTCCATCAGTGGCCCAAACCCATGATGCTGCTGCGGGGTGCGGTGGTCGGCATTGTGTTCACCGCGGCCGGCCTGTGGGCCTACGCAAAAAAGAAAGACAACCTGATTCTGTATGTGTGAGGAAAGAACATGAGCGAGACGATTATCAAGATCAGCGATGCCGCGATCCGCTTCAACCTGGCCATGCAGAAGGAATGGAGCATGAAGGACTATGTGCAGAAGCTGATCCACAAGGAGAAGCGGTTCCAGGAGTTCTTTGCGCTGCGGCATATTGATCTGGAAGTGAAAAAGGGCGAAAGCTGGGGCTTTGTTGGCCGGAACGGCAGCGGGAAATCCACGCTGCTGAAACTGATTACCGGGATCCTGCGGCCCTATGAGGGCACGGTGACCGTGAAGGGCACGATTGCCCCGCTGCTGGAGCTGGGCGCAGGATTTGACAACGAGCTGACCGGCCGGGAAAACATCATGATGAACGGCCTGATCCTCGGGATGACCGAGCAGCAGGTGCGGGATGCTTTTGACGATATTGTTGAGTTTTCCGAATTGAAGGATTTCCTGGATGTGCCGGTCAAGAACTACTCCTCCGGCATGCGTGCCCGGCTGGGGTTTGCGGTGGCGACAGCGGCGAAGGCGGATATCCTGATCGCTGACGAGGTGCTGGGTACCGGGGACCGGAAATTCCAGAAGAAATGCGAAAAGCGGATGCAAAACCTGCTTTCCGGCGGGACGACGCTGCTGTTTGTTTCCCATTCTTCGGATGCGGTAAAACGGGTGTGCCAGAAAGCGATGTGGCTGGATCACGGAACGATCCAGATGACGGGCAATGTCAATGATGTCGTGGCAGCCTATGAGAATTCCTGAGAATGCTTGCCGGGGTGGAGGCACCCCGGCACCCTTGTTTTTTGCTGACGGAGGGATGGGATGATCAGCGTCATTATCCCGGCATGGAACCGGAAAGCACTGCTGGAGCGGGCTGTGCAGAGTGCCCTCGGGCAGACGGAGAAGGACATCGAGGTCCTGATCGCGGACGACGGGTCGACGGACGGAACGCGGGAGACCTGGGAGCGCCGGGAGCTGGACCGGGTCCGGTATCTGGCTCTTCCGCACGGCGGAGCCTGCCATGCCCGGAACGCGGGGCTTGCGGCCGCCAGGGGCGAGTATGCTGCCTTCCTTGACAGTGATGATACCTGGGAAGCGGATAAGCTGGAAAAGCAGCTGGCTTATCTACAGGGAACCGGGGCGGACATCGTGTTCTGTGCTTTCCGCCATGTGGATACAAAAGGCAATGTGACCCTGCGGCCGGGGCCGCAGTTCCGGGAGGGAAGGATCACCAAGGAACAGCTGCTGTCCGAGAATGCGGTCAGCACCCAGACGATTCTCGGGAAGACGGAATGCCTGCGGAATATTGGCTTTGACGAGGAGTTTCCGCGGATGCAGGACTGGGATTTCGCGCTGCGGATGGCAGAAAAATATACGGTATCCTACGAGCCTGTGGCCCGGGCGGATGTATACTTGCAGGGAGACAGCATTTCCGGGGATCCGGAAAAGGCTTTCCGGGCCATCGGCATGCTGCATGCTAAAAACCGGGCGGACTACGGGAAACATTTCCCGGCGGCCAAAGCGCTGATGACCGCGTACTATGAATTCGGAAGCGCGGCGGGAAAGAGCTGCGCCCCGGGGTGCCTGCGGCTGATGAACAAAAACCGACCTCTGAAGGAGAACGGATACATTCTTTGCCGTACGGCATGGATGCGGCTGAAACAGGCGCGGAGCGGCTGCCTGCGGAACAGAAAATGAAGGGACTAGGAAAGGGATGAGGGCAGGATGGCGGCAGCACTGAAAGCGCTGGTTTTCGCGCTGGCGGGATGCTTTGTGCTGCCTTTTGTGCTGACGCAGCTGATCCTGACCTCCAGCCGGTTTGACAGCGAAAAACAGCGACGGGAGTGGAAAATCCTGCTCCCGGGGACTGCGCTGAACCTTCTCGGCAACGTGGTGGTGATTTATGTGGTTCTGTTCCTGGCTTTCCGGGATCAGAATCCGCTGAACCGGCTGCTGCCGGTCCTGCAGATGCAGGGAAATTACCAGGATATTACGGTGCTGGCGACGGCAGCAATCCTGTGTGTGATCGGCGGGATCCTTGGCGGATTCCTCCTGCGGATTATTTTTTGCCGGGAGGATCGGCTGCGGATCACCCGGGGACGGATCGCGCTGATCTGCGTGCTGTCGATCCTGTGCTTCAGCCTGGCGATGGGCGGATGCAGCATCGCTTTCAACAGCCGGGAGGGCCTCAGCCTGCGTGAGATTTGCCGGAAGACCACGGTGCGCGTGATCGACCCGAAGGACAAGGAGCGACTGGGCAGCCCGGGGGATGAGATCAGTTATGTAACCGTGCGGAACACAGGTATTCTGGACTACGCAGCGCCGGAGCTGTGGCTGAGCGAGAGCGAGGATGACCTGCGGGGCTACTGCTTCCGGGACGTGCTGATTCCTGCGGGGAAAACGGCCCGCCTGGCCATGGATTACGATCACGGGCTGGATCTGAAGAAAAGCGGCGGAACGACCGTGTTTCTCAGCGACCGGTACGGGATGATTCTGGACAGCGTGAAAGTTCCTGCGCTGGAGGAAAATCAGAGTTATCTTGTGCACGCGAACGAAGCGCCTGAGATCCGACAGCTTGGGAATACCGTGCCGCAGCAGGATCCGGGAGGGGAATCGGTGGCGGCGCCGCGGTTTTCTCACGAGAGCGGGTTTTACACCGAGGGTTTTGTTCTGGCGATCGAAGCAGCGCCCGGCACAAAGGTGCATTATACGGTCGACTGTTCAACGCCGACAGGGGACAGCCCGGTCTATGACGGGCCGATCGCCGTGACCGATCCGAGCGCGGAGCCGAACCGCTTCCGCTGTCTGCGAAATATCCGGTACGATTACCTGAACCAGCCGACCTTCGGCGAGGAACCGGTAGAAAAGGCGTTGATTGTTCGCGCGGTGGCGGAAAACGAAGCAGGTCGGCTCAGCAGCGTGGTTACGAAAACCTACTTTATCAACCAGGACCTCTACAGGCAGTGGAATGTGATCTCTCTGGTGGCGGATCCGGACGATCTGTTCGGTTCGGAGGGAATCTATGTGACCGGCGGGGTGTATGACGCCTGGACCGAAGCGAACCGGGAAGCGATTCTTGCGCTGCCCCGGGCGAAAGCCCAGAAGACCCTTGATGAAAACGGAAACCAGGCTCCCTCCGTATGGGACACGGAACCGACCGGAAACTTTGATCAGCAGGGCTACGAATGGGAACGACCGGCGGAGTTTACCATGTGGAAACAGGGGGAACTGGTGTTGGATCAGCCGGTGGGGATCCGCATCCAGGGCCACGGGACCCGCAGATCCGTGCTGAAACGATTCTCCATCTATTCCCGGAAGGAATACAGCGGCAGCCGGTACTTTGACACCATGCTGTTTGGCGAACGATTTACCCACTCCATGGTGACCCGGGAGGGGACGCTGCACGCCCTGAGCCAGACGCTGGCGGAGGGACGGGACCTGCTGACAACGCCGTATATCCAGGTGCAGGTGTTTCTGGACGGCGAGTTCTGGTATACCCGGTTTTTACACGAAAAGGCGTCCGAACGGCTGATTGCTTCGACCTGCGGCGTGAACGAGGAGAACGTGGTGATCGTCAAAAACGGTCAGGTATCCCGGGCAGCGAAGGAAGGGGACAATCCCTTCCCTGCGATCTATGAATATCTTGAGAAGCATGATCTGAGCCGGCCGGAGGACTATGAGGGATTCGGCAAAATTCTGGACCTGCAGAGCTATATTGATTCCTGCTGCTTCCAGACCTACCTGGCCAATATGGATTATAAGGAAAAATGGAACAACTATTTCTGGCATACCTCCGAATGGGAGAATGACGGATACGGCGATACCCGGTGGCGGATGGGCCTGATTGATATGGATCTGCGGTGGAAGGAATCCGCCTATTCCGCGCAGATGGAACACCTGTGGGAGATTGATCCTTTCACGGTATACGGTACCTGGCAGAAGGATGTGAAAGCGATCACGGAATGGCCGATCTTTTCCGCACTGCGGAAAAACGCCGATTTCTGCCGGCAGTTTGCGCTGACATACATGGACCTGATCAACACGGCATTTGTGCCGGAACATGTGCTGGCAATATTGGAAGACATCGGGGAGACGGACGAGGGCATTCTGGACTTCTTCCGCTACCGGCCGGAATACGCGGCGGCCGCAATGGCAAAGGAATTCGGCCTGACCGGGAACCGGGTTCCGGTGACACTGGAAATATCAGATCCGGCGGCCGGGGAGATCAGGCTGAACACGATCGTTCCGGATCTTACCCAGGGCTCCTGGAGCGGGGAATACTATACGGATTATCCGATCCGCCTGACAGCCCGGGAAAAGGAAGGATGGACTTTTTCCCACTGGGAGCTGAACGGAGAGCAGGCAGGGACGGACGCTGAAAAAGAAATCAAGCCCGGGGAAGACGGTATGACACTTCGCGCGGTGTTTACCGAAACTGCCGGGCAGAGGCAGGAAGGGGATGAACGGGAATGACGCGGAAAAAGGCCCTGCAGGCCTTGCTGCTTCTGCTGCTGTGCGGGGCGCTGGTGCTGTGCTGGAAGGTTGGGCGGAGCTATGAAAATCGGCACACACCGTCGACGCCGGAGATTCCTCTCAGCGAGGAGACACTCCGGGAAGCCTTTCCCCGGCTGGCGGTAACCCGGGCAGACCACGACACGGAAGCGGAGGACGCGGAGCGGGTTGATCTTTTGCAGGCCGGAGAGGAACTGCTGATCTCCGGCGGAAACCGGGAACTGACCGGCAGGCTGGCCGGGAGAATCCGCATTGCCGCGGAGGAGCAGACGGTGCACCTGATCCTGGCCGGGGTTAACCTGACTTCAGCGGAAGGACCGGCGATCTGGGTCGAGTCCGCCGGGAAGGTGATTATTACCCTGAAGGACGGGACGGAAAACTATATCAGCGACAGCGGGGATTACCGGAAGACACCGGGGATCGAAGCCTGTATTTACAGCGAGGCGGACCTGACTCTCAACGGGAAGGGCAGCCTGACGGTGAGCGGCCTGTACAGGGATGCGATCCGGAGCAAAAATGTCGTGAAGGTGCTGGATGGGAAGATCACAATCCGCTGCAAGCGGTCCGGCATTCATGGGACGGACGGGATCTACGTGGCCGGCGGGGAGCTGGACATCTCCAGCGAGAAAAACGGGCTGCGGACGACGAAAAACGGAGCAGACGGCCGGGGAAACCTGGTGATTGCCGGCGGGGATCACCGGATTATCGCCGGAAAGCACGCTTTCCTGGTCGGGCGCGGCGATCTCTACATCTATGACTGTTCGATCTTCGAAAAGAGCGTGGTCAGTCCATGGAACGTCGGCGGGGAAGTCCGGGTGCAAAGCGGGTGTATCCAATGAACAGATACCGCCATGAATACAAGTATCTGATCGATCCCCGGCAGGAGGCGCTGCTGCGGCTGAAGGCCGCGGCGGTGCTGAAAAAGGATCCCCATGTGCGGGAAGACGGAACCTACCTGATCCGCAGCGCATACTTCGACGACGCGGACGATTCCTGCCTGGCGGAGAATATTGGGGGATCGGACCCGCGGAGCAAGTTCCGCATCCGATATTACAACGGGGATACGGGCAGAATCCAGCTGGAGAAGAAGAGCAAACGGCGGGGGATGTGCCTGAAGGAAGCATGCGCGATCACCCGGGAAGAATGCGGGATTTTCCTGCGGGGCGGGGTACCGGAGCTGCGGGACAGCGACCCGGAGATCCGAAAGCAGCTGTTCACCGAGATCCTGCTGCGGGGGCTGAGGCCGGTGACGATCGTGACCTACGAACGAATTCCCTTCATCTACACGGGAGGAAACGTGCGCGTGACGTTTGACCGGAAGCTCTCCTCGAGCCCGGAGCTGGGGAAGTTCCTGGACGGCGATTATCTGCGGCGGCCGGTGTTTCCGGTCGGACAGTCGCTGCTGGAGGTCAAGTGGGACGAGGTGATGCCCCGGCACATCCGGGACGCACTGCAGACCGACGGCCTGGAATGGACCGCTTTTTCCAAATACTATATGTGCCGCCTGGTACACGGATAACGATTCGGAAACAATCGGAGGGAAACGAAAATGAATCTGAGAGAACTGCTCGAAAGGTCCCTGCTGGAAGGATACGCGACCACCGACCTGCACATCGGCACGATGTTCCTGTGCATCGGGATCACTGCCGCAATGGCGCTGTATATCTTCTTTGTCTACCGGATGCTGAACAAAAACTCCTTTTACAACCGTTCCTTTGCTCTTTCGCTGGTGGAGCTGGCGGTCATCACGGCAGCCATCATCCTGACGATCCAGAGCAACATCGTGGTCAGCCTGGGTATGGTCGGTGCGCTCTCCATCGTTCGCTTCCGGACGGCAATCAAGGATCCGATGGATCTGGTGTTTCTTTTCTGGTCGATCAGCGTGGGGATTATCTGCGGCGCGGGTTTCGCGATGATCGCGGTGATTGCCAGCATCGCGCTGACGATCCTGCTGGTGGCGCTGAACCTGGCCCACGCGGAACGGAAGAGCCAGGTGTTGGTTGTGAACGCGGACGAGTATATTGAGGAAGCGGTGCTGGATGCCGTGAAGGCCTCCTGCACCGCGTGGAAAATCCGGGCGCGGAACGTCTCCCAGGGGGATGTGAACCTGGCGATCGAGGTGCGGGTGAAGGAACCGCAGACCCTGGTCAAAACGGTGATGGGCCTGGAACATGTGACCGGTGTGTCCCTGCTGGAGCATGACGGGGAGATTACCGCTTAAACCCCTTCTGCAGGATCCATTTCTTGGTGATAAAATTCCAGATCATGACAAGGACGGTGGCGAGCACCTTGTTGACCATGTACATGGTGACGGTGAAGGAGAAGACCGTGAGGATCATTGCATTTTCGCCGAAAAGCGTGCCGAAAAGCCACATCAGCAGTTCGTTGAGCATGAGGCCGGCGACGCTGGTGATGAAAAATCCGACTTTTGCCGCGGCCTTGTCCTCGGCTCCGGGGAAGACCCACTTCACGCACATCACATAGTTTACGATGACCGAGATCAGGAAGGCGACCGGCGTGGCTGCCAGCGTCGGCAGGCCCAGTGCATCCCGGAAGAACACCAGCGCGGCAAACTCGATCAGGAAGCAGATGAGACCGGTGACAGCGAAGCGGAGAATTTCCGCGCGGCTTTTCATGAAAGGAACCTCCCCTGCGGCAGTTTCTGAGGGTATGATACCCGTAATCCCGGAAACGGTCAAGCGCCGCGGGCAGGAGTTGACAGGGATGCGGCCGGCGGGGTAACATGAAGCATCAGGATATGCCAGGACGAAATACGGGAAGCGCGGGAGAGACGTATGCAGGGGAGCGAAGGAAACGGGGAATTCGGAGGGATCCGGCGGATCCTGGATTACCGGAAGACGCACGGGACCGGGTATACGCTGCGGCGGCTGGGGCAGAAGGCTGCCCAGAAATACCTGCGCACCTATGAGCGCCGGCGGGAGAGGGAAAAATGTCCGGAGGCGGAGCTGCAACGGCAGCGGGAAAATCAGCCGGATGCCGGGCTGCTGAGTCTGGTTGTCCCGGTTTTCAATACGGATTCCCGGATGCTGCGGGAACTGCTGAAGACCATTGAGGCTCAGACCTATCGGGACTTTGAAGCGATTCTGTACGACGGGAAGAGTACCCGGGAGGAGACGCTGCAAGTGCTGCGGGAAGCGGAAGAAAAACCGCCTTTCCGGGTGATCCGGGGGAGGGAGAACCTCGGGATTTCAGGCAACACAAATCAGGCAATCCCCCTGGCCCGCGGGGCGTGGATTGTGCTGTGTGACCATGATGATCTGCTGGAGCCGGACGCGCTGTGGCGGGTGGCGGAATGCATTGCCCGGGAAAATCCTGATGTGATCTATACCGACGAGGACCGGATCAGCGAGGACGGTTCCCATCACATGGATCCGCATTACAAGCCGGATTACTGCCCGGACAATCTGGTCAGCGATAACTATATCTGCCATCTGTCGGCGATGCGCAAAACGCTGCTGCAGGAGATCGGCGGCCTGCGCAGTGGGTTTGACGGCAGCCAGGATCATGATCTGTTCCTGCGGGCGGCGGAGAAAACGGACCGGATTGCGCATGTGCCGTACGTCCTGTACAGCTGGCGGGAGGTTTTCAGCAGCGCCAGCCACCGGAACCTGCAGGTTTGCCTGGAGAACGGATGCCGGGCGGTGACGGAGCATGAGGGAAGGCTGGGGCGGAAGGTATCCGCAAAGCCGGTGCGGAAGGAGATCCGCCTGTGGTACGAAGTGCCGGAGGGACTGCGGGTACGGGCGCTGGTTTACGGAAAGAGCGAGGAGGCCTGCCGGGCGTGCCTGCGGGAACTGCGGGAGCGAACCGGGCGGGAAAACCTGCCCGGGGACTGCGTCGTGATGCCCGAACGGGGCAGATTCGCGCAGGCGCTGAACTGCGCTGTGCGGGAGGCTGACGGTGACTGCCTGCTGATCATGGAATCAGCGGCCCGGGGATTCAACCGGGAATTCATCGATGAGCTGCTGATGTTTGCCCAGCGGGCGGACGCGGCGATGGTATGCCCGGCGCTGACGGACCGGCGGGGGTATATTACGGGCGGCGGGTATGCCTGCGGGATGGAGCACATCGCCCAATGCGTGAATGAGGGGATGTACCTGACGGCAGGCGGCTGGCACGACATGATGAACAAGGTGCATAACGTGATTGCCGGGAGTCTGGCCTGCGCCATGATCCGAAAAGATTGCTGGCCGGGGCTGGACGAAGAATTCCGCGGAGGCCTGGCGGCGGTGGATCTGGGGCTTCGGCTGCGGGAGAGCGGAAAATGGACTGTGTGGACGCCGCACGCGCGGGCCGTCTATCCGCGGAAAAGCTTTTTCCTGAACGGCACGGAACGGGATCCGGGAGATGCGGAACATTTCGGACGGAAATGGGGCAGGGAGGTGCATGATCCCTGTTACAGCGGACGGTTCCGCCGGGAAAAGGCCAATTACCGCTACTGAGGGGAGAGGAAAGGAATGTATGTCTACTGTCTTTTCTGCCGGACGCAGCGGTGCGGGCGCATCGCACAGCTGATGGAGATCCGCGGCATCAACCGGGCGTTCTCTCCTCAGATCCTGCACAAGCAGCGCAAACAGGGGGAGAATCTGGACAGGCGGAACGACCTGCTGCCCGGCTATGTATTTCTGTTCCATGAGGAACGGCTGACTGACTATACCTTTTTCAACGGGATTGACGGAGTGATCCGCCGGGTCGGCCGGACGGAAACCGGCTATGAGCTGGAGGGCAGCGACCGGGAATTCGCGATGAGCCTGCTGGAGAAGAACGGGCTGGTTGGCGCGATGAAGCTCGTGCAGATCGGGGAAACGGTGCGCCTGGAGGATCCGCTGTTCGAGCACAGTGAAGGTGTTGTGACCCGGATCGACTGGCGCAAGGAGCGCGCGAGGGTGGATTTCCGCTTTGACGGGAACGACTGTCACACCTGGGTTGCGCTGGACGGAATCAAGGGCCCCCTGAAAACCTGAAAACCCGGGAGGAGGAAACAGCTATGCCATCCCTGTCGGCTTATGATCCGAGCCTTGACTACAGCTACGCGCCGGGCATTTTTCCCAGCATGGAGTGTTTGCTGCACCGTCCGGAGAACGTGCGGCGGCTGCTGGTTCATTCCTCAGCCGCCGGGCGGGAAGGCGTCGGAAAGCTGACGGCCCTGGCCGGGAAGCTGGGAGTACGCGTGGAGGAAGCGGACCGGGCGCTGGCCCGGATCAGCGGGAAGGAGAACTGCTTCGCGGCGGCGGTGTTTGGGAAATTTTCAGATACGCTGGAGGCAGGCGAACCCCATGTCGTGCTGCACAATCCCGGGGACAGCGGCAATGTCGGCACAATCCTGCGCACGGCGCTGGGACTGGGGATCAGGGATGTCGCGCTGATCCGTCCCTGCGTCGATCTGTTCGACCCGCGGACAGTGCGGGCCAGCATGGGGGGGATCTTCCGCCTGCGGGTACGGGTATATGATACGTTCGATGCGTATCGGACGGAGTTTCCCGGGCGGATGCTGTATCCGTTCATGCTGGACGCGTCCAGGCCGATGCAGCAGGTGCTGGAGGGGGAGGTTCCCCGGGAATGCTCCCTGGTGTTCGGAAATGAGGGTCGGGGACTGCCGGCGGAGTTTGCCGGCATGGGACAGCCGGTGCGTATTGAGAGCAATGACTGTGTCGATTCCTTGAACCTTTCGGTCGCGGCGGCAATCGCAATTTACGCATTCACGCGGAAAATCCCGGAATAATTCTGAATTGTTCGTACTTTTTAAGCGCTTTCTATTGAAAAGAAAGGATTTGTCTGTTAAAATGGGAACAACCTCTTCGGAAGGGATGTGTTTACTGTGGCTGAACAGCCGAAGTATCTGCAGGTGGCGGATACCCTGCGGCGGGAAATCGCGGAAGGATTATTCCGGGACGGACAGACGCTGATGACGGAGGAAGAGCTTCGTCTCCGCTTTGACGTTTCACGGCAGACAGTACGGCAGGCCATTGCCCTTCTGGAGGATGACGGATTGGTGGATCGGCGCAGAGGCAGCGGCACCTATGTACGCCATGGGCCCAGGAAACGGCAGGGGATTATCCACGTCGGCGTGGTGACCACCTTTATTACCGACTATATTTTTCCTTCCATCGCGCAGGGAATCGAATCCGTACTGAACGAAAAGGGTGCGGTGATGTCCCTGAGCGCCACATATAACGATATCCGGACCGAGCGGAACATCCTGGAGCGGATGCTGGACGGGCAGGTGGACGGGCTGATCATGGAAGGCAGCCGCACTGCGAGGGAAACGCCCAACCGGGATCTTCTGAACCGTTTTGCCGAGCGGAACGTGCCGGTGCTGTTCATGAACGGATACTATCCGGGGCTGGAACAGTTTCCGCACGTGGTGATGGATGACTACGGCGGTGGCCGTCTGGCCGCGAGGACTGCGCTGGAGCGGGGTTATACCCGGCCGGCGGGTCTGTTCAAGACGGATGACCTGCAGGGCCGGGAGCGGCTGGCGGGTTTTCTGGACGAGGCGCGCGCCGCGGGTGTGAATATGCCGGACCGGCGGGTGTTGCCCTTCAGTACGGAGGAACGGAATGACCTGTACGATACGCCGGCGGGGAAGCGGTTTATGGAGATGCTGGTGCGGCGGGAGGCGGACTGCCTGATCTGCTACAATGACATCTTCGCGGCACAGTTTATGACCCGGTTGCAGGAGAGCGGTGTGAGCATGCCTTCCGAGCTGGGGATCATCGGGTTTGACAATGCGACCTTCTCCGGTATGCTGACGCCGGCGCTGACCACGCTGGGCCATCCGAAGGATGCTTTCGGCGCCCTGACGGCGCGGAAGATTCTGCGGATGATCGACGGCGAGAAGGAAGAGAGTGTGAACATGGCCTGGACGCTGATCGACCGGGACAGCCTGCCCCGGCGGGCACCATGAGCACGCTGGTTCTGTGCGTGGGGAAGATGAAGGAGAAGCCCTACCGGCAGATGGCGGATGAATACCTGAAGCGGTTAAGCCGCTACGGGAAGTATGAGGAGATTGAGATTCCGGACATGCCGGAACCGCAGGCTTCCTCCCCGGCGCTGGAGGAACAGGTGAAAACCCGGGAGGGCGAGGCGATTCTGAGCAGGATCCGACCGGGAGACCGGGTGATTGCGCTGACGATTTCCGGCAGGAAGATGGATTCCCCTGCTCTGGCATCCTACCTGGCATCCCTGAAAGCCGGGGGCGGCGTGAGCCGGTTCGTATTCGTCATCGGCGGAAGCCTGGGGCTGGGGAAGAATGTGCTGGAACGGGCGGACGAGGAGCTGTCCATGAGCGATATGACCTTCCCGCACCAGCTGGCCCGGGTTATGCTGCTGGAGCAGCTGTACCGGGCGGAAAAGATCAGCGCGGGAGAGAGGTACCATAAATGAGGAAACGAAGAATTGCGGCGCTGTTCGCCTTGCTGCTGGCAATGATGCTGGTGCTGGCCGGATGCGGGACGGGAAAGGAACCTTCCGGAGCGGCGTCCCGGGAGGCGGCGGTCCCTGCGCTGACGGAGGTGCCGGCTGAGGAGCCGGCGCAGGCAGAGGTTCCCGCGGAACCGGAGAAGATTACGGCGAAGGAGCCGGAGCAAAAGGCCGGGCCGATCACCGATCCGCAGGAAATCGCGGATTATCTGTTCGCCTATGGGAAACTGCCGGAGAACTTCATCACGAAGGCAGAGGCGCAGGCCCTGGGATGGGACAGCAGCCGGAATTATGTCAGCGACGTGGCGCCGGGAAAGAGCATTGGGGGAGACCGCTACGGAAACTATGAGGGAAAGCTCCCGAAAGTAAAGGGCCGGAAGTACTTCGAATGCGACTGCAACTACCGGAAGGGGAAGCGAAACGCCGAACGGATCGTTTATTCCAATGACGGACAGGTGTGGTACACCGGCGATCATTATCAGACATTTACAGAAATGTTTCCGTCCAGATAGCCGGAGTCAGGAACCCGGCAACGGAAAATGACAGACAATCGGTCGGATCGGAGGTTCGAAACATGGCAAAGAGAAACGGAAAGATCATTGCCCTCGCTTTGGTCCTGGGCCTCTGCCTGGTGCTGACGGGATGCTATATGGCGCCGGATGATGTGAACAACGGCCAGGAAACCAATCCGGGCAACAATATGCCTTTCCAGACGCTGGCGCCGACAGCGACCGTGACGGTAACGCCGGATACGGTAGCGGTGGAAACGCCGGCCACATTGGACGGGCAGCCGACGCCGACTCCGGCCAGTGGCACCAGCTGGAGCGACTGGGGCAGTACGGATCAGCCGACGAATCCGGCGGGCATTACGCCGATTCCCACGGGCGGAACGATCGTGTTTGACAACACGCCTGTGCCCGGCATGGAGACAACCGGCATGCTGCCTTCGAATTCGCCGGCGCTCGCGACCACGCCTGCCGTGACGACTCCGCCTGTGGCCACGCCTACGCTGACGCCCCCCAGCCTGCAGCTGGGTTTCAAGGGCAGTGATGCGGTGCGCGCGGTCCAGAAGCGGCTGAAGGAACTGGGCTATTACAAGGGCGCCGCGGACGGCGATTACGGTCCGGCCACGGAGAAGGCCGTAAAGGAATTCCAGAAGGCCAACGGCCTGCGCGCGGACGGCAAATGCGGCGAGCAGACGCTGAAAAAGATGAACAGCAAGGACGCGAAGAGCAAAAAGGAAGCAACCGCCACCGCCACGCCGAAGTATACCGCCACGCCGAAGCCCACCCACACCCCGAACCTGAGCAAGGATTACTATCTGAAGCTGGGTGACAGCGGCAAGCGTGTGCAGACACTGCAGCGCCGGCTGATTGAACTGGGCTGGCTGGACGGCAAGGTGACCGGTACCTACGACACTGCCACTGAGGCGGCAGTGAAAGGCTTCCAGAAGAAAACAAAGGATCTCTGGGAGGACGGCATCGCCGGCCCCGATACCCTGCGGGCCCTGTATTCTTCCAATGCGGCCAGGACTTCGAAGGCGGTGAGTTCCACCAATTCGGAAACCCTGGAGTTCGGCAGTGAGGGCAGCGCGGTCAAACAGATGCAGCAGAAGCTGAAGGATCTTGGCTACCTGGCCGGCAGCGCGGATGGAAAATTCGGCGTGACGACCCAGGCAGCGGTGATCGCCTTCCAGAAGAATAACAACCTGACGGCAGACGGCAAGGCCGGCTCCGCGACGCTGAGCAAGCTGTACTCCGGGCGGGCCAACAAGGCTTCCGGCACAACGGTGAAGATCTCCCAGAAGACTACGGGCGGCCGCGACACGACCGATATCGCTTCCACCGGCTATGAAACGTTGCAGGTGGGCAGCGAGGGCAGCGCGGTGAAGAAACTGCAGGATCGCCTGAAGGCGCTGGGTTACGATCCCGGCAGCCGTGACGGCAAGTTCGGCTCTGCCACCGAAGCGGCGGTCATGGCTTTCCAGGCCCAGAACAACCTGACTGTGGACGGCAAGGCCGGCCCGGCTACGCAGCGCGCCCTGTACCGCACGGGCGCGAAGTCCCCGGTGACCTATTCCGCACTGCGCATGGGCGATACGGGCACCGCCGTACGGAATCTGCAGTATACCCTGTATGAGCTGGGATATTACGACGGGGCGATTGACGGCGATTACGGCCAGACCACTTCGGATGCCGTGCGCGCCTTCCAGATTCAGAACCATATCACACCGGTGGACGGAGTGGCCGGCAAGAATACGCTGAGCCGCCTGTACTCCTCCGACGCGATCGCGGCAACGGCGGTCTCGGAGCAGTATTCCACGATCAGCCCCGGCGATACGGGTGATGAGGTGCTGCAGGTGCAGGACTGCCTGATCGAGCTCGGATTCATGAGCCAGACGACCGGGATCTATGATACGGTGACGGTGAACGCGGTGAAAGCCTTCCAGCGTGCCAACGGCCTGAACCCCGACGGCGTCTGCGGGCCGTCGACGCTGAAGATCCTTTTCGGGTACTGATGCGGTGAAAGGGCAGAGATGGCTTGCCGCCCTCGCTGCGGTGCTGCTGGCAGTGTGCTGCCGGGGTGAGACTCAGGCGGAGGGCTTGGAAACGCACGTATTCCGCTGCCTGGCAGTGGGGATGGACCTGTTTGTGACCCAGGAAAACACAGCGCCCTGCTCTGCGAACAATGCGGAGCGTGCGGCAGGTCTGTTTGCTGATTTCCTGCCTGCCTATGCCCGGGTAACCCAATGCGTGAACGGTCCATCGTCGATCAGCGGCCTGGAGAAAGCCATCCGGGAGGCCTTCGGCGGCGCGGGGGAAGAAGATACCTCCCTGCTCTACCTGAGCACCCATGGCATTCGGTGGGAAGAAGACGGAAAGCAGGGTACGGTGCTGGTGCTGTCTGACGGCAAAACGGAGGATCTTCTTTCCCCGGAGGAACTGCGCGCGATGCTGGATCCGGTGCCGGGGAAAAAGGTACTGATTCTGGACTGCTGTTATGCGGGCGCTTTTGCAGAGGCCTTTGAATCGGAAGCTTACCATGTACTGGTTTCATGCGGAGCCGGGGAACGGAGCTATTTCTGGACTGCGGGGGAGCATGGCGGTACGGGATACTTTACGGCGGCGATGGAAAACGCTCTCCGGGCCAGCGATCCGGAGCAGATTGACCCGGACGGAGACGGACGGATAAGCCTGTCGGAGCTGGCAGGAAGGATCCGGGAGATTTACGGTGTGGCAGAAGTCGGATTCTGGCCGGCGGAGGACGTGGAACCCCTGTTCTTTCTGCCGGAGGACCGCAGCGGCAGAGAGCGGATTCTCGGAGTCCGGTTCGATCCGCCAAAGACGGAAAACGGGCAGATCAGCCTGTCGTTCCGCTTCCGGACGGAGCAGAAAACGAAACTGGAATACCGCCTGGTTCCCGCCGGGGAAGCCGGCTGGGATTTTGAGAAAGCGGTACACCTGCCGGATCGGGAGCGGGCCGGACGGACCCGTGGGCTGCTGGCGCCGGGGGAGAAGGAGCGGATGCTCCGGTTCTCCGCGGCAATCGCGGGGGAGCACGGGGAAGTCCTGGTTCAGGTAATCGCCTGGCGGGGACAGGAACCGGTGCCTGAATGCAGCCGGAGAATCCGGAGAGAATAATGATGAGGAGTGAATGGAAAAATGTCGGAATGTACCCATGATTGTTCCACCTGCGGCGCGGACTGCGCGAGCCGGAAGCCGGAGAGTCTGCAAGCTCCGCTGAACAGCCTGAGCCATGTCGGGAAGGTGATCGCCGTCATGAGCGGGAAGGGCGGTGTCGGCAAGAGCCTGGTGACTTCTCTGATGGCGGTGCTCACCCGGCGGAACGGGAAACTGGCGGCCGTGCTGGATGCGGACATCACCGGGCCCTCCATCCCGAAGATGTTCGGCATCCATGAGAAAGCTATGGGATGCGATGAGGGAATCCTGCCGGCGGAGAGCCGCACCGGTGTGAAGATGATGAGTGTCAACCTGCTGCTGGAGAACGATACCGATCCGGTGGTCTGGCGCGGCAGCCTGATCAGCGGCACGGTGAAGCAGTTCTGGACCGATGTGGTCTGGGGCGAGGTGGACTATATGTTCGTGGATATGCCCCCGGGAACGGGGGATGTCCCGCTGACTGTGTTTCAGAGCCTGCCGGTAGACGGAATCATTGTTGTCACCAGCCCGCAGGAACTGGTGGGCATGATTGTCGAGAAGGCTGTGAACATGGCCAAAATGATGGATATCCCGGTGCTCGGCATTGTCGAGAATATGAGCTGGATTGCCTGCCCGGACTGCGGAAGGAAGATCTATCCCTTCGGGGAAAGCAAAACGGCGCAGGTCGCGCTGGAGCATGGGCTGCCACTGCTCGCCCAGCTGCCGCTGGATCCTGCCCTGGCCCGGGAATGCGATACGGGCGTAATCGAGCTGTTCAATGAGGACTGGATGAATCCCGTGATGGATGCGGTCGAAAACTGCCCGAAACGCCTGATCGAAGAATAAAGGAGCCCGGACATGGCAAAGGCAAACCCAAATAACAGCGATCAGCTGTACAGGTCCCGAAGCCGGAACGCGGCGGAAGCCCGGTCGCCTTCCCAGGAAACGGTCCGGAAACGGCAGATCCGCAGCTGGATCATCCTGGTGTGCGTCGTGCTGGCTGTGGTACTGGGGGTGCGCTTCCTGCGGGGATATGGCAGAGGCAAGGAAATTACCCTGTCGAAACTGCCGTGCTATTCCAATCAGAGTGTGACGCCCTTCCGGGACGGGTTGGTGTATTACGACGGAATGTCGATCCATCATCTGTCCAGCGGCGGTACAATCCGCTGGAGCTTCCCGGCGGGCACGGATGTGAAATTCAGTGTCGGACCGACCCATCTGGCTGTCTGGAGCGGGAAGCAGGTTTTCCTGGTGGATAAAAACGGCAATGCGACCTACAACGAGGCCCAGGAGGCCGATGTGCAGTTTGTCCGGCTGGGGGAGCGGTACGCGGCGGTGGTTGTCGGCGAGGACACGGAGCCGAAGCTGATTGTGAAGGATCTGAACGGCGCCCAGGTGGATGTGGAAGCGGATGCCTACAATGGTCTGCTGCTTCTGGACACAGGGTTCTACGGCGATCAGGGGCAGTATCTGTGGACTCTGGCACTGGACGTATTCGGCACGGCGCCGAACACGATCCTGAATACCTTCCAGGTTGGCAAAATGAACACCGGCGAGGTCAGCCTGGGCGAGGATATGACCTATAAGGTGGTGTACGAGAACGCCCGGCTGCGGGTGTTCACCACGCAGCAGGTGTATACCTACGATTACAAGTGCGTGCAGGATACCAACGCCACGATGCTGGCTTATGGCTGGAAGCTGATCGACTATGAAGTCCCTGAGCGCGGGCGGGCAAAAATGCTGTTGGCCCCGACTTCTCAAACCTCCAGCACGCAGGTGATCAACGAGCTGCGGGTGATGGAAGGCGAGGTGGACAAGCGCTACACACTGCCTGACGATTGTGTCGGCGCTTATATCCATAACGGCAATATCTATGCGGCTTCGGGAGACTATGTGTACCGGGCGGATGCATCCGGTCAGCGGTTCTTCGGATATAAGATTCCGGCGTCCGCGGACGAGAAAATGACCGCATGCTACGGCATCACCGATGATGGACGGATGCTGCTGGCCTCGGGTGAGAGCATGTATTCCCTGACGCTGCCTGATTAAGAAAACAAACGACGGAGGAGATTCAACCATGGCGAAGGAACAGAAGCAGGAATTTGTGACCCATATTACGCCCCGCAGCGAGGATTTTTCCCAGTGGTACACGGATGTGATCAAGCAGACGGAGCTGTGCGACTATGCGCCGGTGCGGGGCTGCATGATCATCCGCCCCTACGGCTATGCCATCTGGGAGCGGATTCAGGCGGAGATGGACGTACGCTTCAAGGAAACCGGCGCCGAGAACGTTTATTTCCCGATGCTGATCCCGGAAAGCCTGCTGCTGAAGGAAGCAGAGCATGTGGAAGGCTTTGCTCCGGAAGTGGCCTGGGTGACCCAGGGGGGCACGGAGAAGCTGCAGGAGCGGCTGGCGGTGCGGCCCACCAGCGAAACGATCTTCTGTTCCATGTATTCCAAGTGGGTGCAGACCTGGCGTGATCTGCCGATGATGTATAACCAGTGGTGCTCCGTGATGCGCTGGGAGAAGGCCACGCGCCCCTTCCTGCGGACCAGTGAGTTCCTGTGGCAGGAAGGCCATACGATCCACGCCACCGCGGAGGAGGCGGAGGAAGAGACCCTGAAAATGCTGGAAGTTTACCGCGAAGTGGCTGAGAACGTGCTGGCTTTGCCGGTGTATGTCGGTCAGAAGAGCGAGAAGGAAAAGTTTGCCGGCGCACGGGCCACCTATTCCATGGAGGCTATGATGCAGGACGGCAAGGCGCTGCAGGCCGGCACCAGCCACAACTTCGGCACGAACTTTGCGGAGGCGTACGATATCCAGTTCCAGAGCAAGGAAGGCAAGCTGGAATATGTCCACGAGACCAGCTGGGGCGTCAGCACCCGGCTGATCGGCGCGATCATTATGACTCACGGCGATGAGCGCGGCCTGCGGCTGCCTCCGAAAGTCGCGCCGATCCAGGCGGTGATCCTGCCCATTGCAGCGCATAAGGGCGGCGTCATGGAGAAGTGTGAAGCCTTAAGGGACCAGCTGAAGGCGGCGGGTATCCGGGTGAAACTTGATACCCGGGACACGGTCAGCGCGGGCTTCAAGTTCAACGATTGGGAACTGAAAGGGGTGCCGCTGCGGCTGGAAGTCGGCCCCAGAGATCTGGAAAACGGCGTGGTGACCGTGTTCCGCAGGGATACGCTGGAGAAGTTCACCGTGCCGCTCGAGAGCATTGACACGAAGGTCGCGGAGCTGCTGGATGACGTGCAGAAGACGCTGTTTGAGCAGGCAAAGGCTTTCCGTGATGCGCGGACGACAGTAGTGCATAATATGGACGAGCTGGGAGCTGCCGTGGAAACCGGGTTTGCCCGGGCGATGTGGTGCGGCGACCGGGCCTGTGAGGATGAGATCAAGGAGAAGTTTAACGCCTCTTCCCGGAACATGCCCTTTGATCAGGAAAAATATCGCTTCGGTGATACCTGTGTCTGCTGCGGCCGGAAGGCGGACAGGGTGATGTATTTCGCGAAAGCGTATTGAGGAGGGAGCAGCATTGAAGATTTACGTGGACGCGATGGGGGGAGACCTGGCGCCGGAGGCGCCGGTTAAAGGCACGCTGGAAGCGTTGCGGAACACCCCCGGCCTGGAAGTGATTCTGGCCGGAAAGCTGGACGAAGTGACCCCCTTCCTGACGGGCTGGGAGGATGTGAAGGATCGCATCACCCTGGAGGAAGCCCCGGAGGTCATCACCAACCATGAAAGTCCGGTCATGGGTGTGCGGAAAAAGGTAAACAGCGCCACGGTGCAGGGCATGCTGAAGGTGCGCAGCGGCGAGGCCGACGGCTTTGTTTCTGCCGGATCCACCGGCGCGACGCTGGCAGGCGGCATGTTCCGCCTGGGCCGGATTCCCGGCATTGAACGTCCGGCGCTGGCCCCCCTGATGCCCAACGGCAAAGGCCATTTCCTGCTGATCGACTGTGGTGCCAATGTGGACTGCAAGCCGGAATACCTGGTGCAGTTCGGCATCATGGGTGACGCTTATATGAAAGGCGTCCTCGGTATGCAGAGCCCCCGCGTCGGCCTGGTGAACATCGGCGCGGAAGCCGAGAAGGGCAACGCCCTGGTCAAGGAGACCTATCCCCTGATGGAGAAGGCTCCGTATAACTTTATCGGCAATGTGGAGGCGCGCGATATCCCCCTGGACAAGGCGGACGTTGTGGTGACGGACGGATTTGGCGGCAACCTGATCCTGAAGTATACGGAAGGCCTGGCCACCGCGCTGCTGGGCCTGATTAAGAAAGAGCTCCTGGCGGACACCCGCGGCAAGATTGCCGGTCTGATCGCCAAGCCGGCCTTTGGGCGGGTGAAGAAAGCCATGGACTCGGATGAAATCGGTGGCGCGCCGCTCCTCGGCGTGCAGGGCGCCGTGGTGAAGGCTCACGGCAGCAGCAATGCCCACGCCTTTGCCAGCGCCATCGGACAGTGTGTGAAGATGATCGACGGTCATGTGGTTCAGATTATTGAGAAGGGCGTGGCCATGCTGAACCCCGATCAGCAGAACGGGTAATCCCGGCTCCGGCCGGATGCCATACAGGTAACCAACAGGACAAACAAGAAATAAGAAGGAGGATCCCCCTATGGATTTCGAAACCATCAAGAGCATGATCGCAGACCAGCTGAAAGTGAATCCCGCCGACATCAAGCCCGAAAGCCGGCTGATTGAGGACCTGCGGGCTGATTCCGCCAACATCATGGTGATGATCATGGATCTGGAAGACCGCTTTGGCATTACGGTGGAGGATGACCAGATCATGAAACTCCGCACCGTGGGCGACGTGGTGGAGTATGTGGCTAAAGCCAAGGGATAATCCATGCTGAAACGGGTGATGGATGCCCTGGGTTATACCTTCCGCGACGAGGCATTGCTTCGCCGCGCTTTGACGCACCCTTCCGCGGGCCGGCAGGACAATCAGCGTCTTGAGTTTCTCGGCGACGCAGTGCTGCAGTACCTGATGAGCGACAGGCTGTACCGGAAGCATCCGGATGAGCGTGAGGGCTCGCTGACGCATATGCGGGCGCTGCTGGTCTGCGAGGCGGCCCTGAGCCCCATCGCGCAGCGGCTGGGCATCGGGGAAGCCCTGATCATGGACCGGGGAGAGGAGCTGACCGGCGGGAGAACCAAGCCCAGTGTGCTGTGCGATGCGATGGAGGCAGTACTGGCTGCGGTGTATCTTGACGGCGGCATGGAGGCGGCCCGGGAGGTGGTTGACCGTTGTTGGCCCGGGGAAGACGAGGTCAGCCGGCCCATGCAGGACAGCAAGGGGCAGCTGCAGGAGATTCTGCAGAAGAACGGTGGGGAAACCCCGGTGTACGAAATTACGGGCACCAGCGGACCGCCGCACGCGCCGGTCTTCGAGGCCCGGGTAAGCCGGGGCGGACAGGAACTGGGCACCGGCAGCGGAAAGACCAAGAAGCAGGCGGAGCAGGCAGCGGCGCTGGAAGCAATCAAACGACTGAAGCGAAACAAATAAAACCAACACAGCGGGAGGAAAACACGCGTGGCAAAGATCAGCATTGACCGAAACCGTTCTCAGGGAACGATTTCCAGGTATATCTATGGCCATTTTGCCGAGCATCTGGGCCGCTGCATATACGGCGGCATCTTCGTGGGGAAAGACAGCCGGATTCCCAATGAAAACGGTATGCGCAGGGACGTGGTGGAGGCCATGAAGGCCATTCGCCTGCCTGTGCTGCGCTGGCCGGGCGGCTGTTTTGCGGATGAGTATCACTGGCGGGACGGCATCGGTCCGCAGGAAAACCGCAAAATCATGGTCAACACCAACTGGGGCGGCGTTACGGAGGACAATTCCTTTGGGACGCATGAGTTTCTTGAACTCTGCCGCCAGGTCGGCTGTGAGCCTTATATTACCGGGAATGTCGGCAGCGGCACCGTGCGCGAGATGAGCGAGTGGGTGGAATACCTGAACTCGGACGGGGATTCCTCCGTGGTGCGGGAGCGCCGGGCCAACGGCAGACAGGACAGCTGGGGCGTACGTTTCTGGGGCGTGGGCAACGAGAGCTGGGGCTGCGGCGGACTGATGCGGCCGGAGTACTATGCGGATGAATACCGGCGCTACCAGAATTTCTGCCGGCAGTACGGTGAGCACAAGCTGTATAAAATTGCCTGCGGACCGGGAGATGTGGACGAAAACTGGACCGAGGTCCTGATGAAGAACGCGGGTTCCTGCATGGACGGCCTGAGTTTTCACAACTATACGATCCCCGGCGGATGGGACCATAAGAACAGCGCAACGCAGTTCACGCAGGACGACTACTATGAAACGCTGGCGATTTCCGCCGATATGGAGCGGAAACTGATGCTGCACGCACGGATTATGGACCGCTATGATCCGAAGAAGCGGGTTGGCCTGATTATTGATGAATGGGGAACCTGGTTCGATGTAGAGCCGGGTACAAATCCGGGCTTCCTTTACCAGCAGAATACCATGCGCGATGCGATGGTGGCTGCTGTTCACCTGGATATCTTCAACCGCCATTGTGACCGGGTATTCATGGCGAACATCGCGCAGACGGTGAATGTGCTGCAGGCCATCATCCTGACCGATGGCGATCAAATGGTGCTGACGCCTACGTATTATGTCTTCGACCTGTACAGGGAACACATGAACGCGAAGGAGCTGGACTGCTTCGTGGAGGCCGGGAAAATCGGGACAGACAAATTCAGCCTGCCCGGGGTGACCGCTTCCGCTTCTGAAAAGGATGGCCGGATCACCGTGACCCTGAGCAATCTGCATCCGGAAAAGGACGAAGAAGTCGTGATCCGCCTGCGGGACGAGGCGATCGAAAAGGCGGAGGGCCGAATCCTGACCGGAAAGATGGACCAGTTCAATGATTTCGGCAATGCCCTGCTGAAGGTCGAAGCTTTCAGTGACTTTGAGGTGAAAGACGGGCATCTGGTGGTACGGATGCCGGCCTGCTCCGTGGCGGAAATCCGGCTGTGACGCGGCCGCCCTGCCGCTGTCTGCTGGCGGAAATGCCGGACGAGACGGAACTGGCGGACATCATCGCTGCCCGGATCGGGGAGATCGCGGAAGAGGAGCGGACGCCGGGGGAGGAATACCGGCGCCGGTTAGCTCTGTGCCGGGATTGTGAATCCCTGAACCGCGGCACCTGCGCCCGGTGCGGATGTTATGTGGAAATCCGGGCGGCGAGGAAGCGTATGGGCTGTCCGTGTGTTCCTGCCCGCTGGGAAAGCATGAAATAAAACAGAAAATTAATAATTTCGTAAAAATCCGTTGACATTTTGAAACAGACGTTGTAGAATCAGCCTGTATCCGAATGCCAACGGGCTTTTTTATGTCCTTTTTCAAACGGGAGGGAAACGGATGACTCAGCTGAAGAAGCTTCTTCTGCGGATTGCGGCTGGAGCCGCGGCGCTGGTGCTGTTTGCGACCGGTGTGATTGTGCTTGCTTCCGCGGCAGGGGAAGAGGATCAGGAGATGGAAGTGGTCAGCAGCTACCCCTATACGACGGTGACCCGGGTGAAAGTGAACCTGCGGGCAAAACGGTCCGTTCGGTCCACGCTGATCAAAACGATTCCTGCCGGGGCGGAGATCTCTGTCCTGAGCAAGAATGGCAGCTGGGCTGAAGTAGACTATGGCAAATACTCCGGTTGGGTGAAGACGGAGTTTATCGTCCTGAAAGAGGTCAGGAAGATCCGTGTCACGCCGACGCTGACGCCGGTCCCCACCCTGAGTCCCGAGGAGGATGCCGGCGGATATGTCATCCTGAAACGGGGCAGCAGCGGCAGTGAGGTGCGCGCCCTGCAGGAGGCGCTGATTGAGCTGGGATTCCTGAAGGGAAAGGCCGATGGGGATTTCGGCGGAGCGACGGAGAACGCCGTGATCGCCTTCCAGCGGAAGAACAGCTATCCGGATACCGGCCTGATGGATGCCAACATCCAGGCTTACCTGTATTCCGGCAAACCCCTGAACGCCAGCGGCGTCGCGACGAAGATCAATACGCTGAGCCCGGCGAAGGGCACGGCGATCCGTCTGAACAATACCGGCGAAGCGGTTGGAAAGCTGCAGGTGCGGCTGAAGGAACTGGATTATTATACCGGTCTGGTGACCAATAAATATGACGACTTAACCAGAAAGGCGGTCATCGCCTTCCAGAAGAAGAACGGCCTGAAGGCGGATGGTGTGGCCGGCGCGGAGACCCAGAGCGCGATCTTTGCGGCGGGGGCCATCGGCGCGAATGCCACGCCCACTCCGACTCCCACGGCGACGCCGACTCCGGAACCGGTCTGGGTACTTCCCGCGACCACCGTGAAAAACGGCAGCGAAGGCGCGGATGCGAAAAATGTGCAGAAACGCCTGAAGGAACTCGGATACTACCGCGGCACGGTGGATGGCCTGTTCGGCCGGGCCAGCGTGAATGCGCTGAAGAATTTCCAGGAACGGAACGGGCTGGAAGCGGACGGCATTGGCGGCATGGATACCTATAAAGTGCTGTTCAGCAGTTTAGCGATTGCCTATAACCAGGAACCCACCGCAACCCCGGAACCGGCGGCCACCGCGACGCCGACGCCGGAACCGATTCCCACGGTGAACGTGTGGAACACGATGCGCGAGAACGATACCGGCACAGAAGTCCGCCAGCTGCAGGAAGCGCTGATCCAGCTGGGCTACCTGGACGGAAAACCGGACGGTACCTACGGCCCGAAAACCGTCGCTGCGGTGAAAGCCTTCCAGAAGGCCAACGGCCTGAAAGCGGACGGCGTGGCCGGTACAGCGACTCAGAAGGCAGTTTTCAGCGGCACGGCCAAGGCCGCGCCGAAGGCAACCGCGACGCCGACGGCTGCGCCAAAGGCGACGGCTACACCGGTTCCTTCCCTGCTGCAGGCGGTCAGTACCCTGAAGGAAGGCAGCGAGGGCAGCGCCGTCAAGGAGCTGCAGCGGAAACTGATTGAGCTGGGCTACCTGACCGGAACCGCGGATGGGAAGTATGGCAAGAACACGGTATCGGCCGTGAAGGCCTTCCAGAAAGCCAATAAGCTGAAGGCGGACGGCGTGGCCGGCAAGCTGACCCTGGAGGCGCTGAAGAACGGCAAGCCGACAGCCACTGCTGCGCCGACCGCGACGCCGAAGCCGGCGGTGGATACCCAGGTCCTGTCGACCGGGAAACCCAGCGCTGCCAATGTGATCTATGCCAACTGGTACACCACGGTAAAATCGGTCTGCCGGCAGTATCCCTATGCGACCGTCTATGACTTCAGTACGGGCATCTCCTGGCAGGTGCATATGTTCTCTCTCGGGGCTCATGCGGACTTTGAACCCGTCACTGCCAACGATACGGCACGGATGCTGCGGGCATTCGGAGGGGTCAATACCTGGAATGCGAAAGCGGTCTGGGTGGTCTTTGCCAACGGCAGTGTCTACATGGCTTCCACCCATGATACGCCTCATGGCGTACAGCACAGGACGGATAACAATTTTGCCGGCCACGCGTGCCTGCATTTCCCGCGGACGCAGGAGCAGGTGACGGCCATCGGCCCCTATGCCACCAGCCACCAGGAAACGATTGATAAGGGATGGGTGAAAACCCAGAGCATGAAATAATGAACAGCGTTGAATCGACCCGCAAAACTGAAATCAGACCCGCCCGGAGGCTGCTTGCCCTCCTGGCGGGCTTTCTGCTGATCTGGAGCGCAGCGGCGGGGGAGCTGGAGGACATCGAGGATATTGAGGATATCGATCTTTCCAGACCGGTCAGCAGCCTTCTGGCGACAGATCTGGAATATCATACGCCGAATGAAAACAGCCCGGTCAAATGCGATCACGCGGTGTGCTCCTGGAACCGGCCCATGGGCCTGATGGATGAGGATTCCCTCTGGGAGGTGCTGACTGCTCCGATAACCGTCCTTTCCGGCAATCAGCGCCAGCAGTGCAAGGCCCGGAAAAGACCGGAGGAAAACTGTGAAGAGTATACCGGCCTGGTGACCTATGAAAGCCAGGGCGTGCATGTCCTGCGCCGGGAAGGGGACTGGACGCTGATTGAGGCTTACTCCTCGGCGCCGGAGGGATCCTCCGTCCGGGTGTATGCGACGCTGTTCCAGGGTTATGTGAAGACCGAACTGCTGAAGGAAGTGCCGGTGGATCAGACCTACGGCATCGTGATTGACAAACAGCAGCAGCGTCTCTACCTGTTTAAGGAAGGCATATGGTTTTCCACCCTGCTGTGTTCCACCGGCTTTGCGAAGAAGAGCACTCCCTGGAATGAGACGCCGGCCGGAGAGTATCTGATGATCAGCTGGACCGGGGATTTCTGGAGCGGCGATCTCTTTTGCCAGATGGCGATGCGGATCAACGACGGCATCCTGATCCATGAGGTACCCTGTAAGGAACGGGTGAACGAAGCGACCGGCGAAACCTACTGGAGCTATGACCGCTGCGAGAGGTACCTGGGGGAAAAGGCCAGTCACGGCTGCATCCGGGTGCAGCGTCAGCTGACGCCGGAAGGCATTAATGAAAAATGGCTGTGGGATCATCTGCCCAAGGGGGATGTAAAAAAGAGCACCCCCTGCGTCAAGGTGCTGATCTGGGATGACGCGGGGAGGACTCTCGGCTATCCGGATGACGATCTGCTTCTGTACTATAACCCCAAAAAGGGTGCGAACTATCATTCCCAGCCCACCTGCATGATGGTGAGCGACAGGTATGAACCCATGCCGTCCTTTCGCTATGCGGACCTGGACAGGAAACCTTACAGCAAGCTGACCCGCTGCCCGGCCTGTGCTCCGCAGCTCCGGAAGAAAGAAATCGATGAACTGAATAAGAAGAACAACCGCTGAAGTTCCCCTGCCGTTGATTACAGCAGCGGGATATTCCCCTTCTGGCAGGCTTCGACAACTTCATCAGGCCACATGGAAGCCTGAACTTCTCCCACGTGGGCTTTGCGGAGGAAGTAGACGCACATGCGGCTCTGGCCGATGCCGCCGCCGATGGTCTGGGGCAGCTCACCGTTCAGCAGCGCCTTCTGGAAGGGCAGATTTGCCCGCTCCTCACAGCCGCGGATTTTCAGCTGCCTGACCAGGGTTTCGGGATCGACGCGGATGCCCATGGAGGAAACCTCCAGCGAGATGTCCAGCAGCGGGTCATACAGGAGGATGTCTCCGTTCAGGGACCAGTCGTCATAGTCCGGGGCGCGGCCGTCATGAATCTTTCCGCTGCGCAGTGCGCCGCCGACCTGCATCAGGAACACGGCGCCGTATTCCTTCGCGGCTTTGTATTCCCGCTCCTTGGAGGTCAGATCCGGATAGCGGTCTTCCAGCTCCTGGGTGGTGACAAAAGCAATCTGATCCGGCAGCTCGGGCTTGATGTGCGGATAATGGGCGCAGACAAAACCTTCCGTCTTCCGCAGGGTCAGATAGATTTTTCTGACAATATCCCGCAGGAAATCCTCGTTCCGCTCTTCGGGTGCCATGATACGCTCCCAGTCCCACTGATCCACGAAGATCGAATGGATGTTATCGGTGATCTCGTCCCGGCGGATGGCGTTCATATCGGTGTAAAGGCCTTCGCCTACGGCGAAACCGTAGGTTTTCAGGGCCTGGCGTTTCCACTTGGCCAGGGAGTGAACGATCTCCACCTGCTTCCCTGTTTCCAGCACGTCAAAGGATACCGGGCGCTCGACCCCGTTCAGGTTGTCGTTCAGGCCGGATTCAGGCGTCACCATGATCGGGGCGGACACACGGGTCAGATTCAGGGCCCGGGCCAGCTCCGTCTCAAAAAAGTCCTTGACCAGCTTGATGGCGATTTCCGTATCCCGGAGGTTCAGCACGGGATTATAGTCCTTCGGCACGATCAGATTCATGGGGATCCCTCCTGAAAAAAACTAAACGTATCTTACACCGAACAACCCGGTTTGAAAAGTTTTGATTGTGTTCTTGTTCCGAGGGAATCTCATGGGTGCGGAAATGTGTCCGTCTTGAAAACAGCAGATGCTTGCAGTAAAATGGCAGCGGTGATACGTTGACAGCAAGGAGCCTCCTATGTTTTCAGAGAACGCGTCGGGTTTTGTGTCCATCGGGGAAGCGGTTCCGGATGTGATCCTGGAGATCCGCTATTTTTCGACGTTCAATTTCGTCGGATCCAGGATTGACGGGTATGAGCAGCCTGTGGCGATGATGACGCGGGAAGCGGCGGAGCGGCTGAAGCAGGTCAGTGATGAGATGGTCTCCGGGGGATACCGGCTCAGGATCTATGACGCTTACCGCCCGCAGCAGGCCGTGGACCACTTCATGCGCTGGGCAGCGGATCCGGACGATATCCGGATGAAGGCTTTCTTTTATCCCGATGTTGAAAAAGCGCTCCTGATCCCCGGCGGCTACATCGCCGGGCATTCCGGTCACAGCCGGGGCAGCACGGTGGATCTGACGCTGTTTGACATGCGCGCGCAGAAGGATCTTGATATGGGCGGCCCCTTTGATTTTTTCGGGGAGCTGAGTCATCCGGACTGTCGGGGGATCACGGAGGAACAGTATGCGAACCGGATGATCCTGCGCGATGTCATGCTGCGGCACGGCTTCAGGCCGATTTCATCCGAGTGGTGGCATTATACGCTGGAGAACGAACCTTATCCGGATACGTACTTCACTTTCCCGGTTCGGTGAACGCAGCGCTTGACGAGGCTGAATTTCGGATGATATAATACCCCATATTGTTGATTTTCTGGGAGGGATAACATGTCCGGTCATTCCAAGTGGCATAATATTCAGGCGAAAAAGGGCAAGGCGGATGCGCAGCGCGGCGCGGTGTTTACCAAGATCGGCCGCGAGATCGCGATTGCGGTGCGGGAAGGCGGCGCCAATCCCGAGTCCAACGGCAAGCTGCGGGATATCATCGCCAAGGCCAAAGCCAACAACATGCCGAATGATAACATTCAGCGCTCCATCAAGAAGGCGAGCGGTGAACTCAGCAACGTGGTTTATGAAGAGATCACCTATGAAGGATACGCCCCCGGCGGCGTCGCTGTGATTGTGGATACCATTTCCGACAACCGGAACAGGACAGCCAGCGATGTGCGCCACTGCTTTGCCAAGTACGGCGGCAACCTGGGGACGACCGGTTCCGTGGGATTCATGTTTGATGAGCGCGGCGTGCTGGTGGTGGAACGGGAACCTGGCAGCGACGAGGATGAGATGATGATGGTCGCGCTGGAAGCCGGAGCGGAAGATGTCAAGGTTGAAGAGGATGTATACGAAATCCTGACCGCTCCCAACGACTTCAGTGCGGTCCGGGAGAATCTGGAGAAGCAGGGTTTTGCCTTCCTGTCCGCCGAAGTGCAGAAGATCCCGCAGAACACCGTGGAGGTCACGGATCCGGATACAATCCAGAAGATCCAGAAAATGCTGGATCTCCTGGAGGAAAACGATGATGTGCAGAATGTCTATCATAATGCGGATCTGCCGGATGACGAGGAAGACGAAGACTGAGGCTTATTGTGCGCCGCCGGCGCCCGGTCAGCGGGTGCCGGCGGCGTTCCTTATGATCATGAAAACGGAGGCGGAATCATGCAGAAAGAACGGCTGACCCGGAAGCTGACGGAATGCCTGGAGAGGGCGGTGGCGAACTACGAGGCGGCGGGAATCACGCTCCTGGTGACCCGGAAGGGGCAGGAGCTCTGCTATGCGCAGGCCGGCCTGGCGGATCGGGAAAGCGGGAAGCCGGTCAGCCGCGATTCCATTTTCCGTCTCTACAGCCAGTCCAAACCGATCACCGCGGCGGCGGTCATGATCCTGGCGGATCGGGGAGAGATAGATCTGATGGCCGGGGTGGATCAGTATCTGCCCGGGTTCCGGAATGCGAAGGTGGTGCAGGCGGACGGAACGGTCCGCCCGGCGCTGCGGGCGCCGTGGATTCTGGAGCTGATGACGATGACGGCCGGGCTGTGCTATCCGGATGCGGATGCGGCCGGGCAGTATGCCGCGCGGGTGTTTGAGGCGGATCAGGAGCTGATCCTGCAGGGCGGCGGCATGGGCACGGTGGAATTCTGCAACCGGCTGGGAGAACAGCCGCTGGCCTTTGACCCGGGAACCGGATGGCGTTACAGCACCTGCGCGGATGTGCTGGGCGCGGTCATCGAGGCGGCCACCGGCAGGCGCTTCGGAGCCTTCCTGCGGGAGGAGCTTTTTGAGCCCCTGGGCATGAAGGATACGGGATTCCATGTGCCGGAGGAGAAGCGGGATCGGCTGGTCACCTGTTACCGGCGGGTCCCCGGCGGGCTGGAAGAATTCAGGAGCCTCCATCTGGCGGTGGGCCGGTACGACCGGGAGCCGGCTTTCGAGTCCGGAGGAGCGGGTCTGGTCTCCACGCTGGATGACTATGCGGCCTTTGGAACGATGCTGATGCAGCAGGGCGAATACCGGGGCAGGCGAATCCTTTCCCCGGCGGCGGTCCGCTTCATGACGGCGCCGCGGCTGGGACCTGACGTCCGGAAGGATCTGTGGGACAGCCTGTGCGGCTATAACTATGGCTGCCTGATGCGGGTATGCGACCGGCCGGAGAGCTGCAGTATCTTTACCGGGCAGGGGGAATACGGCTGGGATGGCTGGCTGGGCACCTATTTTGCAAATCTGCCGCAGGAAGAAATCACCTTCCTGCTCTGTCAGAACGCCCCGGATACGGGAACCGCGGCGGTGTCAAGGAAATGCCGGAATATTCTGGCATCCGAACTGAGCCTGTGAACCGGGCAGAGAAGAACACCGGAGGTGAGGAAAGTGGGATTCTTCCGGAAGAAAGCGGAAACGCCCCGGCAGGAGTATGACCGGGAACGCATGAAGCCGGTAATTCGCAGCAGCATCTGCACCGGGGAGAAGACGGCGGGGTTTCTGGAGAAGGGAACCGGACAGTTTCATGATGTGATGCTGATTCGCTCCCCGGAGGACCTGGAAGCCTTCCGGCGCAGATACGGGATCCGGGAAGAGATGGAGACAATCTACTGACCCATCGGAGGATGGCAGGGACAAGGAGAACAGAATTCATGAAAAAGGCGATTTGTATCTTGCTGGTATGCCTGGCGGCCCTGTGGATCACCGCGGGAGCGGGAGCGGAGGATCATCCCATGCTGGGGAAGACGCTGGAGGATTTCTCCGTGGAAACGATTGACGGGGAAACCTTTTCGCTGAGCGGGGCCCTGCGGGAGAAAAAGATGGTGCTGCTGAACCTGTGGGCGATTTACTGCGGCCCCTGCGAGATGGAGTTCCCCTATATGGAGGAAGCCTATCAGCAGTTCAGCGACCGGGCGGCGGTGATCGCGCTGAGCATAGATCCGGCGGATACGAAGGAGCGGCTGCAGGACTATGCGGCATCCCACGGGATGACCTTTGCGGTCGGCAGCGATTCGGCGACGAACCTGGCCAGCCGGTTTGTCTCGACCGGGATCCCCACCACCGTGGTGATCGACCGTTTTGGCAAAGTGGCGCTGGTGCATGCCGGAGCGGAGCCTTCGGCGGAGAAATTTGCGGCGCTGTTTGACTATTTCACGGATGACAGCTACACGCAGACGCAGACGCTGACAGCTTTCCCGCCTCCGCGGGCGTCGGAAGGGGTTTCCCCGGAGGAACTGAGCGCGGCGGCCAATGCCGAAGGCAGCGCGCTGCTCTTCCGGAACGGGGAGGGCAGGAATGCCTGGCCGATGGTTCCCGCCGGGAACGGAGAGCAGGGGCTGATTTCCTCCAATACGGGGGTGGACCTGACCACGGCGGCGGTCTATACCACGGTCACGGCGCAGGAGGGAGACGCGCTGGCTTTCCGCTTCCTGACCTCCACCGAGTTTGCGATGGACGTTCTGTTTGTATCCGTGGATGGGAAAGAAGTCAAATGTTTCACCGGGGAGCATCCCTGGACAGACTGGGCCATCGCGCTCCCGGCCGGGGAGCATGAGATCGCTTTCGGATACCGGAAGGACGAGTATGTGGCCGAGGGGGAGGACCTGGTCCGGGTCGCGGATGTCCGGCAGGTGAGCGGCGCGGAGGCGGCGGAGCTGCTGGCGGCGGTGCCGGCGCGGCCGGTCAGCCCGGAGACAAAGATGCGGCTGATCATGGACGATATGCGCCAGGTGATTTTTGACGATCCCGCCGGCGTGGTGCCGCAGGCCCTGCCGGTGAATGAGGTGTGGGTTGCTTACGGCGACAGCATCCGGCTGGAAATGGAGCTGGGGGAGGACGCGGATCCGGAGACGGCGTTTGTCCTGGCGGACAGTACGGTGCTGCCCGGAAAGCAGAAGGCGGACGGAAGCGGATATGAATGGATCATCCCGGTGAACAGGCAGGCGACCCAGGTGATCTCCCTGATCGCGGCCCCCGGCACGCGGCCGGAGCAGCTGGGGGAACAGTTCACGGTGGCCGTCTTCTATTCGGAGGACGCGGTGGACGGCCTGGTGGATTATGTGGCCCAGTACGGATATACGGTCGCATGGCGCTTTGCGGACGGCGGAGGACCGCGGGAAGAAACCGGGGAGACGGCGTCTTCGGCCTACACGGTGAAGGTGGTGGATCAGAACGGGGATCCTGTCCCGGAGGTGGTGGTCAATTTCTGTACCGATACCGCGTGCACCCCGAAGGAGAGCGACGGGGACGGGATCATTGTCTTCAGCGGGGAACCGTACAGGTATCACCTGGAGATTGTGGACGCGCCGGAGGGATACACCTGGGACGAGACGTTCGAGGCTTATACGGAGGAGGAATACGGCACATTAACCATCACCGTGACGAAGGAGTAGACGGACAGTCCGGGTTCCGGAGCCTTGTTTTTTCGCGGGCATGTTTCTTTACATTCCCGCGTTTTTTTGTATAATAGGAACATCCGCACGAAGTTCAGCGCCGGGAGCTGCGGCCCCGGACGCAGGCGAACGCGGAAATATAATGATTCGACAGGCATCCGGAAGGAGCCTGAACGGAGGAACGCACCATGACAAACAACACAGGGCGCACGAAGGTTGCGCGGATGACGCTGCTGGCGATGCTGGTGGCGGTTTTGATCGTCCTGGCATATGTCAACATTCCCATGCCCATGGGGCTGAGCATTACGTTCAATATGATTCCGGTGGCGATTGCCGCCATCGCCATGGGTCTGCCCGGCGGGATGATCGTCGGCGGGGCTTTCGGCCTGATCAGTTTTCTCCAGTGCTTCGGGATTTTCGGGTCCAGCGCCCTGGGCGCGGCGCTGGTGAACTACAGCCCGGTCCTGATGTTCATCCAGCGGTTTGTTTCCCGTCTGATGGTCGGGGTGCTGGCGGCGCTGGTATACCGGGGCATGGGTAAAACAAAGGCGCCGCTGTATGTCCGCGGAGCGGTGACAGGGTTTTCCGCGGCGTTTTTCAACACGCTGTTCTTCATGTCCCTGCTGGTGCTGTTCTTTGGCGCCACGGAGAAGCTGGCCGGGCCGATTGCGGAGAAGGGCGTTTTCCTTTATATCATCACTTCCGTCGGGATCAACGCGGTGGTGGAGATGGCGGTGGCGGCCGTGGTAACCGGCGCGGCGTGCTCCGCGCTGAAAAAGGCAAAACTGATCTGATGTTCAGGTCTGATGTTGAATAAGTCTGATGTTGAATGAAGAAGGAGAAACCGTCCATGATTCTGACGATGGATATCGGGAATACCAATATCAAGACGGCGCTTTTCGACGGCAAAGAGATGTACAAGTACTGGCGGATGTCAACGAACGTCTCCTCCACTTCGGATGAATACGGCGTGAGGCTGACATCCATGTTTGCGCATGAAGGCGTGCCGGTGGATGTGGTGGATGGGATTATCGTCTCCAGCGTGGTGCCGACGATCAACTTCACGATTGAGCATATGCTCCTGAATTATTTCGGTCAGACGCCGCTTTTCGTGGCGCCGGGAGTGAAGACCGGCATCAACATTAAGTATGAGAATTCCCGGGAGCTGGGCAGCGACCGGATTGCCAACGCGGTCGCGGCCTACGAGGAGTACGGCGGGCCCTGTATCTTTATCGATTTCGGTACGGCGACGACTTTCGGTGTCCTGGATGAGGACGGATCCTTCCTCGGGGGCACGATCTGTCCGGGCATCAAGCTGAGCAGTGAGGCGCTGGTCACGGGAACCGCGAAGCTGCCCCGGTTTGAGCTGGCAAAGCCGGATAATGTGATCGGGAGGACGACGCTGACCAACCTGCAGAGCGGCATGTACTACGGCTACGTCGGCCTGGTCCGCAATATTGTGCGGAAAATCAAGCAGGAGCTGGGCAAGGAAGCGTATGTGGTGGCGACGGGCGGAATGGCCCTGATGATTGCCGAGGAAAGCAAGGCGATCGATAAGCTGGATGGATTGCTGACCCTGAAAGGGCTGCGGATGATCTATGAACGGAATCGGACGGAAGGAGAAAAAGGACAATGAAGGAAGTAGTACTGGGCTTGCTGGGACTGGGCAATATCGGCGGCGGCGTGTGGGATCTGATCCGTGAATTCGGGGAGGAAACAGCCACCAGGACCGGCGTGAAACTGCGCGTGAAGAAAGCGCTCGTCCTGGATGTCAGGATCCACGGCGGCAGGGAAGTGCCGGAGGAGGTGCTGACCACCGATAAGAATGATATCCTGGAGGATCCGGAGATTTCCGTGGTTTGCGAGTTCCTGGGCGGGGAGCAGCCGGCGGCTTCCATGATGCTGCGCGCGCTGGAGAACGGCAAGTCCGTCGTCACAGCGAATAAGATGGCGCTCTCCCTGCATTTTGATGAGCTGCGGGCGATGGCGCGGAAGACCGGCGCCGGCCTGTATTACGAGGCGAGCGTAGGCGGGGCGATCCCGATCATCAACGCGATCCAGAGTCCCCTGATCGCGAATCAGATCCGCCAGATCATGGGGATTGTCAACGGGACGACGAACTATATCCTGACCCGGATGGCCGCGGAAGGCGCGGAATATGAGACGATCCTGAAGGACGCGCAGCGGCTGGGCCTGGCGGAGCCGAATCCCGCGGCGGATGTGGAAGGCATGGACGCTCAGTATAAGCTGAGCATCCTGGGCTCCCTGGCGTTCCACAGCCGGGTGAAGGTCGAGAATGTCTACCGGGAGGGGATCACAAAGATCAACTCCGAGGATATCGCCTTCGGCCGGGAAATGGGATATGTGCTGAAGCTGCTGGCCATCGGCAAGGATAACGGGGATACCATTGAGGCCCGGGTGCATCCGGTCTTCCTGCCGGCGGATCATCCGCTGGCCCGGGTGGACGGATCGCTGAACGCCGTCTACCTCTACGGGCATTCCTTTAAGGATATGATGCTGGAAGGCCGGGGCGCCGGAGACGCGCCCACGGCCAGCGCGATTGTCGGGGATATCATCCAGGCGGCGCAGAACGCGGTTCATCCCATGCCCTATATCCAGGAGAAGGCAAAGCCGGTGGCGGATGACTGGATGAGCAAGTATTTCATCCGCATGAAGGCCAAGGACGAGCCGGGTGTGCTGGCGGAGGTGACGGGCAGGCTGGCGGAGGCCGGCATTTCCGTTTCCGCCATGCTCCAGAAGGACGCGGACGCGGATGGAAAAGCCACGCTGATCGTGATTACCCATATGGCCTCCGAGAAGGCGGTGCAGCAGGTGGTGAAGAGCCTGAATCCGGATCGGTGCCAGGTGCAGAATGTCATTCGGGTGGAAGATTAAATGTGGGTTTTGTTTGATCTGGACGGAACGCTGACCCAGTCGGAGGAAGGCATCTGGAACTGCGCGAAGTACGCCCTGGAAAAGATGGGATATCCGGAGCCGGATGCCGCCACGCTGCGGAAGTTTATCGGGCCGCCGCTGATCTGGTCTTTCACGGAGCTGATCGGCATGAGCGAGGAGAAGGCCTGGCAGGCGCAGGCGGTTTACCGGGAGCGGTATAACCGGATCGGCCTGCTGGAGAACCGGGTGTATCCGGGCATTCGGACGGTCCTGCGGACGCTGAGAAAGGCCGGGTTTTTCCTTGGCGTTGTGACAGGGAAACCGGCCGGGCCGACGGAGAGAATTCTGGAGCATTTCGGGATCCGGAAGTATTTTGAAACGGTTCACTGCGCGACGGACGCCAGCGCGGACAAGGAACAGCTGATCCGCGCCGCGCTGCCGGCGGACTTCGGGGAAGCCTGGATGGTCGGGGACCGGAAGTTTGATATGGACGGCGGCCTCCGGGCCGGGATCCATACCCTGGGCGTGCTGTACGGATACGGCAGCGAAGAGGAACTGCGGGAAGCCGGTGCGGAGCGGATCGCCTGCACGCCGCGGGAGATCCTGAGTCATCTCTGCCCGGATACAGAGCCGGCCCGGGGGGCCTTCCTGAGCATGGAAGGGCTGGACGGCAGCGGCAAGGGAACGCAGCTGGAGCGCCTGGCGGATACGCTGGATCGGTATGGATATGAAGTGGTTCGTACCCGGGAGCCCGGGGGAACCCCCATCGGGGAAAAAATCCGGGAGATTCTCCTGGATCGGGAAAACCGGGGCATGACCGATGAGACGGAAGCGCTCCTGTACGCGGCCTCACGGGCGCAGCATGTGCGGGAGAGGATCCGCCCGGCGGTTGCGGCAGGGAAAACAGTGCTGTGTGACCGGTTTCTGGATTCCTCCGTGGCGTACCAGGGCGGCGGACGGCAGCTGGGGATTGATGAAGTCCTGCGTATCAATGAGCCGGCGGTGGCCGGCACATGGCCGGATCTGACGGTCTATCTGGATATCGGGCACCGGCAGGCCCTGGAGCGGCGCTGTGCCGCCAGTACGCCGGACAGGATGGAGATGGAGGCGGAGAGCTTCCACGCCCGGGTCGAGGAAGGCTACCACGAGCTGATCCGGCGGGATCCGGAACGGTTCGCGGTGGTGAATGCGGAAAGGACCCGGGAGGAAATCTCCGCGGATATTGCGGAAAAAGTGCTGAATCGGTTAATGGCGCTGGAGGAAAAGTGAGCGAACGGATTGTCGTCGGTATGAGCGGAGGAGTGGATTCCTCCGTGGCAGCCCTGCTTCTGAAGGAGCAGGGCTATGATGTTGTCGGCGTTTTCATGAAGAACTGGGAGGAGCAGGATGAAAACGGCGTCTGCACCGCGGAAAGCGACTGGCAGGATGTCCGCGAAGTCTGCGATCTGATCGGCATCCCCTATTACAGCGTCAATTTCGCGAAGGAATACTGGGATCGGGTGTTTACCTATTTTCTGAAGGAATACCGGGCGGGACGGACGCCGAATCCGGATGTGCTCTGCAATCGGGAAATCAAGTTCCGGGCGTTCCTGGATTTCGCGATGTCGCTGGGAGCTTCCCGGATGGCGACCGGGCATTTTGTGCGCACCGACGGAGCGGGCCGCTTGCTGAAGGGCAGCGATCCGAACAAGGATCAGAGTTACTTCCTTTATATGGTGCATGATGCCCAGCTGAAGAAGTCCGTCTTTCCGGTGGGCGGGATGACCAAAGCGCAGGTTCGTCAGATCGCCGCGGAGAAGGGGCTGCCTGTCAGCGGCAAGAAGGATTCCACCGGGGTCTGCTTCATTGGGGAAAGGAATTTCAAAAAGTTCCTGTCGGAATATCTGCCGGCCCAGCCCGGGGAGATGGTTTCCCCGGCCGGGGAAGTGGTCGGCAGGCACGATGGGCTGATGTACTATACCCTGGGTCAGCGCCGGGGCCTCGGAATCGGCGGATGCGGGGATGGACGGAGCTGGTTTGTGATCGGCAAGGACCTGGAGAACAACCGCCTGCTGGTTGCCCAGGGCGAGGATCACCCGATGCTGTACAGCACCCGGTGCGTGGCGGAAGAGGTGACCTGGGTCGGGGAAGCCCCTGTTTCTGAAGGCGGTTCCATCGCCTGCACAGCCCGTTTCCGTTACCGCCAGCCGGATCAGCCGGTGGAGGTAACCCTGCTCGGCGGCAGGCTGCTGATTCACTCGCTGACGCCTCAGCGGGCGGTGACGCCCGGACAGAGCGCCGTGCTGTATCACGGGGATGTCTGCCTGGGCGGGGGAATCATCACGGAAATTCTGGATGCGGGCTCTTTGGCAAACACGAACGGAATTGTGCCCGGGGATTCGTATACCACAAGATAGCGGATCAAAACACGAACGTTTTTGAAGTGAAGGAATGGCATCGTCCGGAGGCCTTGAAATTCCTTCATTTTTTTATTTTTTTTCATAAAAAAACGCTTGACATTCCCGTTTTGTTTTGCTATTCTATGCAAGCTCGCCCGAGCGGAAGCGAGGGAGAGAGCGAGCGAACCTTGAAAACGATAC
>CAMVEB010000015.1 GCA_947166385.1 uncultured Clostridia bacterium | reverse complement strand
TCCATTCTACCTAAGGAAGCGTTTCAATAATAGACACGGATTATTTGACGGTTACGAGTGATGTGAGCATTTTACTGCGCATTTATGTGTGGGGGCGTGTCTGGATGAAGCGCTTACTTTTATATAGTAGCTTTTGTGGTGGATTCGGTATGGCTTTTGTGCTTGCAATCGGTCTGGCTTTTGTGCCGGAATCGTATGGCTTAGGTGCCTTCTTGAAACAAGTGCTAATCCATGGCTTTCAGTACACCTTTTCGGTCATACATCCGTTGGTCGGCCCGCTCGAACACCCGCCGGTAACTGTTGTCTTTCCCATGGCGGAAAACCGCCATCCCGCTGGCAACGACAGGCCCACCAGACCGCACGTTCTCATCAATCTGCGTTTCAAAAGCTGCCAGAATAATTTTCCGGTTTCGGAAATCTTCACCTTCCAGGAACGCAACAAACTCATCCCCGCCAATCCGGAATACAGGGCTGTGTTTGAAATGCTCACAGATAATACGACAACCGCCTTGGATATATTGGTCCCCCGTATCATGGCCTTTCGTATCGTTGATCTCCTTCAGCCCGTTCAAATCAAAGACCACTACACCGAATTCCTTGATATCGTCATCAGTGATCCGCTGGTCCACCTGTTTTTCAATTTCCACATAGGCGTGAGAGCTTTTGACTCCGGTGAGGGAATCCGTATAAGCCAGCTGCTTTGCAGATCCGAGTTCCTTTTCCTGCTGTGCTTCTCTACGGAGCATTTCTTCCAGTTCAATCCGCCGGTCATCCTCCATATCGCCGACAACGAAGGTGTGGATGATGCAGGCGCCAAGCAAACAGCCAATGGAATAGAAAGGCTGCAGCGGAAAAATGACCTGGAGAATATCCATCGCCGCAACAGTAATTCCGGAGATTGCGATGGCGATATGGTGCTTGCGGTCTTTCGACTCGGTTTTGGGGAGCGTTGCCATAAGATAGACGGAAGCAAGTATAAACAGCAGGATCTGGATCAGCAAGATTGCATACCGCAGGTTACCGGCATGATACACGCCGGATTCGTCAAACCAGAACATCACCGGAGTGAACAGGTTGATGATCAGGAGGACAGCAATCATACTGATCAGCAGGCAGCCGATGATGGAAATTGCCTTCGTGAATCGATTTTTTTCTCCCAGATAAAGGACGACAAACCGCGTCCAGAAAAGCATAGTAGCACCCATTAACAGGAAATAGAGCATCGTGTCAAAAGCCACCGCCTGTGTCAGGCGCGCCGAGTACAAGACGCCCCACAGCGCATCAAAGACATAAAACACACCAACGCTCAGAATCATCCACCGGAAGGCTTTTGCCGACGGCTGCTCCTTCCGGTAATGCGTGTTGCGGATCACATTGAAGTGGATGATAATATGGACTAACAGGGCCAGTAAGGCCGCACTGGAATAATTCATCCGTTTCCTCCTGCGAACTCCAATTCACTGCACTGGAAACTATAAGATACAGTGTGATGGCCTTCAGGCTATCACTTCCAAATAATACCACAAAACCAAAAACAAAAAAAGCCCCGCAGAGCCCAAAATTGTTAGCTCTACGGGGTTTTCGCCTGCTCAGGCGCTGGCCTGGTCCGCGCTCATGAACTGTTCAAAGGAAACCTTATACTTGATCGTGATCTTATTGCCTGCCTCTACATCAATCCGGTCAGCAGGTTCCTGCCATCAGTCCGGGGTGGCACTGTACGGTTCTCCAAATGAGTGGATCGGCCTTTGATCGTCTGGAGACATCGTTCATACATTTCGTCACTGACAATCCGAAGGTTCTCAAAGGGTTCAGAAAACCGGCATGGTCGTCGTGTGCATGGGTCAGGAAGACATATCTGATATCCTCCGGCCGGATTCCGTTCTCCATCAGCTTCCTCTGAAAGCGGCGGAATCCGTTTTCATAGCCCGTATCGATCAGGATATATCCTTCATCGCAGGGAATGAGGTAATTGTTGACAATACGATTCCCCAGACTGCAGATTTTCATTTTCTGTCCCCGGCTCATATCATTTTCCCGGATCCGCATTGGATCCTCTCCGCACATTCCGATTTCACAATATCCCGATCAGTTCAGATTCATTGGTTCTGTAAGTTGTTTTTCCTGCATCTGAAGAAAATGAACTCAGGACGATGGATCGTCCCGCCAAACAAAGCAGGATACTGCGCCCTCATCTCATCTGAAAGATGGGCTTCCTGGCATTCCTCAATCACAAATCCTGCGCTGATCAATCCGTTGATCAGGCTGGAAATCGTTCTGTGATAACACTCATACCCGTTGACGACCCAATCGACTTTCCGAAGTCCTTCCTTGCAGTAGTTTCGCAGGTTTGCATACAGACGTTCTCCTGTTTCTGTGCGGGTATACCGGTCATATACGCCGTCCCAGGCTGTCACAATCGGATGAGACATGCTGAAAACAAACTCAGCGTCTTTCTTCATCAGGTTATGGATTTTCCTCATCAGGCCGGCAAAATCCTCCACATAATCAAAAACCAGGGAGCTTGTCACAAGGTCAAACGTTTTATCGATCGTGTCAATCTCTTCCATGGCCATCTGACGATAGAGGATGTTGCTGCCACTGCTGTGTTCTTTTGCATACTCCAGCATTTTTGCAGAGATATCGATCCCCAGCACAGAATCTGCGCCCATATCAGAATATCGTTTGGCATGCTGTCCCATACCGCAGCCTATGTCCAGAATCGTTTTCCCGTGAAGATCCGGCAGCATGCCAAACAGAATCGGCGTCTCTATGCAGTCATTGAAATTCACGTCGTTGTTCCGGCTGCTCTGAAAATTCTCAAAGAAAGCGTCGTTATCATAGACATTCTGCTTTGACATGCTGCACCTCCTTGGAGAGTAAAATCTGGAATTTATCAGCATCTCATAAAACCACTACAGCCTATTTCCGAAAACTCAGAAAATCCTAATGACTTATAGAAAGCAACTGTTTTAGGAGTATTGTCCGTAGTCAACTCTATTTGTCGAACATCAGGATATCTGTCAAGAACGGCTTTCAGTAGAGCAGTTCCAACTCCTTTGCGCTGCTCTTTGGGAAACACTAAAATGTCCTGAACGAAAACAATAGTAAACCCATCGCCAACAACTCTAATAATTCCAAGCAAGTCATCGCCCTCGTATGCAGCCAAAACGAGTAAGGAGTTTTTGTATCCTTGCTCCAGCGCTGACATATTCTCTATATATGCAGTCCAGCCAACTTCCGTATAAAGCCGACGAATCTCCGCTTCTTTGTAATCTTTGTATTCTTTGATTTCCATTTTTGCCCTCACAAATTCCGCTTTGTTGATCGTCAGTTCAATCAAAAGCTTCCTGTATAATCCAAACATAACCTGACAGGAGGCAGGATATTGAAACCAGGAGTACCCCACAGTAAAATGGAGATCGCTGACCGGCCAAAGTTGGCGAACAACATAAAACTGGAGGGGGTACCAACATGAATAATACTCAGAACCAGAAGATCGCGCAAGTAACAGATAAGACCTTGATCGTAGGAGTAGACATCGGAAGTGAAAATCATTACGCCCGGGCAATCCTGGCCAGGGGCTTTGAGGTAAGCAAGAAACCGTTTCCTTTTACGAACACAGAAGAGGGCTTCGAAAGCTTTGTAAGCTGGATCTACAATCTGGCTGCAGCACATAAGCTGACCAAGATCATGGTGGCGATGGAACCGACAGGGCATTACTGGTTTGCATTCATTGCTTTCCTGAAGAAGTGTGACGTCCAGGTGGTGCTGGTTGCCCCGCAGCACGTCAAGCACAGTAAAGAGATGGATGATAACACCCAGGAAAAGGATGACCGAAAGGATCCGATCGTTATCGCCAGACTTATTCCGGAAGGCAGATACCTCATCCCGTATATTCCGGAGGATGTCTTTGCAGAACTCAGAGTAGCGTTCAATCGTCGCTGTGAGCTGGTAGAGGAACAAGTTCGGATTGCTAACCGTATGATCCGCTGGTTCGACATTTACTTTCCGGAATACCGGAAGGTATACGGAAGGATAGATGCGAAAACCGGAATCATGATTCTTAAGCGGGCACCGCTCCCGGCAGATATTCTGGGCATTGGCGTGGATGGAATCTGCCAGATCTGGAAGGATGCAAAGCTAAGGGGCTACGGGCCGAAGAAAGCCAAGCAGATTTACTTTGCTGCCGAACACAGCGTTGGCATGAAGGGCGGCGCATCGGTTCGATGGAAACTCTGGCAACTGTTGGAAGAATATGAGCTCATTGAAAGGCAATTACACGATATTCTTCAGCTGATCGAAGGTCTTCTGTACCAGATCCCTGGCGCAGATAAACTGCTGAAGATCCCAGGCGCAGGGCTTGTTACGGTAGCTGGATTTCTCTCAGAAGTCGGAGATATAAAACGTTTCTCCGATCCCAAACAGATCCAGAAACTTGCCGGCCTGGCTGTCGTTGAGAACAGTTCCGGAAAGCGAAAAGGGTTACCGGGAATCAGCAAGAGAGGACGCAGCCGACTAAGATGGGTATTGTTCCAACTGGCAAGAAGCATGGTGATGTTTAACCCGGAAATGAAAGCATATCACCAATACTATACGACCCGGAAGGAAAATCCGCTGAAGAAATTGCAGTCTCTGGTAGCAATCTCAGCAAGAATCGCCAGGATATTCTATGGAATACTGAAAAACGGAACAGAATACGATCCGACGATGGTAATGAAAGATTTCAACAAGGCGGTAGCGGCGTAAAATCAGTGCGCTGCCCCCCTCGGGGGGCGGTTGGAAAGGAGCGTGCTCTTCCCCTACAGGATAGAACTATATGAATGATTGCAATGCACAGACTGCGTCCACTCCAGTAGGGGTGCTGTGCAGAGACAATGGGAATTCCAGCAGATGGGTCAGATGTCAGCACGGAGTTTATCTTGGGGCTTGACCTCGTTCAAAAGCATTGCTGACGCCCAGGCTATGGACAGGCAGTACGATGGAAGTTGGGGCACAGACCTCGTTGGATACGGGAGATTGGCTGCCGTAGCAAAGGATGGGCAAGGGTGACCACGTTGATGACGTTGTGTTTCCTGATCTTATCCCGAGCTATTTCAAGCGCATTTAATGCGAAAATGCCTGTAGCTGCGGCTCATCTGTTGAAATTCCCACTGCCAGGGAAGAAAAAAGTCTTTGAGAATCAACGATTTCCGCTTGACAATGTGGGGAGATAATCCGCGATGCCCCTACCGGTCATTGATCTTTATAATACCATATTCCCAAAAACAAAAAAAGCCCACAGAGCTCGAAAAATTAAGCTCTGCGGGCTTCAGCCTCCAAGGCATCAACCTGCCGCTGCGCGTCGTTGAATTCCGAAACGGCCTGCTTGTAGTTCACCTCCGCGACTCTCACTTCCCGGATTCCCGCCAATGCGATCAGATCCTCCCGGGGGATGATGCTGATCCTGTTCAGGTAATCCCTCACCGCGACTTCCACGGCTTCGTTGATCGGGTCCATGCGGGCTGATAAAGTTTTGTGCCGCCGAAGAATACGCCCTGAAAAGACCTGAAACAACCTTAGATTTGGAGTGGGGTGTTCATGTAAAAATCCATAAACAGATTGACAAGTGACCTTTCGTTCACTATAATAGGTGAACGGAAGGTCACTTAACTTCTACGGAGGTCCGTATGGGTAAAGACACGAAAGAGAGAATCCTGGCAGCAGCGCTGGAGATTTTCTCGCAAAAGGGATACGAAGGAACCAACATCAGGGAATTGTCTGCATCCCTCGGATTGGTCAAGTCGGGCATTTACAAGCATTATGAAAGTAAGGAAGCAATCTGGAATGCCCTGCTTGACAGAATGATCGCCTATTACGGGGAGCGCTTCGGTTCTCCGGAACATTTGCCGCCGGTACCGGAATCTCCTGAAGAATTCGTCGCCATGACCATGCGGATGGTTAATGTTACGATTCATGATGAGCAGATCGTGAAGACGAGGAAGGTACTCACGCTGGAGCAATTCCGGGACGACCGCGCGCGGGAATTGGCGACGAAGCACTTTCTGACCGGGCTTACGAAGATGTTCACACGGATATTTACAAGCATGATGGCTAAGGGCCTGCTTCGGAAGGATAATCCTGAGATGCTCGCATTTGCCTATACTGCGCCGATCTCTGCACTGATCCACCTTTGCGACCGGGAACCGGATAAAACGGAGGAAGCAATAGCCCAGGTGGAAGCGTTCAGCAGGCATTTTATCAAAACATACGGTGTGTGAGCGTTCGACGGAGGATACGATCCTGTGAAAAGATATTTCGGAAGCCTGTCCTTTTATCGGCAGGCTTTGATGATCGGCATTCCCGTGATGCTGCAATCGCTGATCCAGTCCCTGGTTTCCCTGGTCGATAACTTCATGGTGGCAGGGCTTGGGGACGTAAAGATGTCCGGCGTGAGCGTGACAGGGCAGATCCTTTTCGTGTTCATGGTACTGTCCAACGCTATTTGCGCCGCCGGGGGCATCTATATGACCCAGTTTTCGGGGGCGCGGAACAACATGGGGATGCGGCAGGCGCTCCGGTTTAAGTTTTTGCTGATCGGCAGCTTTATTGCCCTTTATCTGCTGGTTTGCTTTGTGTTTCCCAGGCAAATCCTGGGTATGATGGTCATCGGGAACACCGAAGCGGAGGCGATCCTGGACGCAGGAGAGGAATACATGCGGTTGATGGGCTTCATGGGGATTCCCTTCTGTATTTCCGTAGTACTGGCGACGTCTATGCGGGAAATTGGCCAGGTACGGGCACCCCTGGTGATTTCTGTCATTGGTACGCTGGTAAACTGCGCTTTGAACTGGGTGCTCATTTATGGCAATCTGGGCGCACCAAGGCTTGAGGTGCGTGGTGCAGCTTATGCAACCATCATCGCCCGGTTTGTTGAAATGGCGCTTTACATTCTCTTTGTTCTCCAAAATCCACAGCCGTTCCTGGGAAAACATGGTGAAAAGCTGTACACGGACTGGAAACTGTTCGGCGAGATATTGCGCAGAGGCTGGCTGATGCTGCTCTCCGAGGTGCTATGGGTTGTCTCCGAGACTGTTACCACCGCCGTATACAATGGCCGGGGCGGCGCGGATGTGGTCTCGGGTATGTCGGCAGGCTGGGCTATTGTGAACCTGCTGTTCGTATCCTTTGGCGGCATCAACACGGCAACATCCGTCATCATCGGCAAAACCCTGGGGAAAGGACAGCTGGATGAGGCCCGGAAACAGAAAACCTGGATGCTTTCCGCTGCTGTGGTGTTCGGACTGTTTATGACGTTGATAGGCGCACTGGTGACGCTGCTGACGCCACTGGTGTTCGGCCATCTTTCTCAGACGGCACAGGGAATCTGCCGGGATCTGGTGCTTCTTGTTGCCTTGTATATGCCGCTGTGGGTCTATACAAACGTGCAGTTTTCCGTGGCCCGGGCTGGTGGCGATACGGTCATGGGTGCGGTAGTGGATGGCGGCGTGACGCTGCTTGTGGTCATTCCCGGCATCCTGCTGTTGGCCAATCTGACGAACTGGGGTCCAGTGCTGATGTACGGCGTATTGAAACTGACTGATTTTGTCAAGATTGTCACTGCTCACCTTTGGCTGAAAAAGGAGAAGTGGGTGAAGAACCTGACAGTGCGGGCGGCGTGAGGAGATTCTGGAGAACGAGACGGCCGGTAAAGAACCATGAAATCAAGCCTGACAGTATTCTTTGAAGACCCCTTCTGGGTTGGCATCTTTGAGCGTATCGACGAAGGAAAGCTGTCGGTATGCAAAGTGACCTTTGGCGCAGAGCCCAAGGATTATGATGTATGGGAGTTTGTCCTGCGGCATTATAACGAACTGGTCTTCAGCCCCGCGGTGGAAACGGAAACAAGGCAAACAGCGGACAATCCTAAACGGCGTCTCAGGAATGCCAGAAAGCAAACGGAGCGCAGCGGGATCGGCACAAAGTCCCAGCAGGCGCTCCAGTTGCAGCGGAAGGAAATGAAGACGGAGCGCCGCCAGATCAGCCGTGAGCAGAGAGAAGCGGAAGCGCAACGCCGTTTTGAAATGAAGCAGCTGAAGAAGAAGGAAAAGAGGCGTGGACATTGATGCATGGAAACACAACACGGCAATCCAAACTGAAAGCAGAGGCAGGTATTTGTCTGCTTGCCGCATTGCTTTTCCTGCTGACCGGATGCGGGTCAGGCAGCGTTTTTGAGGGATCCAGAGTATCTGACGCATCCGGGTTCCGAATGGAATACAGCATCCTGAATCGGGAGGAATCAGCTGATCTGACCCTGACGGAGGGTGATCGTCTGCAGGTTTCCATGTCGCACACAAAAGGATATGTGGATGTGACCGTGCAGCCTGAGGGAAAAGAGCCGATTTACCGGGGAAACGGACAGCAAAATGCCGATTTTGTTCTGGAAATCGCTGAAACAGGAAACTATTATATTGCCGTTTCGGGACATCAGGCAAAAGGGATAATTACCTTCACTCGCGTTCCCGAAGAACAGGAATAAAGTAGGTGAAAAGCAAGGATGCTGTTTAAGGGGATTGGCAGGACTTTTTCCACAGAAAACGATCACCAGTTTGAAACGATCGGCGCGTTCTGGGATGAGCTTGCGGCAAAGTATGGCCGGGTAAACCTGCAGGGACTCGGATATGGCTGGACGGAACGATCCATTGAGTATGCCATTGGCCTGATCGACGGGGAGATCGACGGAGCGGACCGGGCCGTGGAATTGCCGGATACAGGTTGGGTTACGGTTCGGGGAAAGACAGCGGACCTTGGGGAGATCTATGAAAAGATTTATCAGGAAGGCAGATTGAAATATGAGATCGAGCGCTTCACCGACAGAGGTGACTGTGAGATCATGTATTGCCGATAAACCGTTCCGGACAAGTGAGGAGGTCTGAAAGGAATGTTCGACGCGAATATGATCGCCCCGTGTGGGCTGGACTGCAGCATCTGCAAGCGAACGCTGGCCGAGACCTGCCCCTGTGCCGGATGCCGCGGCCCAAATGACAACAAACCCGAGTTCTGTTCGTCGGGATGCGGCATCATCCTGTGTGAAAAGAGAAGGGCAAACGGGTATTCGTTCTGTGATGAGTGCCCTGATTTTCCCTGTGCTGATGTCATGGAAAAGGAAACCCGGTACGGATCGAAGTACCCGCTCCGCGAATCCCCGCTGGAGAATCTGAGGGTCATCCGGGAAGCAGGGATGGCTGCTTTTCTGGAGCGCGAGCGGAGGCAGTGGACCTGTTCCACCTGCGGGGGCATCATCTGTGTCCACACAGGCGTATGCAGCGGTTGCGGCCGTCAGTATAACAATTCAATGAATCGCTGACGCGAAGAGGTAAAAGATGCAGACAATATCATTTGCAGAAGGAAACGAGCAGCATCTGAAGGATTGCAAGGACGCACTATGCCGGTCAGCACTTGGCGAAAAATACTTTTCTTCCCCGGGGAGCGCGGAAAACGCAATCCTTGAAGGGATTCGCCAGGGGAATCTGTATGTTGCGCTCATCGGTGAAGAGTGCGTTGGCTTTACATACATCATCCCCAGGGGAGCGTTTCACGGTTTCCCATACCTGCACATCATCGCCGTTAAGGAAGAATACAGAGACAGGGGTATCGGCAAAGCTCTGCTGGATCATTCTGAACGGATCGCGCTTGAAATGGCAGACAAGCTTTTCCTTGTGGTCGCGGATTATAATCCGGACGCAAAGCGATTATACGAAAGAATTGGCTATCAGCAGGTTGGAGAAATTCCAAATCTGTACCGTCCCGGAATCACGGAATACCTCATGGTAAAGAACCTGAAAAAGTGATATGTATGTTCCGCAGTTCAATCGGAATCTGTGAAAGGAAAGTAAATGTAATGGCTTTTGATTTCAAGAAAGAATACAAAGCGTTCTATCTGCCGAAAAACACGCCGTCCATCGTAACTGTGCCAAGCATGAACTTTATCGCTGCCCGTGGCCGCGGCGATCCAAACGAGGAAGACGGCGCGTACAAGCAGGCCATCGGGCTTCTGTACGGCATTGCCTTTACGATCAAGATGAGCAAGTTGGGCGACCGCCGGATCGAGGGATATTTCGATTATGTAGTCCCGCCCCTGGAGGGCTTCTGGTGGCAGGACAGCGTCGCGGGGATCGACTATGCGCAAAAGGAAGCCTTCCATTGGATCTCTGTCATCCGCCTGCCGGATTTTGTGACGAAGGCGGACTTTGATTGGGCGGTGGAAGAAGCCACCCGGAAAAAGAAGATGGACTTTTCCAAGGTGGAATACTTCACCTATGACGAGGGCCTGTGTGTGCAGTGCCTGCATATCGGCCCCTACGACGACGAGCCCAACACAGTGGAGCGGATGCATCAATATATGGAGGAGCAGGGCTATACGCTGGATATCTCCGATCAGAGATTGCACCATGAGATCTATCTGAGCGATGCCAGAAAGGTTGCGCCGGAAAAGCTGAAGACCGTGATCCGCCACCCCATCAGAAAGGGGTAAGCCTATGGAAACGGAACGGCTGATCCTTGATTCCACTAAGGAATAAGATAAGACAGTTGGGAGAAATAGAATGTATATTGTCAAAGCAGAAGCAAATCAGGTAGAGAAAATCGTAGATATGTCGATCAGAGCTTTTGAAACAGATGTAAATGTTGGCGGGGTAAAAGGTGATTGTCCGCCTGGATTTGATTCGATAGAATGGCATAAACAGATGGCCCTAGAGGGGCATTTGTATCAAGCAATGATAGAAAATGATTTGGTGGGGGCAGCCATTGTATTCCCGGATGAAACAGAAAAAAGCGTATACATCGGCAGGATCTTTATTGATAGCGTCTATCATAGAAAAGGTTACGGAATTCATTTGATGGAATGCATAGAAAAGAATTTCCCATATGCTGTTGAGTTTAATCTGGATACCCCATGTTGGAATGAGCGGACAAGAGAGTAAAAACACATCAAAAAATTTAAGGCCTGCTATCCGGCTCGTATGAACCAGACAGCAGGCCTGCTGCTTTATTCATTGGTAATCTCGCTGAATAAGCGTTCCAACAAGGTACCCGTATCCCCGTCGATGCAGATGCTCTGCGCCTCAATCTGCTTTGGACAGTAGGCCTCATTGTAGTTAAGGCAGCAGTAAACTGCCTTCGGGTTATCATTCGTCATCTGCCAGAAGGGATACTTGATGATGACAGGCGTGTTGCTGCCGACGCCGATCTCCAGATACAGCACATGCTGCCCCTGATGCAGGCGGAGATAATCGGAATAGGCTGCTGATGCCCGGTGCCATCCTTCGTCTTCCACAAAGGAATCATCTGCCCGGAGATTGGGCACCATCTTACGTCCGTCCTCCGGGCTGCGGGGAATCAGCGTGGTCGGAATGCGCATGGCTACTTTTCTGTCCTCCGGCATAACAAACGAGCCATCCGTGTGCTTCACAAAGCCCTGTGCGGCCATGGCCTGCATGACCCAGGCTTCGTTGTCCCACGTCTTCTGCAACGTCGGGTGCTGGTTCTGGAAAAGGCCGTAGTCGCCCTGGGTATAGAACAGGCGCTTCTTGTCAAAGCCCGCCCTCTGGAACATGTGATCCACGTTGGTGGTAATCACAAAATAATCTCTGTCAGCTACAAGCTGAAGAAGGTTCTCGTAGACGGGCTTCGGCGCATTCGCGTACCGGTTGCACCAGATATGCCTGCTCCACCACGCCCAGTAGGTCTCCTCATCCGGAAAGGGGTAGAAGCCGCCGGAATACATGTCCGTGATCCCGAAGCGGTCCGCGAAATCCGAAAACCAGTACCGGAAGCGTTCTCCGCTGTAGACAAAGCCTGCCGAGGTGGACAGGCCCGCACCCGCGCCGATGACAATGGCGTCCGCTGTCTTCAGTTCCGTCTTCAGCCGCCCGATCTGTTCCGCACGGGTGCCGATGCCCAGGGACAAACCGTCCTGGAAGCCGCGCACACCGTCCAGCCCCTGCTGAATGGTCTCCAGATAGCCGTTCGGTCTTTTATCGTAATTCCTGCTCATAGTATGCTTTATCCTCATCCTTGTAGACATTGAAGATCACACGATCCATGGCACCGGGATGCCCATGCATCCATTCTTTGACGGCCTTCAACGCGATCTTGTGCCGCCCTTCGGCCCGGAAAACGGAAGACCCCTGTGGAGATACAGCAAAAGGCTACACTTTTCAGCCCGTTCGCCGCGCACATGTCCAGCGTATTCGAGCATCTACAGCACGGAAATCCGCTCGTAGCCGAGCTCCCTGACCTTGCCGCGAACAGAAACGGCCACGCTGGACATGGTGTCCTGCCCTTTGATCGCGGTCAGAGCCAGAAAGCCGCGCTTTTTCAAACGGTTATAAAAGCCCTTTCCCTTTGCGGTCAGGAAGTAGAGGTTGCTCTCGTCGCTGTCCATCATGTCAATGGCAGCGGTGACCGGAAGACCCTCGTCATCCACCGTCGCCACGATGGTTGTGTGGATCTCATTCACGATATACGCCAGGTACTCTTTCGCTTCCATAGGCTTCTCCTTTGAAAGAAGCTCCGATGTCAAACGCACCGGAGCCTCCATGAATCAGTTTTCTTTTGACAGAAGATCATGCATGCCTTCCCGCAGATCCGCAAGGGTATACTTTTTCATCTCGGCTTCCATCGCGCCCTGGATCGCCGTCAGCTTATCATCCAGCAGGGCGTGAATGTTTCGGCCCACCGGACATTTGGGATTTGGCGCTTCGTGGAAGTGGAACAGGTCGCCGTTTTCCACCGGCTCGATCGCCTGATACACGTCATAGAAGCTGATCTCCTCCAGCGGCTTCGTCGGTTCGATGCCACCTGTGCCCCGGGCCACCGTGATCAGGCCGGCGCTTTTCAGCTGCGTCAGGATCCGGCGGATGATGACGGGGTTGGTGTTGATGCTGCCCGCCAGGAAGTCGCTGGTGACCTTATGCTCATCTTTGAAGGTTTCGATACAGGCAAAGATATGCAGCGCAATGGTAAACCGACTCGATATCTGCATGTGCTCACCTCCCCGCGTCTGCTGCCTTATAGCCGCAGACCACAGACATCTGCTTCGATGTCTATTATACCCTTATTGGATGGGAGAAGCAACAGCTGTACCCTCGGCGGTTACAAAATTTCCGGTCTCAGTATCCAGGGTCAGAGGATCTGCGTGGCCCACGATCGCAGCGGCGTTCTCCGCATCATACCAGTTTTCCTTCGCAGCGAGAGTCTCCATGACGTCCCAATGCTCCGCGATAAATCCGTTCTCCACACGGAACAGGTCATAGTAGGTGGTCGGTACGCCACCGAAAGAGCCTTCGCTGCAGGCAAGCGCGTAGTCACCGTCGGCAAGCACCATGTGCGTCTTATCATAAACCATGGAAATGCCCTGCTCTGCCATGGCCGCAAGCGCCGAACCAAGGCCCGAGAGCCCGTCAGCGATGGAGACATTGTGCTGAATGTAACGATCGCCATCGTAGTAGGAAGTCAGCTTATCCGGGTTTTCCCCGCGAAGCACGTCGCCCACAAAACCAGCAACGACTCGGCGGGTCTCTTCCTTATCGACATCCCGCTTCTCAAGCGTACCGTCGATCTGGGTGTGGCCGGAGGGGTTGGGTTCAGCTTTCGCAGCCAGGTTGTCCCAATGTTCCGCGATTTTGCCGTCGGCGTCGAAGTGGAAGATATCAAAGGCCACCTGCTCACCGGCTCCGGCGAAATTGTACACGGTCTGCAGGAACACCTTGTCGTCGTCCTCGAAGGCGCGGATGTTCTGAACGGTGGTCTTCACAGGTGCGGAGGCCAGCCAGGCTACACTGCCGACAAAGGCGTCGCGGCCTGTGCCATAGGCAAGATTGTGCTGAATATAGCCTTCCGCCAGCAGAGAGGCGGCTTTTTCGGTGTCGCCGGTTGCGAAGGTGTTGATGAGTGCGAGTGCCTTTTCGATGTTTGTCATGGTGGATTCCTTCTGGTTTATTTCTCAGATGTAACCTTTACGGTTTCAACCGACGAGAGGATGATAACACAGCAAAGATGTAATGTCAATAGTTACAACAGAATTTTTCAAAACTTTTTTCAACCCTTGAAAAAACGAAAAAAGCCCGCGATCCGGCTCGTAAGAACCAGACTGCGGGCTTGCAGTGTGTGTGTTTATCCTTCAATCAAAATCTGTTTCTTTTCAGGAACCTTCGGGGCTTCCTTCTTAGGAATCATCAGGCTCAGTACACCATTCTCGAACTTGGCTTTTATGTCATCTTCAGTAATGCTCTCACCCACATAGAAGCTGCGCTGCATGGTGCCGACATAACGCTCCTGACGAAGCATCTTACCCTTGTTCTCCTTGTTCAAACTCTTCTCGGTGGAGATGGTCAGGTAACCGTTATTCAGATCCAGTTTGATTTCATCCTTGTTGAAGCCAGGCAGATCCACATCCACCTCATAGCCTTCATCTGTTTCCTTCACATCGGTTTTCATCAGGCGGCTGGCATTCTTGCCATAGAGCACATGCTCCGGACGCCCAAACCCACGGAAGAAGTCACGGTCAAAGTCATCAAAGACGTCAAACAGGTTTTCACCAAACACGGTAGGAAGATAAGTACTCATAATGCAAACCTCCAATTCATTGGCCTTGTACGCTTGGTTCATTGCCACGCTTGCAGGGTCGCATTCATTCCATCTTGTTCGGGCTCTCTCTCGATCCCCCTCCCTTGATGGTGCCTATATTATATATCTAAGGTCAAAGAAAGTCAATAATTTAGAATGGCTTTTTCTTCATGTTTTTCTCGTTTTCCGTGCATTTCACGTAGTATTGACTCTGTTTTGAATTATTTCTGTGGATTTCATTGAAATACTTCGTTTTTCTTGCACAGAACATCAACGAAAAAAGGGGAACCCACTAGAAAAGCAGGTTCCCCAAGCATTTACTCACTGGTGATCTCGCTGTACTCCCCGGAAACCCATCCGACCTGGCTCCCGATCTTAACCGCCTGCCAGCCGTTGAAGGCGCTGGCCACGTATCGTTTCCTGGACGAGGGCTTTGTCAAATCCCTTGCTTTCATGCTGACAGAGGAAATGGATAACTGCGCTGAGGATTACCGGCAGACAGACCAGCATCCCATTGCCGCCATGAACAGCGAACCGTATGAGGTACCCTCGGCCTGCAGCCTGCCTAACCGGATGACGGAATACTACGCTTTTTTGCAAGCTGGGAATGTGCATTCATGTTAATTTAACAACCATAATGTTGCTGCCTTACGATATAAAACTGACCTGCAAATGCTTCAGGAAACGATCGGCAATCGGCGAGAAGGTCTGATATTTTTTCCAGATCAGAAACAGCTGATTCTCAAGCCTCGGCGACAGTGGTCGGAACTTCAGCCCGGAATCTGCCGATGTATCGATCAAGTGTTCAAAGGTCAGCAGATAGCCAAGCCCTTCCCGCGCAAACAGGGAACCATTGTAGGACAAGCGGAACGACCCTTCCATATGCAGATCATGGATGCGTTCTCCGCACCATCTGGGGATATCGTTTTGCCAGCTCTGCTCTGAACAGAACAGCGGGAGACCGACAAGATCATCCACCGTAATGACTTCCTTTTGCGCCAGCGGATCATCTGCCGGAAAAACCAGCCCCCATACATCAGCCTGCGGAAAAACCAGATAATCGTATTTCCCTGTATCCGGCATTTCTGCCAGCACGGCGAAATCCAGCAGTCCCTTGTCCAGTTTTTCCGTCACCTGCTCAGTATCGCCGCTGGTGATGTGATAATGAAGCTCAGGATACTGCTGCCTGAATTCCTTGATGGCCCGTGCCAGTATCCGGATCTGATAGGATTCAGCCATTCCAAGGTAAATATCGCCTCCGGTGATGTCATCCAGGGACACAAATTCCCGGGTGATCCGGTCCGCCATGCTGACCAGGTCTTCCGCTCGCTTGCGCAGCAGCACGCCTTCCTCTGTCAGCCGGATGCTGAAGCTGTGCCGGGTGAACAGCTTTTTGCCCAGCTCGTCCTCCAGCGCTTTCAGCGTTTTTGACAGCGTGGGCTGGGTCACATGCAGTTGTTCCGCCGCTCGGGTCATGTTTTCTTCCCTGGCCACCGCCAGGAAATAGCGCAGCGTTCTGATTTCCATTCTGTCCTCCTTGAAATGCCAAACAGGAATATCATGATATTCATTATAACCATTAGCGCTGCATCCTGCAAGGTGTTATCATGTAAATGTCCTCAGAAAATGACAGTCTCAGGAGGAAACAATGGATGCGGAAAAGGTAAGACAATGCCTGATAGATATTGGATGCAGTCCGGATAAGGCTGCCCGTCTGGCGGAGCTTGTGGAAGCAAACAGACTGACGGAAGAAAAACGTCAGCTTCGCAGCCTGCGCTGTGATCTCATGGAAGAGCTTCATATCTGCCAGCGGCGGGTGGATCAGCTGGACTGGCTGATCCGGGAAACGGAAAGAGCCAATACTGCAATATAAGCAAGGAGGAAACGACCATGATGAAAACCGAGCCTTTGACCCTGACCCAGGAATGGGACAAGACCTTTCCCAAGAGCAACAAGGTGGAACACTGCAAAGTGACCTTTGTGAATCACTTTGGTATCACCCTCGCTGCTGATATGTACATCCCTAAGGGAGCCACCGGCAAACTGCCTGCTATCGCTGTCAGCGGCCCGTTTGGAGCCTGCAAGGAGCAGTCTTCCGGCCTGTACGCCCAGGAGATGGCGGAGCGCGGTTTCCTGACCATTGCCTTTGACCCGTCCTTCACCGGTGAGTCTGGCGGATTCCCCAGGGCGATGCATTCCCCGGATATCGATGTGGAGGACTTCCAGGCGGCGGTGGATTTCCTGTCCTGCTGCGACAAGGTGGACCCGGATCGCATCGGCATCATCGGGATCTGCGGCTGGGGTGGCATGGCACTGCAGACGGCCTGCATCGACACGAGGATCAAGGCTACGGTGACATCCACGATGTATGATATGTCCCGGGTGGCCGGTAATGGATATTTCGATGCCTCTGACAACGAGGAGGCTCGTCATCAGATGCGGACTACGATCAATGCGCAGAGGACAGCAGATTATCGAACCGGCAGCTATGCCCGGCAGGGCGGCGTTGTAGATCCCCTGCCGGAGGACGCACCGTTCTTCGTGAAGGACTACTACGACTACTACAAGACGAAGCGCGGATACCATCCCCGCTCCCTGAACTCCAACGACGGATGGACGGTCAATACACAGACATCCCTGATGAACATGCGGCTGTTCACCTATTCAAAAGAGATTCGCAGTGCCGTGCTGATGATCCACGGAGAAAAGGCACATTCCTGCTATCTGAGCCGGGACACCTATGCGAGCATGACCCAGGGCAGCAAGTATGCGGGCAATAAGGAACTGCTCATCATCCCCGGCGCGGTGCACACCGATCTGTACGACCGGAAAGACGTCATTCCCTTTGACAGGATTCAGGCATTTATGGAGGAACATCTGAAATGAGCAATGTACTCGTGATTACCACGAGCCTTCGGGCAAAGAGCAATTCAGACATCCTGGCGGAGCGCTTGATTGCCGGGGCTAAGGACGCGGGACAAAATCAGGTATCCCGGGATTCATGAACGATCTGAAGCCTGAGCAGCTGAGGCCGACCCCTTTATTTGCCGGAAACCGGCATCATGCCGGCGTCCACCGATGGGCTGCCGATCGGACTGCCCGGGAATTCCAGGTCGCTGCCTACCGCGCGCACCGACTTCAGCAGCTGGTAGATATTGCCGGCCACGGTGATCCGTTCCACCGGTTCCGCCTGCGCGCCGTCCCGGATCACAAAACCCTTGGACAGCAGCGAGAAATCACCGCTGATCGGATTGGCGCCGGCATGGAGGCCGGACAGGTCCGTAATCAGCAGCCCGCTGCCCGCGTTTTTCAGAAGCTCCTCCAGGGACTGCTCCCCGGGTTCAATATAGAAGTTGCTGGGCGACACATGCATGCCGCCGGCCCGGCTGGCATTGCCGGTCGTCCGGACACCCTGCTTCTTCGCGGTCCTGCGGTTGTGCAGCAGCGTCTTCAGTACGCCTTTTTCCACCACGGCCTTCGTTCGCGTGGCGCTGCCTTCCCCGTCAAACGCGGCGGTCGCCAGCCCGCCCTTGCGCAGCGGGTCGTCTGTAATGGTAATCAGCGGAGAAGCAATCTCTTCCCCTTCGCGGCCGGCCAGCAGAGACATCTTCTGCTGCGCGTTTTCCGCGGAAAAGATGCCGCAGAAAGTCTGCAGCAGGCTCTGCATGGCGTCATGCCGGAAAATGATTCTGTATTCCCCGGAAGCAACCGGTTCCGCGTGCAGCTTCGATACGGCATCGGCCGCCGCGTCCTTTCCCAGCTTCACTGGATCCAGCCCGCGCAGTTTCCGGCCGTATTCCAGCTTGAATCCGGTCGCGGTCGAATCCCCGTCTCTGGCAATCGGAATCACGTACGCCGCGTACAGTTTCCGGGTCCTGTGCAGATTCAGCCCGTAGGAATTGCGCAGGATGACCTGCCCTTTCTGGGTGCTGACAGTAGCGCCTTCGGTCTGCGGAATTCGTTGATCCGCCGTCCTGGCAGCCTCTTCCGCCCGCAGGGCGATCGCCAGTTTCTCCGCGGCTGTCACCTCGTCCAGGTCGTCGTTTTCCTCTTCGATTTCCGGATAGTTTTCGTCTCCGGCATAGATCTCATCCTGCTCCTCTGCCTCGTTCAGAGCGGCAGATTCCTTGACCGCCTCCACCAGGTAGGCGATGGCTTCCGTGTCAAACGCCTCCGTGGAGGCATAACCCATCCTTCCGTTTACGCTGCCGCGAAGCGAAAGGCTGCAGGTAGCGGAAACTTCATAGCTGTCGATCACGCCGTTGTGGGCCTTCGCGCTGAAACTGTCTTCGTCTGAATAATAGATCTCCGCCGTCTCGATGCCGCCGTTTTTTGCCGCGTCCAGCAGCGTGTCCATAAATTCTTTCATTTCCATACTGCTTCCCCCTTACCGTCCGCCGACCGTGAGACTGGAAACCCGGATCATCGGCTGTCCCACGTTGACCGGAATACTGCCGCTGCGGGAACCGCACATGCCCTGTGCCAGCCGGCAATCCTTTCCGACCCGGTCGATCTTCATGATGACGTCGCTGCCCCGTCCGATCAGGGACGCCCCGCGGACCGGATGGAGGATTTTGCCGTCCCTGACCCAGTATCCCTCGTTGACCGCGAAGTTGAATTCACCCGTGGCGGGATTGACGGAGCCGCCGCCCATGTATTTGGCGTACAGGCCTTCTCCCATGCTGGCGATCATATCCGCCTCATCGTCCTCTCCGGCAGCGATGTAGGTGTTCCGCATGCGGGAGGTCGGCGCCCAGGCGTAGCTTTCCCTGCGTCCGGATCCGGTGGGCGGCATATTCATCCGGCGGCTGCCGAGCTTGTCGATCATATAGTTGACCAGCTTGCCGTGGTCGATCAGCACCAGCTTGTTGGTCGGCATGCCTTCATCGTCCACATGGGTGGATCCCCACTCATTGACGATCGTACCGTCATCGATGGCTGTCACGCACGGCGCGGCAATCATTTCTCCCAGCCGTCCGGAAAACTCGCTGAAACCGTAGGCGACGCTTGTGGCTTCCAGGCTGTGGCCGCAGGCTTCATGGAAGATGACGCCGCCGAATCCGTTGTCGATCACGACGGGATACACGCCCGCGGGGCATACCGGCGCGTGCAGCATGGTCACCGCCTGGCGGGCGGCTTCCTTTCCGCATGCCGCCGGATCAATGCGGCTGTCAAAGATCTCAAATCCCATGCCCCCGCCGGGAGCGGCGCTGCCGGACTGGTTTTCCTTCCCGTCCGAAGCGACCGCGTTGACATTCAGCCGGATATACACTCTCCGGTCTGTCACAAACGTGCCCTCTGTATTGCAGATCAGCACATCCTGCACCCGGTCCATATAGCGGACCTGGGCCTGAACAATTTCGTCCGAATAGGCACGGGCTGCGGCGTCGGCTTCGCGCACCTTTTCCGCTTTGGCGGATGCCCTGATCTCCGTAGGCAGCAGGCGGATCTCCTCCGGCCGCTCCGCGTGCACAATCCTGAACGGCGCGATTTTGCAGCCTTTTCCGCCGTTCACGGCTGCGGCTGCCTTGTCCGCGCAGGCAAGGAGGCCTTCCCGGCTCGTGTCATTGGTGTAAACATAAACAGCCTGGTTCCCGACAAAGATCCGGACGCCCGCGCCATGGCTCCGGCCGGACGTCACCGTTTCGATCTTTCCGGACCGCAGGTTGATATTCTGTGCGGTCTGGTCTTCCAGGTAAATTTCGCCGAAGTCCGCGCCGGTAGCCGTTGCCCGGGCCAGCACTTCCTCCGCAATATGGGGCTGAAGCAACTCAATCTCTCCTTCCGGTGATGGATTTTGATTCATATTCATGCTCTGCCGCAGGGATGTTTTCCGTATCGTGATCAGTATACCATAATTCACCCGGATCCGGAAGAGACCGCATAGCGTGCACGGACACTTTGTGTTATAATAGATGAGCTCTGAAGGAGGCGGTCCGGTTGGCAGAACTACCGCTGCATGATCAGGCGAATGAGGCGAACAATGTTTCCCCCATCATCATATACTATTTTTTATGGTCTGAGCGACACAGATTGCTTCTGCCGGCTCCTGCAGCAGCGATTTCAGGAAACAGGATTATTATCACAGATGGACAGGATGAGTTTGCAATGAACATCTTCATTGAAGAAGTTTCCCTTACGGACGACGTGTTGGAAGAATTAATTGCCCTTTCGAAGGATTGGGAAGCAGAGAATAGTTGCTATGGATATCGTGCCAATCAGCGGGAAGATATCGAAGGGAACCGAATCTTCCTGGCCCTGGATCAGGGCCGGACAGTCGGATACCTTTTTGGTAAATGCTTTCAGTCTGAGAACATGCGCTCTGTCATGCCGGAGGGTTCCTCCTGTTTTGAAGTGGAAGAGGTTTATGTCATTCCGTCCAGGCGCTCGATCGGTATCGGAAAAGCATTGTTCGAGTTCGCTTGCGATGCTGTTCAGGAGGAAGCAGAATACATGATCCTGAGCACAGCTACGAAGAACTGGAAAGCGATTTTCCATTTCTACCTGGATGAGCTGAACATGACATTCTGGAGCGCGCGGCTTTTCAAGCGGATCCCGCCCCCTCCTGTCTTCTCTGGTCTCAGGTAACAGTCTCCTGCCATTGCTTTCAGATAAAGGCGCCCCACCGTCAATGACGCCATCATGTTTCAAGGATAACCGTCACAGACACCGTTTCTTCTGTAAGGTCCTCCCCGGGGGCCATTCCGAAATACGGTGTCTGGTCTTTTCGGAAATGAACCCGTCGGATTCCGTCACAGCGAAGCGTTTCCTTCAGTCCGGTCTCCGCGTGATAAGAAATCATGAGTTCACCGTCGTCATTGACAAAAAACGAATGATGGCCCGGACCGTATTCACCGTCAACGGAGCGGAATGTCAGGACCGGAGTGATGCTTTTTCTCCATGACCGGACATCCAGCAGATCGCTGTCTGTGCAGGCAGTCATCAGTCCCAGCGCATAGGTATAGCGGTTGGCGGATCCTCCGGAATAGGCCAGATACACGGTTCCGTCCCTGACAAAAGCACATGGGCCTTCATTATTGATCGTTCCCTCCACATTTTCCCATCCGTACAGCGGCCGTGACAACAGGACCGGTTCGCTGGTCAGCTGCCACGGCGTTTGTTCGTCTACGGAGGCGATGTACAGCATGGAGCCTGAATCCAGAGGCGTCCCGATATGCTCCCGGTAAGACCAGATCACATAGGAACCGCTCTGCGCCCGGAGAAAAGTCATATCCAGGGTAATAGCTTCGTCAGCCAGCGGCTTTCCGTCTTTCCGGACAACACGGATGGGATTCTCCCAGCCGTCCGCGTCCGTCATCTTTCCGTCCGTCTTCTTTTTCATCATGTGGCACTGTGGTCCCCAGACATGCCCGCTGACGGCAAACAGGATGTACAGTTCACCGCCGATCACATGGAATTCAGGAGCCCAGAAGGTTTGCTCGAATCCCCGTTCGGGGCTGAACGGAAGGATCAGGTGTTCTTCCGCGTCTTCCGCAAAAAGCCCTTCGACGGTCGGTGCTTCCCGGATGTACAGGCCGATATCATTCAGGTTGTCATTGGTGGAGATATAATACCATTTTCCTTCCCAGGGAAAAGCGACGGGATCCCCGTAGCCTTTCGCCAGAGGAAAACGAAAATGCTGCTGCTCAACCGTTCCGCGGATAACGTATACACCCGGGCGGCCTGAGCTGATGGATTCTGTTTCCCAGACAACTCTTTTCTGCCGGACGGATCCGTCGCTGTAGTGCAGCGTCGCGTCAATCTTCTCCAGATCCTGCGCTGATCTTATGCGGACTGTTTCAGGAACCTCTGTGCCGGTATGGACGATCGGACTCCAGTAGCGCAGCGCCTCTTCCGCCAGGCCGCGGTCCAGGACAAGGCTGTCGGGCAGAGGATCGGGAAACAGCTCTTTTCGGTCAACCAGCCCCGCGGATTCAAAATGGATCAGATCCCGGGTTGTCCAGAGGAGAACCTGCCCCCGGCTTGTTTCATCCGGTTCGCCGTTTTCATGGATCCGCTCCGCACAGATTCCGATGATCCCGTTCTCCATTTGAACAATCCCCGGGTTTCGTACCCCCATGGGAATGATCGTGTTATTGCCGGAGATCAACCCTCCCGCAAAAAGGATCCCGTAGTCTTTGTTGAAAGCTTTCCAGTCTGCTTCCCCGGTTTTGCTGGCGATATGAATGCTGTTGGCAAGCCCGGCCGGATAATTCTCAGCATTCACAGGCCGGGTGTAAACACGAACGAATACCTGGTGCGCGTTGTACTGTTTCATGTAATGCTATCCCACATTTCAATCAGTTCATCATGATGCAGTGATTCATCCCGCGATCATTGTATCATGATGCCGGAATTTGAACAAGAATAAACAGGAGAGCAGTGGGAAATCTGAAACAGATTCTGAAACAGCCGGCTGCCGATCTGCTCAGGAGTTCTACCCTGTCCGTTCAGCAGATTGCGGAGCAGTGCGGCTTTGCGGACGGAAACTATTTCACCCGGATCTTCAAGAAGATCAACGGAATGTCACCGAATGAATACCGGAAACTCCTGAAATCACCGATCCGCACAGATCCTGTCGCCGTAAACCCGCCGCGGGGCCGGGAAGACCGAAACCAGACAAACTGAGACGACCGAAATGAACTAAAATGAACTGAGAAGGAAGGGAAAAGCAATGTTCGCACCGTTTATCACACCGACCACCTCTGTCAACCACCCGAAAATCTGGAAGAAGTTTTCCTGCGGGCAGGCGCGGAAAGCGCTGCTGACTGTGACCGGGCTGGGCCTGTACCGCGCCTTTCTGAACGGAAAACGCGTCGGCATGGATTATCTGACGCCCGGTTTCAACGACTACGACGCCTGCCTGCGCACCCAGACCTACGACGTCACCGGTATGCTGGAAAAGGAAAACTGCCTGGAAGTCTGGCTGGGCAACGGCTGGTACAAAGGCCGGCTGGGGTTTGACGGCGGAAAGGATATTTCTCCATTGAGGACACCGCCAACGACCTGCTGGATAACCCGGACGCCCGAAAGGTCCTGGAAGCGTACATCCCTGCGCTCGTCCGTGTCATGACGGAACAGAATGTCATCCCGCTGGGGCTGACGATGAAAAGCATTCTCAGCCACGACCCGGATGAATCGCTGGACCTGAAGAAGCTGAACGGAGAACTGAACAATATTCCCAATCAGTAAAAATGGCGAAGAGATCCTCCGGCGTTCTGTCTGCTGCACGCTGGAGGATCTCTTTCCGTTGCGCAGGTCTAACGTTGCTTTCTGACCATCAGTTTATCAAAACTGATCAAAATTCCCGGCAGGAAAACCAGGATCAATGCAATGGCAGCCAGTGATCCGAGCGCGATGGTGTCCACAATGGCAGTGATCGTCGGATCCTGAAAAAACCTGCCCACAACCGATGGGACGATCACCAGGATCAGCCCGGAAGTGGTGATCGTGTGGATCGCGCCTTCATAAGCCTTGCTGACCGCCTCAAATTTCCCGGCATTTCTCCGGTTTTCAGTGTAATAGTTTGTGAACAGAATGCCGTAGTCGATGGTCGCTCCCATCAGAATACACTGAACGATCAGCAGCGCCAGATAATAAATGCTGTTTCCGAACAGGCCGATGCTGGCCACGGTAATGAAAACACCGGTCTGAACAATCAGGACAAGGATCAGCGGAATCATGAACGATCTGGTGGACAGGAGAACGATCAGGAAGATCACGACAGCTGTCAGGATGGTAATAAACAGATACTCGCTGCCAAAGGAACGCGACATCTCAAGATTCATCGCCGAGTTGCCGATCAGATAATACTTCTCTTTGAATGTCTCATCGCACGCAGAGGAAAGTCTGTCAATAAACCGGAATGTTTCCTCATCTTCATCCGGGTATTTGGTGGTGATAACCATTCGGGAATGGTGTTCTCCCACCAGCTGCGCTTTCCCGGCGGCTAATGCTTCCTTCGCGTCGGAAAGCGCGGCTTTCGCGTCCTCGCCCAGCAGCGGTGAGAACCGCGGATCATGCTGAACCGTGCCGTACAGGAAGTTAACCAGCTCCTCCGTCGTCATTGTCCACTGCGGATCGCTGTTCTCCATTCCCGCTTTGTACAGAAAGATCAGTTCCAGCGATGCTTCATTCACATCAGATGAAAAAGCCGAAAACATATCTGCCATCTGCCTCGGCGTCATTGGATCGTTCCCGGCAAGCAATCCGATCAGTCCGGCGTAATTCCCGATTTGGGAGAGCATTTCCCGCTGTCCCTCGCTCATATATCCCTCGAACATCTCATTTCCGGCCACATGATCGGAAAGAAAGGATAAAACCTCTCCCGCGGTCATTTTCAGAGGCTGATCTCCCGCATACCGCAGATAATAGATCATGGAAAGGAGATCCCCGTTCAGTTTCATGCCTCCCTGCATTTCCGGCAGATTCCGCGCCATTTCCTCCGCCGTGCAGGGAGTGGCAAGCGCCGAATAATAGCAGGCAACCGATTCGACCCTGCTGTCTTCTTCCAGCATAGCGCAGATCCCGGGGATTTCCTGCTCATCATCGTTGTGATAAACCAGCACCATCGTATTGTCGGCGGGAAAAACCTCCGCAACCGGATCCTCCCGCTGCAGAGTGTAAACAATTCCTGTCTGCTGCTGCAGGATGAACGCGCCGGCGATCACAAGCACAAACACCGTCGTAATCGCCGCATGTTTTTTGTTCGAAAATGACGCAAGGGCCTTTGTCGGGATCCGGAGAGATTTCTTGGCCGTTTTCCGGATCAGGCCGTCGCAGGAAATCAGGATTCCCGGCATGATCACCAGCACGCAGAACATGCTCAGGAAGACGCCTTTCGCCAGGACGACGCCCAGGTCCATGCCGATTTTGAAGCTCATAAACACAAGCATCAGCAGCCCGGCAACCGTCGTCATGCCGCTGGAAACAACCGATGAGAAGGAATGGATGACCGCTGTCTTCATGGAAGCGGCAATATCTTCGTTTTTGGCTCTTTCCTGTTTGAACCGGTTGCTCAGGATAATGGAATAATCCATGGACAGCACCAGCTGCAGGATCGCTGACATGGAAGCGGTCACGGTGGAAACGCTCCCCTGGAAAATATTGGTTCCCTGATTGATGATCACCGCGAACCCGATCCCGGCAAGGAAAAGAAAAGGCTCAATCCATGATCCGCACATGACAAGCAGAATCAGAAGAATCGCGGCAACCCCGCTGAGCAGGATCCAAGCCGGCACTTCGGGAATTCCGACGTCATCGTCATGCCAGGCCATCTCATAGCCCGGGAAATCCCAGTCAAGCGCCTTCTTGATGGATTTCATTTCCGCGGATTTATACCCTGCATCTGTGTTGACGACATACAGTGTGCGTCCATCCCGGTTATACTTCGGATCATCCGCCTGCCAGGCGACGCCTGTCACATATGGAATGCTTTGCAGCCTGGCACGGATGTCTTCCTTTTCCTCCGGCTTCAGGTTGCCAAACATGACGCGGATGGTCTGGCTGGTCTGTGCTTCGGGAAACTCGTCTGACATGATATCCATACCCTGTTTCATGGCGGATTTGTCAGGCAGGTATTTTGTCAAATCTTCATTGATTTCGACTTTTGTGATCAGAAACGCGCTGACAGCCGCAATAATCACCATCAGCGCAAAGATTGCCCGACGGTGATCAACAACAAACGATGCCAGTTTTCTTTTCATCCGTTTTCCCTCATATGATGTCAGCGTCGTAAAAGAAGTCTTAATCCTTGATCAGCCGCTGCCAGTGATCAAAGGGAGCCGGGCGTTCGCACACGGTTTCTGTCATATGAACTGTCCCGTCATTTCCGCTCTCAATAATCTTTTCGACAATATCCAGCACATGGCAGGCCATGTCAGCAGAGGCTGTCGCTGCTCCCCCTTCACGGATGCACCGGGCTAGGTCCGCCGCGCCGATGCCGCGGCAATTGTCCGACAGCGGGGAAACCGGTTCCAGGGTTTCCCACGCCGGATTCATAAAGTCATTGGGCAGGAAGGCGACGTCCCCGCCGAACTGGTTGGCGTCTCCAAGGCGCAGAATCCCCTTTGTCCCATGGATCGTAAAAGCGCCCTGATCGACAGCCGCGCTGTCTCCGTTCAGAGAGAAGGTCCCGACGATACCGCTCTTTGTTGTCAGCACCGCGTTCACCTGGCTCTCGTTGTCATAAACATAATCCTTTCCGAACTCCGGACTCTGGGGAAACACATTTTTCCGGATCCGGCAGTGATTGCCCACCTGGGCATAGACTTTCTCCATTGGCCCAAGCAGTGAGCAGAGGACTGTCAGATAGTAGACGCCATAGTCGTAGCAGATCCCGCCGCCCGGCAGCCTCAGGAAGTTGAAAATGCTGGCAAGCATGGTCAGATCCCGGTTCGCGATAATATGGAAGGATGTGACTTCCCCGATTTTCGCTTCGTCCAGAGCCTTCCGGGCTGTCTGCACGGCGCTCCCTATAAAGGTTTCCGGAGCGGATGCCAGCAGCAGTCCCTTTTCTCTGGCAAAAGTAATCATTTCCTTTGCCTGGGTCAGTTCTGTGGCAAGCGGCTTTTCCAGGTAGACATGCTTTCCCGCCTGCAGGGCCTGCATGACCAGTTCATAATGGGTCGGCGCAGGGGTCAGGACGACAATCAGCTCTATGTCCGGATCCGAAAGCAGCTCAACGGTATCCGCCGCCCGGATCCCGTACTGTGCCGCTTTCTTTTCCGCGTTCTCCCGATGCCTGGCACTGCAGGCAACCACCTCCAGTGTGCCAAAGCGATTGATCATGTTCTGCAGATAGATATCACTGATGGCTCCGCATCCGATGACTCCTGTCTTGACCGGTTTCATGTTCATTCCCTCCTTTTATACTGATTCTTGTCTTCTCCCGTCAGTTTTCTGGCCATCCGGATCACCCGGGTGGCGTTGATCATCAGCTGCCGGCGGGACACAAGCCCCTCCTTCAGCCCTGAGAGCATTTCCTTCAGGTCTTCCTTGCTGCCCGGCATGACCAGATCGCCAGCGTCCCGCGTTTCAGGGCAGAGCGCTTCAGATCCCGGATAAAGCATTTCTTCGCTTCCCGCCAGATCTCCCCGTAGCGGTCCAGCCATTCCTTGCTGGTAATCCGGAAGCCAGCCGCTTCCAGGCCCTCTTCCGCCGTCACAAACGTCCGTGAATTGACTTCGCCGGATCCTGTTCCGCCCTTGACAGTCCGGCGGGCGCCGCTGCCATAGAGTGCCAGATCGCAGGGTGCGTCCGTGGGAAATGAACCGTCAGACTTCAGCAGAACCGTGCATTCCGCCCCGAAGTTTCTCAGGATCTCATTTTGCTCCCTTTCGTATTCGTTCACTTCCGATTTCTCCCCGCATTATTCTTTCATGGGCACCCTGCCAGCTTTGCACTGTTTCATCACGGATCCCATGCCTGTTTTCATACCCTTTTTTTATACTGCTTTCCCAATATAGCTGGAAAGGTAATCATTTCTTAACTTGATTATACTTGATAAACAATCATTCATCAAGCTGCTGCATCGATTTCCATAAATTGGTAAATGCAAACTTGACCTTTTTTGGCGAAAATGATATGATCATCTTATGAAATCCGATGAAACGAAGGGGAATAATGGGCTAAAGGAAAAAGGAATAAGGAGTAAAAATCATGTACGATGTCATCGCTTTGGGCGAACTGCTGATTGATTTCGCCCCACAGTCCACAAACGAATCAGGTTATCCCATATTGGCCGCCCATCCCGGCGGAGCGCCGGGAAACTTTCTGGCCGCGCTGACGAAATACGGCTGCAGGACGGCCATGATCGGCAAAGTCGGGGAAGACACGTTCGGAAAACTGCTGATCAAAACGCTGAATGATGCCGGCATTGATACAGCCGGCGTCATCATGGATCCCTCCGTCTTTACGACGCTTGCCTTTGTTTCACTGGACGCTTCGGGAAACCGGGACTTCAGCTTTGCCCGGAAGCCGGGTGCGGATACCTGTCTCACGCCGGAAGAAGTGAACGAATCTTTCTTCTCTGAGGCAAAAGTCTTCCATTTTGGTACGCTTTCCCTGACCGATGAGCCCGCTGCTTCTGCAACCCGCCGGGCTGTTGAACTGGCAAAAAAGCACGGCCTGCTGATCAGTGTGGATCCCAATCTTCGCAAACCGTTATGGAAACGCGAAGAGGATGCTAAGGCAGCCATCGAATGGAGCCTCCGTCAGGCCGATATCGTAAAAATCAGCGATGAGGAAATAGACTGGCTTTGGGGTCTTTCTCCTGAAAAAGGAGCATGGAAACTTCTGACAGAATACGATGTTTCCCTGGTATACGCTACCCTTGGCCCCAAAGGATGCTACGCGGCAACCCGCGGCCAGGCGGTAAACGTTCAAAGCCCAGCCGGGATTCACGTGGTCGACACAACCGGCGCCGGTGATATTTTCGGCGGCAGCGCAATGAGCCAGTTTATCCAATGCGGCAACTCCCCTTCAGAATTGTCTGAAGAGGATCTGAAAACAATCGTGCGGTTCGCATGCACGGCCGCCAGCCTTTCCACCCAGAAACACGGCGGCATCACCAGTGTGCCTGAGATCACACAGATCAATTCATTGCTAAACAACAAATAATCATCTGCAGGTATGGATCACTTCTCCGGTCCTGCGGATATCATTTCTCCGCAGAATCATTCCCTGAGATTTCCTCCTGAAGAAATCTCAGCAGGCGTTCCTGAAAATCATGATAAAACGGTTTTTCCACATAAACGACATGCGATCCGCCCGGAATCATTTCCAGAGCTGATCCATCCGGCAGATCGTCCAGGCATCGGTTTACCAGCTCGTAGTTCAGATAGGGATCCTGATCACCACAGATGACCAGGGTCGGGATGCTGATCTGTGTCAGATCAATCAAAATATTGGAAGAATCCACGCAGAGATCTCTTCTGCCTCCATTCGGACTCGATTCGCCGTCGTAATGCCAGCAGCCTGAGCAAAACCATTCCAGAACGGCCGGATCAGTAACGGACTCATCAAAGGAACCGTTCGGGCATCGCTGAAAATCATCTGCGGCATGTTCCCAGGTATTATGGTGAAACGGTTCCGTCACTTCATAATCGCCGATTCCGCACAGAATAGGAGCATACAGAATCAGCCTGCCGATCATCTCCGGATGCATGACCGCGAACCGGCTGACTGTCACAGTACCCCAGCTCCACCCCAATACATCGATCCTTTCCTGTCCGGTTTCACGGATGATCTTTTCCACCGCCGCATGGGTATCCTCCGCGGCATAGTCGGAATCCACCATAAAACCGTCCTCCACATCTTCAGATCTTCCGAATCCCGCTATGTCCAGCTGCCACACCCCATATCCGTTCCGGGCCAGATACCTGACGAGGCTGTAGTCCTGATAATCGATATCGAACTCATGGGAAGAATACGTCACTCCGTGAACCAACAGAATCTGCTTCTGTGGCTGCGTTCCGCTGAGCGAAGTTTGTGACAAATACAGCGCTGTCCCGTTTCTTTCAAGGGGACAGATTGTTTGAGTATAATTCTCTTCGTCAGCCAAAGCATTCGTTGCCTGAATCATCGCAGTAACAGCAATAAGCAACATGAGTAAAAGAGCGAATCTTCTGTATTTCATCCTGACCCTCCAGTGCTATCCATTCTTTATTTCAAAAACAGACCTGTTTACCCCGACAGCCTTCCGCAATGCCGAGCGCTGTAAAAAGCCATGCGGCATAACGCTCCGATATCGTCACCCACTTACTTTTCCGACTGCCAGCAGATTATCCTTTCCCATTCCACACACGTATGGATTGGAATCATATTGATAACAGAAATCCAGAAAATCTTTCTTCTGCTCCGGATCCTTCACAATCTTTGTCAGGATTTCCCTCGGAATCGTTCTTCCGTATGCACCCGGACCCGAGAGGCGAATGTTTTTTATACCATATCCGGACAGCGTTTTCTCCAGTTCGTCCGGCATGAACGTATAGGTGATGCACCATGGAGCGCCGCCCTGTTCATACTGAGCGATCTCCTCTTCTCCGCCCATCAGGCCATCCGCCAGCATTTTTTCAGCATTTTGCTTGTTAAACGTAAATCCATTGATCATCTGCTCTCGGTTTTCGACACACCATTGCACAAAGGGATCGTCTGCATTTTCATCCAGAATAAACTGATTCTTCTGGATAGGATTTGCCAGATACGGCAACGAACCCAGCCTGCTGGATACACTGATCATAATCCGTTTCCTGGCTATTCGAACCAGTTCGCCGATCACTTTGTTCTGATTGGGATAAGTATAGGAAATCGGCGCGTCAAAAGACATAACCAGATCAAATTCCTGATCCCGATAAGCACTCAAGTCTTCTAATGCTCCTTTGACAAAAGTGATCCTGTCAAGAACGCCTTCCTGTTTCGCTACCTCGCGTGCCTTATCAATCATTGGCTGAGAAATATCAAAATGCGTCACATGGCAGCCTTTTTTCGCCAGAAGGATTGAGAACCGTCCGCTCCCGGCACCGCCGTCGAACACTGTGTCAATTCCGTCCAGATTCTCCAGCAGTTTCCGCTGAATATGGTCCTTCTGAATAATATCGTCAATATATGTTGCTTCGCGTCGGCTTTCCAGTTCACCCTTTTCCGGAAGATTCCACTGCCGCTCAGAAATCTTTTGGCTGTAATCCATCATTATACACACTCCTGGTTTCTTTCAGTTGTTATCTGTTTCAGCATATAGGCCGCATAGTTCCTGGCCAGTTCCATGTCATAAGAAGCATTGTTTCCGTTCTCATATTCCTGAAGCGCGGAACGAATCAGCGGACGATACTGCTCCGGCAGGAATTCCAGTCCCCACATTCCGGCTTCCCGTTTGGACATGACATTCTTCTGCTTCAGGTAAGCCAGCACTCTTATCAAGTTCAGGTTCAGGTACATTGGGTTTTTTGCGATCGCCGGAGCATCCTCCCAGTCATCATCCGCCCCGAATCCGACCGTGCAGAACCCCACCGGCGTCTCATCGTCATAGATTCCGAACGGAAATGCCTGCCCGTGATGGGTGATTGCGATATATGCCTCGATGAGACTGACGTCATTCGGGGCGACAAAGCTTCTCTGCGTCTCGCTGACACGCAGCTTCAGAATATTCCAAACGTTTTTCCCGTTGATTTCTTCCAGTCTGACCATTGTTCCGATTCCCCCGTTATCTGCAGAGCAGATCCAACTCTTTCCTCAGAGCCGATTTCAACCCCTCCAGCCTCTCTGCTGTCGGAAGATACCGGTCGTCATTCATATCCTGAACCTGCCAGACAGGACCGGGTTTCGGCGTATCACCATTCCAGCGTGGGAAAATATGCCAGTGCATATGACGGCCCTTCCCCGTGCCGAGCAGTTCATAATTCAGCTTGTCCGGATGGAATGCCCGTTCAACTGCCTCCGCTGTGACTGCCATATCCCGGAGAAATGCAGTCCGAAAGCCCGGAGCCAACTGGCTCAGTTCAGTCGCATGTTCCCTGCACAGCAGCAGCGTATATCCTTCAAACCGCTGATGGTCTCCGATCACCACATAGCCCGTCTCCAGTTCTTTGACGAAATACGGATTTAATCCTTTCCGGGTCATCTCCATCCGCTCACAGACCCCGCACCGGTCCGCAGACTGCAAAAGGTTCCGACGATAGTACTTCGCAGGGAATATCTGACTTCCATCCAGTTTTTCAAAGCTGGTATCTCGAACATATACCATTCCGAGTTTTTCCATCACCCGACGGCTTTTGCTGTTTTCAGCCGCAAAGATTCCGTCAATAGCCTCCACCGGGCGGTCTTTCCGGATCACATCCAACAATGCGATCAGATATTCTCCGGTATATCCATGCCCCCACTGATCTGCACGAAGATTATATCCTATCTCCCAGGCGTTGCGTTCCGGATGATACCGCATCCCGCCACTACCGATCAATTCGCCTGTGCTTTTCAGACAGATTCCCTCATCATAGTTATCAGGATCATCCGCATCCCGGCTTTCCAGCCATGCCCGTACATCCTCCACCTTATGGTACAGCGGATAGATCATATAGGTATTTACTTTCGGATCACCGCACCAGCGAAACGCTGCCTCCGCATCACCCGGAACAAGAGGACGGATCATCAGCCGTTCAGTTTCAAAATTTACTTTCACAGAATTATTCCTCCGTAGAAAAAACAATCACAATATATTTTTCTACTGTGCTCATTCTTCTTCCTCCCGTGAGCCATCAGGATATACAATTATAACAACGATAAGGCGCGAGGTTTTTCAACTGGCATTGCTGCATGAACACAGCACATGCATATGATCATTACAGCTGTCTTGTGTGGTAAACAGAGTATCTGGCTAATCAGATCACGTACATGTCCCAGTATCCGGACAGTTCCCTGCATTTCTGCATGATATCCGAGAGTGTTCTGCTTTCAGCAAATACAGTAATGGAATGGTTCAGCTCCTTCCATACACAGCAATTGACAGCGCCTCGCAGGCTTTGTTCTTCCGTTCTCACTGCCGGATCCGTTTCTTCCAGAATACTATTGTCCAATGCATTAAAAATATCCAACAGCCTGATCTGGTCAGCGGGCTGGGACAGGGTGTAGCCGCCCCGCAGCCCTTTCTGCGCACGGATCAGGCCTGCCTGTTTCAGATGTGTCAGAATCTGTTCCAGATATTTCTGGGAGATATCCTGCCTTTCCGCTATCTCCGGTCCTGATACGGTAGATCCGTTCTCCGAGTACAGCGCGATATCGATCAGTGCCAGCATTCCATATTGAACTTTTGTTGAAACTTTCATGACCGTTCCTCCTCGTTGTCCTATTCAGCATGCAAAGAATGCAGGAAATCCCTGGCACGCTGGCTTGCCGGATCGCTGAAGAAACAGTCCGGCGTGTTTTCCTCGACAATCTGTCCGCCATCCATAAAGATCACCCTGTCCGCGACCCGCCGGGCAAAATTCATTTCATGCGTAACGATCAGCATAGTCATGCCTTCCTTTGCCAGTTCTGCAATCACGTTGAGCACTTCCTGGATCATTTCAGGGTCCAGAGCGCTTGTCGGCTCGTCAAAGAGCATGACCTTGGGATGCATCGCCAGGGAACGCGCAATCGCCGCCCGCTGCTGCTGGCCGCCTGACAGCTGGGCCGGCACCTTATCCGCCTGATCGCGAACACCGACGCGTTCCAGAAGCTGAAGCGCCTCTTCCCGCGCTTCCTTTCTGCCCTTTTTCAGCACTTCCACCGGTGCCAGCGTGATATTGTCCAGCACGGACATGTGGGCAAACAGATTGAATGACTGGAAAACCATGCCGATCTGAGCCCTTAATTCCGCCAGCTTTTTTCCTTCCTGCGGAATCGGATTCCCTTCCAGAAGGATCTCCCCGGAATCAATCGTTTCCAGCCGGTTAATGGAACGGCACAGGGTAGACTTTCCGGAACCGGACGGGCCAATGATCACGACAACTTCGCCCCTCCGGACAGATAAACTGATATCCTGAAGCACATGCAGATCGCCGTAGTACTTCTCCACATGACGCAGTTCGATCATCGGAACAGGGGAATGATTATCCATGAGCTGCAACTCCTTTATTCGTTTCCGGGATCATCTGAACGCTTCGCCGCTGTGAACCGGCAATTCTCTCCGACAGCGTATTCAGCAGATAATTGATCAGGATATAGATCACAGCAACCACCAGATAAATCGAAAGCATGGCGTCATAGTTTGAGATCAGCACCTTCGCGTTCTGCATCAGGTCCGCGCAGGAAACCACATAGGCAAAAGTGGTATCCTTCAGGACAATGACCAGCTCAGCGATCAGGGAAGGGATCACAAACCGGAAGGCCTGCGGAAAAACGATCCTGTAAAAAGTCCTTCTTTCACTCAGTCCAAGCGACAGCGCAGCCTCCCGCTGGCCGCCCGGCACCGCGTTGACGCCGGATCGCAATGCCTCCGCCACCACGCCGCAGGCCGAAATGGCGCAGGGCAGCGTGATCTTCCAGAACGCGGAAGGTTTCCACCCGGTCTTCGGCACGACCAGAAAAAAGAAATAAATGAAAAGAAGCGTCGGAACCCCCCGGGTAAACTCGATCAGGAAAGTGCTGATTCCCCGGATCAGTTTTCCCTGGAATTTTCCCCGCATCAGGAGAAACCCCAGCGTAAATGAAATGGCTGATCCGGTCAGCGCGGCTTCCAGCGTGGTCAGCAGTCCCTGTCCCAGAAAGCGCCAGGTGGTCCATTTGGTAAAGAAAGACCAGTATTTCGCGTCAAACTGTCCTGTCACCGAAAACTGCCGCACGATCAGCCCCAGCAGAACCAGCAGCCCCAGCAGAGCGATTCCCGTGATAATCCGGATCCTTTTCCTTGTATGGGGCCCGGGGGGCTCATACAGATAATCCCGTATACTCCCTGTTTTCATCGCAGGATCCTCACTTTCCGATCCACCAGGCTGCCTGCCTTTCCGATCGCAAACGCCGTCAGGCAGTACAGAACGGCGGAAATGACAAACGCCGTCACCCCGCCGGTATCATGAGTGTTGATGTAGGAAACGATCCCCGTCAGATCCCGGGGACGCATGGGAACCTGAGAGGCAAGGGACGTTGTCAGCATCGTCGCTACCAGCAGGTTCGTCATTGGCAGAACGGAAGACCTCAGCGCCTGCGGAATAATGATCCGCCGGATCATCTGCAGGAATGTCAGTCCCAGGGAACGTGCCGCTTCGATCTGTCCCGGAGAAATCGTGTTCATCCCGCTCATAAGATGCTCGGAACAGAACGCGGACGGGATCAGGATGGTAGCAACCGTTACACAAACATCATACGGAAAAACAATCTGCAGGTACGGAAGCGCATAAACCAGCAGGATCAGCAAAGCTGCGCCGGGAATATTCCGGAAGATCTGGACATAGATATCCCCGAAGATCCTCAGTGGCCGGATCGGAGAAACCCGGGCTACGGTGATCAGGATCCCGATGATAAACGCGCCCGCGAAGGAGATCGCGGTCAGACGCCACGTCGTCAGCAATGCCTGGAAATACTGAGCGCCATATTTGCTCAGCAGATCAGTAAAACCCATGAAAATCCTCCAAAAGGGTCTCAGGCGTCTGCCCGAGACCCAATGTTCGTTTCAGAAGCTCAGTCGGCAATGGCCGGTGCTTCAGGCGCTGTATCCAGACCGGTTCTGTCACCCAGGCTGATCTGCCACAGCTTCGCCCAAGTACCGTCCGCTTCAATCGCCTTCAGGAATTCGTTGACAAACGCCACACCGTCGGAATCCTTGGGAAGGCCGATACCATAGTTGTCTTCCGGTCCGAAAACGTCGCCCGCGATCGAGTACACGCCAGGGTTCTTGACCAGGGAATTCAGGATCAGCGTATAGTCTGTCACATAAGCATCCGCACGGCCCTGCTCCACCGCTGTCCGGGCCTGAATGTCGTCTTCAAACTCCTGCACGTCCGCTTGCGGCGCGTATTCAGCCAGAATCGCCGGGCCTGTGGATCCTGCCTGGGTCGCGACGATCTTTCCGGCCAGGGATTCCAGTCCGGTGATCTCGGTGTTTCCGGCCTTGATCAGGATAGCCTGGCGGGAGGTGTAGTACGGGCCGGCGAACGAGATCACTTCCTGCCTGGAAGGCGTGATGGAGTAAGTCGCGAACACGACGTCCACCTGGTCTTCCGTCAGAACAGATTCACGGGTGCTGGACGTGACCTGAGTCAGTTCGAACTTGCTCTGATCCCCCAGGATATACTTCGCCAGAAGCTGATACAGTCCGGCGTCAAAGCCGCGAAGGCCGTTATCTGTCTCATCCAGCTGGCTGAACAGAAAGGAGGTACGGGTCCCGCCGACACGGAGTACGCCGGCTGCCTTCACCTTCGCTGCCCAGGCGTTCCCTGCGATTACGTCATCGCCCGCAACCGGGCCTGAGGCAATCAGCGCGTCAAACGCGTCCTTGTCGATCGCCACAGCCTGCGGCTCTTCCGCAAAGGCGGTCATCAATGCGCTGAAAGCAAAGAGCAATGCTGTTAATACTGAAATGATCCGAATCAGATGTTTCATCTTGAAACCCTCCTTGTTTGAACTTGGCATTATCCTACTGTATTGATAGGTATTTGTCAACAATTCATATTTCATAACTGGCTATTGATTCAGTCTATAGCATCTGGCATTTCCATCTTGCCATGTGTCAAAAACAGATTATAATGATCTCAGTTTATTGATCCGGAGGTATTGCTCATGACGCTGATCGGGATCGTCCCTTCCTGGGTAGAAGAGAAAAAGATCACCATCAATCAGGATTATGTGGAAGCTGTTCTGCGTGCGGGCGGTACGCCTGTTCTTTTCCCCGTCACTGATGACCGGGAGCAGCTTTCTGCACTGCTGGACCGGGTAGACGGCTTACTGCTGACCGGCGGTCCGGATGTTGACCCGGCGGAATACGGAGAAAAGAGAAAACCCTGCTGCGGTGACTGCTCGGCCTGCCGGGATGCCATGGAACTCCCGTTGTGCCGAGAAGCGTTAGCACGCCGCATGCCGCTCCTGGCCATTTGCCGCGGAATGCAGATCCTTTCCTGTGTACTGGGCGGAAACCTTTATCAGGATCTTGCAGCCCAGTTCGGAACGCAGCTGCGCCATCCCCGGTATGACGTGGCCGGGGACCCTGTGCATGAAGTGGAAGTCAGACCGGATACACTCCTGTCCTCCATCGTGGGGGCGGGTCCGCTGTGCGTCAACAGCAGACATCACCAGGGTGTCAGGATGCTGGGGAAAAACCTGCGGGTCAACGCCACAGCTCCGGATGGGCTGATCGAAGGCATTGAACTGCCGGATCATCCGTTCGTCCTCGGTGTCCAATGGCATCCGGAATCCCTCAGCGACCGTTATCCGGATCATCAGAGACTGTTTGACGCTTTCATCCGTGCATGCGCTGATAACCGTCAGCCGGGCTGAAGAAAAAAGACCGTTCCTGATGGTGCGGTCTGAAAAAGTGACTTTGCTTCCTGTGTCCGCTTGGCGGCTCCTGTGTTTTAACCGGGAGCTGCACGTTTCTTTATCTGAAAAGCGGATAATTGCTTTCTATGTCAGACGCTTTGGGAGAGGATATGACAAGCCGTGGCTTCTCCGGATCAGGCTGGCTTTTGGTGTTACCTGTTCCCCCGCTGACCTGTTGCATTTCGTCCAGATTCAATTCCTGCTTATTGTCTTTCGTTTCCATTTTCAAGTCCTCCTCTGATGATCCGGCTTTTGTTTTTTTCAGCTGATACATGGAAAACCTTTCTGCTTATCTCTTATTATACCTGCTATCTGCCCGTTTGGCAACAAAAGCCGGCCGCAGGTCAGTGCCGCAGCTGAAAAAAATCATTCCTTTCAGTCTTCTGCCGGCTCTGCTCCCCGGCAACGAAGACAGTGATATTATCTCATACCCGGAGCATCCGGTTAATCAGAATCCGCCAGATGAACAATCCTTTCCCGCTCTTCCTTCGTACTGTCCTTAATCATCATATTTCGTCGTTTTCAATAATACCCAAGCAACTTTTCGTCAATCAGCGCAATGGGTTCTTTGCCTTTAATCTGACTGTACAAAGCAAGACTTGTGATCTCTTCTTTATCCGCAACTTTTTTATACAGATCATCCAAGCTTGTATTGCCGGGCAGAGTTATTCCATATAATCCGCCTAATTCAATTCGTTCACTCTTTGAGAAATAATCCGGTTTCAGTAAAAATGTCATTGCTCCGAGATATGTCATATCAGAGGAAATGAATCCTAATTCTTCGAAACATTCGCGAACAATACATTCGTGTGCAGATTCGCCTTTTTCAATACAACCGCCAAATATTTCATATCTGTTTCGCCATTTGTTTCGATTCAAAAGATAGTCATCGCCTACTTTTACCACCGCAAGGCAGTGAGTAAACCGTGGATCCTTCGAGAGTGCTTCTTCGTCGACTGCATCTATGGAAATCAGGAGGTTTCCATCCTGATCTTTGCAGATATACTGACCGTTCACCACTTGTTGTCACCTCCTGCAAACAATGGAATTCCGGCTTCCCTTTCTATACTGCCAGGGATCGCCTGGTTTCTTTCAAATGTTATCTGCTCAAGCATAGCTTCTGATCCTGATGCTACAGTTTCAGCACCGCAATGGTCTCATTGCCGTCCCATTCTCCGGTTTCCATGAAGCCGAATGAGGCATACAGCGTTTTTGCCGCTGCGTTTTCCGGTTCGTAAGACAGCCAGCAATACTCCGCAGATCCGCACGGCTCACTTGCAATATAGTCCATGATCTGTTTCATGGCCGCTTTACCGTAGCCTTTTCCCTGATGCCGTTCGTCAATCATGAAACGCCACAGGTTGTAATTGTTCTTTGCGATAGCCGGGGCATCTTCCCAGTCATCATCTGCCCCAAATCCGACCATGCAGAACCCCACCGGCGTCTCATCGTCATAGATTCCGAATGGAAAAGCCTGCCCGTGATGGGTGATTGCGATATATGCCTCAATAATACTGATGTCATTCGGGGCGACAAAGCTTCTCTGCGCATCGCTGACACGCAGCTTCAGAATATCCCAAACGTTTTTCCCGTTGATTTCTTCCAGTCTGATCATTGTTCTGATTCCCCCGTTATCTGCAGAACAGATCCTGTTCAAACACTTCTGCATAAGCTCTTCTGTCATAGATCACATTGGCCTGTTAATCCGGGCAGTTTTGGTTAACGGAGAAAACATGCCAACAAATCAAATGGCTGAGCTCAAACTCAGAGCCCGGCAATATCAGATTGCGTTCTCATCGCTGAGAAGATCCGCCAGCACTTTTTCCTTCACCTGTGAAACATCTGTCTCTCGGATCTTCTGTCTCAGCGGCAGTACGGAACGCGGTGAGACGGAAAGCTCATCAATCCCGATGGAAAGGAAGGTTTCGGTCAGAGCCAGATCCGCTCCCAGTTCGCCGCAGATCCCGACCCATACTCCGTTTTTATGGGCATTGTCGCATACCATCTTCAACGCTCTCAGCACAGCGGGATGATGCGGGTTGTAGAAACGCCCGAGATCGGCGTTCTGCCGGTCACAGGCCAGCGTATACTGGGTCAGATCATTGGTACCGCAGCTGAAGAAGTCCACTTCCTTAGCCAGGCGATCGCTCATCAGCACAGCCGCCGGTGTTTCAATCATGATCCCGATCTCAACATCCTCACTGAAGGGAATGCCTTCCTTTGTCAGTTCTTCCCTGACTCGGTCACACATCTTCTTTGCTTCCTTCACTTCCCATACGCTGGTCACCATGGGGAACATGATGCCCAGTTTTCCGAAAGCGGAAGCACGGAATAATGCCCGTAGCTGGGTATGGAAGATCTCCGGCCGGTTCAGGCAGATCCGCAGGGCGCGATTGCCCAGTGCGGGATTTTCCTCCTTCGGCATATTGAAATAGCCGATCTGCTTATCCGCGCCGATGTCCAGTGTCCGGATGACAACTTCCTTCCCGCCCATATCTGAAAGTACTTTTTTATATGCGTCAAATTGCACATCCTCGGAGGGGAAATCATCGCAGTTCAGATACAGGAACTCACTGCGGAACAGACCGACACCGCCGGCATCGTTGTTCAGTACTGCAGGCACATCGTCCGGACCGCCGATATTGCAGTACACTTTGATTTTCTGCCCGTCCAGAGTTTCGTTGGGCTGGCCCTTCAGCTGTTCAAGCATCTCGCGCATCTTTTTCTGCTCTTCCATCTTTTTGAGCAGATGCGCCTTTGCATCTTCATCCGCATCGATCGTCACATTGCCGGTGCTGCCGTCAATGATGACTTCTTTCCCTTCATACTCCGGCTTCAGCTGATCGCCCACGCCGATGATGGCGGGAATACCCATTGTCCGCGCCAGGATAGCTGTATGGCTCGAGCCCGAACCGCCCTCAGTGATAAATCCCAGAATCTTGGCTTTATCCAGCTGAACCGTTTCGCTGGGTGCAAGATCATCTGCCGCAAGAATCACCGGAACGGGAGAATTGATCCCACCCTGGATAACACCGGTCAGTGCTGCAATGATCCGGGAGGATACATCCTTTACATCCGCCGCCCGGGCCTGGAAATACGGATCCTCCATGGAGGCAAACATCTCGGCAAACTGGACGGAGGTATCTGTGACAGCTGCTTCCGCGTTGAGCTTTGTGTCCTGGATAGCCGTCTGGATGGCTTCTTCGTATTCCATATCTTCCGCCATCATCTGATGAGTCTCAAACAGCAGAGCGGCTTCGTCTCCGGCTTCTTTCCTGGCTTTTTCCGCCAGCTCGCCCAGCTGCTCGATCGCCTTTGCCTGAGCTTCCTTGAAGCGGTTCCATTCGGCATCGGTATCAGCTACTTCACAGCGGGTAATGGTGGACTTGGCACGCTGATAAAAATACAGCGGTCCGATTGCCACGCCGGTGGATACGCCTTTGCCCTGAACTAAAATCATGTTTCATTCCTCCTCGTTGACAGGGTGAAAACAAACGGCTGTCATAAGGGCAGCCGTTTGGTCGGAAAGGCAATTACAGGTTGGCCTTGAAGAAGGCTTCGATCTCAGCGGCAGCAGCTTCTTCATCCGCGCCTTCAATGGTCACCTTCACGGTGTCGCCCTGCTTGATGCCCATCCCCATGAGGGCTATCAGCTTTAAAGCGTTGACGGATTTTTCGCCTTTGATGACCGTAACGGTGGAGGAATACTTCTTGATTTCCTTCACCAGGATACCGGCAGGCCGCGCATGGATGCCAACGGGATCAGTAATAGTGTACTCAAAAGACTTCATGGATTGTTCCTCCTTTTATATTGTCCGCATTCTGCGGATCAGTTCTTATTGCACTCGCGCATATTCATTTATCCTCCTGTCATCGGGTGCCATTTTTTCTCTCATGCCACTTTATCATATATTCTTTGTTTTGAATAGACTATAAGCACATGCGAATCAAACGGTTTTTTCATAATTCGCAGATTACTGGGAATTCCGGCTGCCCTGAACGTGTACAATTAAATGAATATGATTCTCCCCTTCCAATCTAGCGCTAAATTCATATGCTCTCAGAAAGGAAAAATCATATTCTGTGGGAATAAGAAAAACCTCTGAAACCATTGAGATTTCAGAGGCTGTGTGCGGGAAACAGGACTTGAAATTGTTGTCGTACAATTCCCGCTGTTTCAGATTTCTCCCGGTGCGTTTATTTTCAACGTTTCTATGTTCTTCTCCATTCCCTGTCACTCCCTCACCCTTCCAGTCATTGAGGGATTATTGTGGGATTTTGGGATGCGTATTGCACAGTCTTAATTCTTTTTCACATTAGATTGATATAACGATATGAATGTGCAAAGCTAAGCACCTGCAGAGAATACGTCACATCAGATCAAATAGATCCATTCGTGGTCATCTTTATAATGGTTCAGCCAATTTTCAAGTTTAATCAGCATTTCCCAACCATACGGATACCGTCGATCCCATATGGTCTTCACGATAGAACGAAACCATTCAGCATACTTAGGGTACTTTTTGAATGATTCCTGTCTAACAAATACATTCACCGTACCCGGCGTTTTTCCTGCTTTTCAGCAGGCAGCATCGCCTTCCGGGGGGTGAACCGGTTTAACCCCAGAAAATGCTTCGCTTCTCCGCTTGCCATTGAATCCCTTCGGCCCGAATCCAGGCAGCCGCACCATTATCCGAATGCTCCCTTATGAAAAGCCGGCAAAGAGAACCCTTCTCTTTGCCGTGCCGGTCAGAAATCGAGGGGGTTGTCAGGATCGCGCAGCAGCTTAAGCATCACGTCCGCGATCGCCGGATCAAACTGGCGCCCCTTGTTCGTTTCAATTTCATTGAGTATAGATTCCCTGGTCAGCTTTTTCCTGTATACCCGGTTTGTATTCATCGTGTCGAAGGAGTCCGCGACGCAGATCATCCTCGCGATCAGGGGAATATCCTCGCCGGCCAGCCCTTCCGGATATCCTTTGCCGTCGTATCTTTCATGATGGTAAAGTGCGCCTTCATTCACGCCTTCCAGGCTTTTAAAGTGATTCAGGATTTCCCCGCCGTTCACCGTATGGGACTTAATGATCTGGTATTCCTCGTCCGTCAGTTTGTCGGGCTTGGAAAGGATATTGTCGGGAACCCCGATCTTCCCGCAGTCGTGCAGCAGCGCCATATAATAAATCCGGTCCAGCTCCTCACCCTCATAACCCATCTTCTCCGCGATGGATCGGGTATATTTCGCGACCCGTTTCGAGTGGCCGTTTGTGTATGGATCCTTCGCATCGATAAAGCTTGTAAAGGTTTCGATGGATTCATTGATGATCTCGTTGTCCCGCTCATGCCGCTGCTTATATTTCCTGATTGTGGTCGAGGTGATCGTGTAGACGAGCAGCGCAATCATGATCGTTGGGCAAAACATCTGTGAGAAATTATTTCGGAACATGAACGGCAGGATCAGGCCGGAGGCAAAAGCAAATCCCAGGAAGACAATCGGAAGAATTTCTGTATACAATTTGTTGCTGTCCCTGTAAAGGATACAAATCATGGCAACACCGTACAGCCCGGCAACGATATAAGGAAGAGATCCGAGCAGGCCGCGCCGCAGAGTTCCGCCATCATCAAGGCTGAAAACAACGCCGGTAAAGATTGAAATGATATTGACAGCCGTCAGTATAAGCGCCGGAATAAAGACAAACCATTTCATCTTCTGCAATGCAAAAAGGATCATTGCACAAATAATTGGCGTTGCGCTGTATCTCACAGCCATCAGCACGGTCCGGAGTGTCAGGTATCCGCCGATGTCAGCCAGATAAAACTCTGTAAATACAACAAACGAAAGGCACAGGACGCCGGCAGTCAGAATGTACATGCGTTTCACAGTGACCCTGTCCTGCAGGCCGATGGTTTTCAGAGTGATCGCAAACGCAATCGCGATAAGGATCAACGTCCAGTTCTGGATAACGTATTCAAGAAACACAGCACTTCCTCCTGATCTCGGCTGCAGTCTGCAGGCCCCGCGGACATCTCCGAATTTCCTTTTTTTGTATTTTACCATATAGGGAAAAGGCTTTCCACATGTAATTAACTAAACTCTTTTTCTACATAAGCAGTTTGTTATCACCAATATATTTCACCACTGCTTCAAGCGATTCCTTGACAATATCGATATTGTCCCTACCACCTGTTATTCCTCTTTTTCCATCATCAAGGGATTGTCGTGATCCATTCGCTTCAGTCCTCTCATTCTTGATCAAAGTAACAACCCGTTCATATTCAAAAACGCTTACAATTATATAAATTCTAGCACAAAAACGGCTAAAATTGAAGAAAAACATGCCCGTTACCAGAAATAGTTCCTTACAGCATGCTTTCAAATCAAACTATGTCACTTTAAAAAATCTGTGTCTGAACAGAATACGATCAATTATGATTGGCTTGCCATCGATGAGGGATTTTTGAGGGATTTTGGAGTTTTCAGAGGGCATAAAAAATCCGGAAGCTGTTGATTTACAACAACTTCCGGTCTGTGCGGGAAACAGGACTTGAAGTCGGAGACGGCTGTAAATAGTGTGCATTTCTGTATAATCTGGTTTAATTCTAAAGCCAATTAACACAAAAACAGTAAATATCATGCACTCTGATGAAACCCTGATTGGGGTGGAGGTTGGGGTGGAAACCAACACCCGGAGATGATCTGCTGAGATGCGCTGTTTGACGGGTACGAAAGCAAGTACACTGATCAAGTAACGAATCGAAGGAGGTCATCACCATGACAAATCTGAAAAAGGAAATCATTGAAAACGGCATACATTATACGCTTCATGGAGACTATTATTTTCCTGATCTGGAACTCCCTGAGGCTGCCAACCAGGCCATTGGCCGCTATGGCCGGATGCGGAAAGCCTACCTGGAAGAGTATCGTCCCGGCCTATACACTCGTCTAATACTATCCGGCCAGCTGTATGAGCATTTGGCAGAAATCGACGCTTGCTGCTCTGACAGAATGGATCGAATGATTCACCAAATGGCAGAGACGGAAGGGATCAATGAAAAGCTGAAAGCTTCTGACCAGTTGGGGTGGATTTCTCGGATGAACAGCATCCGGCACCAGGTTGAAGAAATAGTTTTGCAGGAGATTATTTACGACTGATTTACAAACCATCACACAAGCATCCGATCATCAAAGACCTGTGCTGAAGAGTCATTTGCTTTTCAGCACAGGTCTTCTTGATTCTCCAAGCAACTCTTCTGCTGCAGTGTTCTCTAAAGTATAGTTAAAAGAGAATTGAAGAAAACGCCATCTTTATAAGCGAGAAAGGGCTATTTGCCAATTATTCAATTTTTCATCCCTTTGGCTGCCACCCATGACAGGCACGAAAGTGGTGTACTGCGTGGAATGGAGATCTGATTGATAAAGTCCATACGCAATTCCAGCCATCATAGCAGCCCCGATGCCGGATAGTTCCTCGGCTTCCGGGCATGAAACGAGCGTGTTCAGTATATCGCTCTGGAACTGCATCAGGTATTTGTTCCTTGTAGGGCCGCCGTCCACGCGCAGGACAAGCACGTGGATGCCGGTGTCCTTTTCCATGGCAGCGATCACATCATGGATTTGGAAGGCGATGCTGTCCAAGGCTGCCCGGACAATCTCATTTCTGCCGGTGGTACGGCTCATGCCCCAGAGCATGGCCCGGGCGTCGCTTTTCCAGTAGGGCGCGCCCAGCCCCGTGAAGGCGGGCACCAGGCAGGCGGTGTCGGCGGGATGGGCAGCCTTCGCCAGGGCTTCCGTTTCGCCCGCGGAGGCGATGAGACCCAGGCTATCCTTCAGCCAGGTGATCACTGCGCCGGTGTAATTGAGGTTGCCCTCCATCACATAGCTGACCTGCCCCTTGTATTTCCAGGCCAGGGAGGTGACCAGACCGTTTTTCGAGGCGGCATAATCCGGCCCGATGTTCATCATGATAGAGGAACCTGTGCCATAGGTGGCCTTGGTCATCCCCACATCGACACAGCCGTGGCCGAACAGCGCCGCGTGGCTGTCTCCCAGCACCCCGCAGATGGGTATTTTTCTTTGCAGCCAGCCGCCCAGGTCAGTTTCACCAAAGACGGCGTCAGAATCGGTGACAGCGGGCAGATCATCGGCGTCGATGCCGAAGGCAGCACAGATGTCCCTGTCCCATTGCAGGGTGCGGATGTTGAAAAGCTGGGTGCGGGAGGCGTTGGAAAAATCGATTTTGTACTGGCCCGTCAGCTTCCACAGAAGCCAGGCGTCAACGGTGCCCAGGCCCAGTTGATGCTTCTCCGCCAGCGCTTTAGCTTCCGGCACGTTCTGCAGTATCCATGCCATCTTGGCCGCGGGGAAATAGGGCGAGATAGGGATGCCAGTATGTTCTCTCACCATATCCCCGATGCCGGTCTTTTCGACTTGCGCACATACATCCAGGGCTCGTGCGCACTGCCACACGATGGCGTCGCAGATGGGTTTGCCGGTATTTTTGTCCCAGGCCACCGTGGTTTCCCGCTGGTTGCTGATGCCCATGCAGGCGATTTTTGCCGGATCGATACCGGCTTTTTCGGTGGCCATGCGGACGACCTTCAGGGTGTTCTGATAGATTTCCTCCGGGTCGTGGGATACCCAGCCAGTGTCATTGACGATCTGCCGATGGGGCAGGTCGGCCCGCGCCAGCATTTTTCCCGTTTCGTCAAAGATCAGCGCCTTGGTACCCTGGGTGCTCTGATCCACGGACAGCACATATTTCGCCATGGCTCAGCCCTCCAGCGCTTTTTTGACGGTTTCCACGATGCCCGCGGCATTGAGGCCGTAATAATCAAAGACCTCCTGGGAAGTGCCAGTGATGACGGGGGCATCGGGCAAAGCCAGATTGATGACTTTCTTCGGATCGTTGGCGCTGATCACCTGGGCCACCATGGAGCCCAGGCCGCCAAAAGGCGCGTGCTCCTCCACGCTGACGATCAAGCGCTTTCCCTGGGCGGCTTTTAGCAGTCCGTCTTGATCCAGGGGCTTGACGCAGTACATGTCCAGCGCACCGGTGGAAACGCCCTGTTCATTCAGCAGCCGGGCCGCCTCCTGAATGGGTTTCACCATTTCGCCGCAAGCTACCAGCAGCACCTCTGTGCCCTCGACCAGCACGGTGGCCTTGTTCATTTCAAAGGGCACATTGTTTTCCTCGTACACGTCCTCCACGGGATTGCGGCCCAGGCGGATATAGGCAGTCTGCGTATCCTGCAGCAGCGCTTCAAAGAGCTTCCGGGTCTGGTGCCGGTCGCTGGGCAGATATACCCGCATGCCGGGGATAGCGCTCATGGCGGCGATGTCCTGGGCGGAGTGATGAGTCATACCCAGAGCTCCGTAGCTTACGCCGCCGGAAATGCCGATCAGCTTCACATTGGTGCCGGAGTAAGCGCAGTCCACCTTGCACTGCTCGTAGCTGCGGGTGCTGATGAAGGAGGCGGGAGAGGCTGCGAAGGCCTTTTTGCCGCAGGAAGCCAGGCCGGCGGCGATACTGACCAGGTTTTGTTCCGCAATGCCCACTTCCACGAACTGGTCCGGGTAGGTGTCGGCGAAAGAGGTCAGGGATGCGCTGCCCCGGCTGTCGCTGCACAGCACGACCACGTCTTTGTCTTTTGCAGCAGCCTCTTTCAACACCTCGCACATGACGGCGCGGTTGGCGATCTTATTCATGGAGAAGCGCCTCCTTCCGTTCCTTCAGTTCCCGGCTGATGGCGTCGTATTCTTCGGCATTGGGCAAATGATGATGCCAGGAAGCCTTGTTTTCCATGATGGACGCGCCCTTGCCCTTCACTGTGTTGGCGATAATCAGGGTGGGCTTGCCCTTTGTTTGCTCCGCTTCATCGAAAGCAGCGTTCAGCTGATCCACATCGTTGCCATCCTTCACATCAATCACATGCCAGTCGAAGGCCGCAAACCGGGCGTGCAGATCGTGATGGGCCATCACATCCTCGGTATTGCCGGAAATCTGTAAATGGTTGCGGTCAATGACGGCGCAGAGGTTATCCAGCTTGTAATGCCCCGCCGCCATGGCCCCTTCCCACACGGAGCCCTCGGCCAGCTCGCCGTCGCCCATCAGGGTATAGACGCGATAATTCCGCTTGTCCATCTTTCCGGCCAACGCCATGCCCACGCACACGGAAAGCCCATGGCCCAGAGAGCCGCTGTTCATCTCGATGCCGGGCAGGGTGTTATGCGGATGACCGATATACTCGCTGCCGAACTTGGAAAACTGGGCCTTGACTTCCTCAATATCCAGGAAGCCCTTGTCCGCCAGCACGGCATAGAGCGTTTCCACGCAATGGCCTTTGGATAATACAAAACGGTCACGGTTCAGGTCATCCAGCCTGTCGGGCGATACGTTCATGCGGCTGTACAGGGTCAGCATGATTTCCATGCTGCTCATGTCGCCGCCGATGTGTCCGCCGCCGCCGGACACGATGATATCCAGCACGTCCTGGCGGAGATCATAGGTTTTTACTTTCAAAGCGTTCATATTAACAAACCTCTCAATTCGCTATTGTCGTTTTTCTGCGCTGCGCTTGAAAAACTCTGTAGCTCATTGGTGTTTCGGCTCGCTGTTTCCCGCACTGCGGGCGCTCGCCTTCACACCTCGTCAAAAACGACATCCTCGCCGTGCAGATAGGCCTTTACCTTGTCCTCGATGGGATCGTACAGATCAGGCTTGACACCGATGTACTTGCAGGCCTCGTACACGATGGGCACGATGTCTCCATGGATGGCGGCCACGTGATGGATGTAGGGGCCTTCCACCACCTTGGCTTCCAGGCGCTTGAGGTTGTTGACCTCCACCCACACATAGGTGCCGCGGGTCCAGGGGCCGTCGATGCCCCGGGCGTGGCCCAGCAGGATAGAATATTCACCTTCGTCGCCGTCAAAGCGCACCAGGCTCATGGGGCCGTGCTTGGCTTCGGCGCTCACCGCACCGTTTTCCGGGAAGGCCACGGGCACGCAGATGGTGGGCTTTTCCTTGGCCACACTGATGGGCCAGGGGCCGCAGTGCTGGAGCAATTCTCCGTTGTCGTTGTCGGGATGGCGCACGGTCCAGTCGGAGAACATCACCCGACGCTCGTTCATGCTGGCGGCTTCGGCGATCAGCTGGGAAATGGCCCCGTGGATGTCCGTTTCGCAGATCACGGGAATGCCCTCCTCGTTCAGCAGGCTGTTGGCCGCGCAGGGCATGATGTGGATCTCGTCCTGGAGCGCGTTCCAGCACTGGATGGCGATGGCGTTGCAGCCATATTTTTCGGCCAGGGATTTCATGGCAACCTTCAGCTCCGCCACGTTGGCCAGATATTCATCCTCGATGTTGCAGGTCATATTTTCCTTGCAGTAGGCGATGACCTTGGCGACCTCCGTCTTTTCCGCCCGCCACTTCTTCATTTCGGCGTAGAGCTCGGGCAGCGGAATGGGAGCCAGCTGGATGTTGAACTTTTCCAGCAGCTCGCCCTCGTTGCACATGGTGGACCAGAAATCAAAGGGCCGGGGGCCGATCTGCAAAATACGAGTGTGGCGGAACACCTTCACCACGTTGCACACCGCCAGAAAATCCCGGATGCCCCGTTCAAATTCCGGGTCCTCCAAATTGCAGTTGTTCATATAGGTGAAGGGCACCCGGAAGCGCCGCAGCACCTTGCCGGTGGCGAACAGCCCGCACTGGCTGTCCCGCAATCTCATGCCGTTTTCGTCGGGGCGCTCGTCCCGGGGCCCCCACAGCAGCACAGGCACATTCAGAGCCTTGGCCAGCCTGGCGCACTCATATTCCGTGCCAAAATTGGCGTGGGGCAGGAACAGGCCATCCACCTTTTCCCGCTGGAATTTGGCGATGATCTTTTCCAGGCCCGCGTCATCGTAGAGCAGGCCTTCCTCGTTGATGTCATCGATATCCACAAAGTCAATGCCCAGTTCCCGCAGCCGATCCGCGGTCAGCTTACGGTATTCCACAGCAGCCGGCGCGCTGAAAATAGCCCGGCGGGTGGGGGCGAAACCCAGTTTGATTTGAGCAGACATACACTTACCTCCCGCATTGTATTCTGTCTGCATCATACCAAGCGCAAAACTAAATCTCAATAAATAATTGAGTAATAATTGACTAAATCCGCTCAATTCGGTATGATGGAAACGAGGTGAACAACATGGCAATCACAGCAAAAGCATTGGCGGCGCTGCTTGGCATTTCGGAATCCGCCGTTTCCCTGGCGCTCAACAACAAACCCGGCGTCAGTCGCGAAACGCGGAAGCGGGTGATCGACACTGCCAAGGAACACGGATACGATTTTTCGAGAAAGCATTACAGCGACAGCCAAAAGAAAGGAACGGTTTGCTTTGCCGTATACAAAAGAAGCGGCGCCGTGGTGGACGATACGCCGTTCTTTTCTTCCCTGACGGATGGCGTCAGCACAGCCTGCCGCCGGAAGGGCTACGAATGTGTGATTCGCTATTTGTATGAGGATGACGATCTGGACGACCAGATCTATTCGCTGGGCAGGGCGCAGTTTTCCGGCGTCATCGTATTGGCCACCGAAATGGAGGAGGCCACCCTTGCCCGCTTTGACCGGCTGGAAACCCCGCTGGTGTTTCTGGACGCTTACTTTGAAAAGCCGCAATACAATTTCATTCTCATCAATAATGTGCAGGGCGCGTTTACCGCGGCCCAGTACCTGATCCGCAAGCGCCGCGCCCAGCCGGGCTATCTGCGCTCGGCTTACTCCATCAGCAATTTTGAGCAGCGGGCGGACGGATTCTATAAAGCCATCCGCGCCGCGGGGATGCCCACGGCGGCCTCCCAGGTGCTGCGCCTGACGCCTTCCCAGGAGGGGGCCTGTGCCGATATGAAGGCGCTGCTTGCCTCCGGCGAAAAGCCTGTTTCCTGCTATTTTGCCGATAACGACTTGATCGCCATCGGTGCCATGAAAGCGCTGACGGAGGCGGGGTATCGCATCCCTGAGGACGTATCCATCGTGGGCTTTGACGATCTGCCAGCCTGCGAATACATAAGTCCGCCGCTGACCACCATCATGGTGCCAAAGTTTTTCATGGGCGAAACAGCCGCCGCCCGGATCATTCAGCTGATCGAAGAAAAGAACCAACAGCCCTTGAAGATCGAAGTGTTTACCCAGCTTGTACGCCGCAAAAGCGTAAAATAAAAAAGCAGCCTGTGCGCCCGCAAGACGGTTTTCAGCACAGGCTTTTTTGATGTTATTTCTGATTTCCTGATTTATGCAAGATATGATTGCTGCCTTTTCCAGAACGCCACCGCATGATCAATCCAGCCTTCAGCGGCGGTTTCCGTACCGGGGCCGACGCCGTGATCCACGCCGGGGAAGATTTCGCACTGATACGGAACGCCAGCCTTTTCAAGGGCTTCCGCCATGCGGCGGGTATTGTCGGGATTTACGGTTTTATCTGCGTCGCCGCACCAGATGTAGGTGGGCGGATAGTCCGCATCTACCTGCTCATCCACGCTGGCAAAGGCTTCCATGGATGCCTCGGCGGGATCGCCCAGCAGCATATTATGGGTCTGCTGCTCAGTCAGGTCCGGACGCATGCTGATGACGGGATAGGTCAGGATCAACGCTTCGGGCTTTGGCAGATCATAATGGGAATAGCCCATGTTGGCCGTGCCGAAGCTGGCCGCCAGATGGCCGCCGGCGGAGGAACCCCACACGGACCAGTGGGCGGTGTCCAGCAGATATTCATCTGCTTTCGCAAAGATGTCCCGCACAGCCTGAGCCAGATCGTCCTGGGGCGCGGGGAATCGGGCCTGGTTCTTCACACGGTAATATACGATGAAGGCGGATATGCCCATTTCGTTGAGCTTTCTGGCGTAGGGCACGCCTTCAATAAAACTGCACACCATGGTATATCCGCCGCCTGGGCAGATCACCGCGAAAGGATGGCGCTGACCGTCCCGGAGCACAAAGCGGTCGTCCAAGGCGTAGGCGTTCTCTTTCCGGCTGTTGTCCTTCTCATATTGTTCCGGGTCGATATCTACCGGCGGCTTGTACTTTTGAATCCGGTTCAGCTGTTTATTGATGGCAATGATGCGCTCCTTGGGCATATCCGGCGCGCCCATGCGGATGAGCTGCAGGAGACTAAACTGCATCGTCGTGCGGCGGCGATCCTCGGCGCTCATGCCCTCACCGCTTTTCACTGTCTCCCGCCCGGTTTCCTGTTCCTTCTGCTTTGCTTTCGCGGCCCGGGCGGCGGTCATTTCCGCCAGAAGCGGCTTCACCAGTGCCGCAGCGTCCGGGGCCTGGGAGATATCCTTCAGCAAATCCTTGACGGAATAAAAGCCCTCCGGCGTGTCGATGTCAAACCAGTTGAGCACCGTGCCTTGCTGGAAGCGATAGGCGGGATCGGGCTGGGAAACATGATTGAACGTTGCCTGCTCAGTTAAGTCACCCGCGGTTGCAATAACGGTATAATTCCCCTCCGGCTGAGGTACGGTGAAATGGAAGAAGTGATCCTCGGCCTGCTTTGCATAAGCCGTTCCGTTTACCGTCAGGGTGACTTCCGGCAAATTGCTGTATACCACAAATTCGGCGGTATCCCCGTCCCGGTTGACAAACTCCTTGCCGCACAGATGCAGCATGGGTTCATTCGTCAGCCAGGCCTGGTAGGCATAGAAAGCGTCCTTCCGTATTTTTCGATCAAAAGTCACCAGACCTTTGTTGTTGCGGCCCTTTGTGCCACCCTCTTCCCGGGCGTCGGCGGCGAAATCAAACATATTCCACACATGGGTGGCCCACAGGTATTTCCGGGAATACAGCTGCTTGATCAGGCTTTCGTGGTAGATCATCTGGTACTCGTTGCTGTAATCACCGGGTTCGGGGTGGGAGGAATGCCACAGGCTGTTTTCGCAGCCGTATTCCGATACACCCACCGGCAAATCGGGATGAAGGGCGTGAAAGCTGTCAAACCAGGGACCATTATCCTCCAGCCGCCCGCCGTACCAACCGAAATAATGGTTGTAGGAAAGCACGTCCGGCACATCCAAAAGGGGATGATCTGTAGGCAAGGGCGATATGCAGGCCATGGTGGTGAGACGGGTATCGTCCATCTCGTGGCACAAATCGTTCAGCTTTTGATGGAAGGGCACCAGGGTTTCCTGGTCGCCGTGAGCCATCGTGATCTCGTTGCTCAGGCCCCACACCACGATGGAGGGATGGTTGTAATTCTGTTCGATCAGCTCCCGCATCTGGCTCAGCGCGTTGTCCCTTGCGTTGTCCAGATGTTCGCTGATGTAGGGGATTTCCGTCCACACCACGATGCCCAGCCGGTCGCACAGGTCATAGGTGTGCTGATCATGCTGGTAATGAGCCAAGCGCACGGTGGTGGCCCCCATGTCGTATACGTGGCGCAGGCTTTCTTCCATGTCTGCTTCGGAAATGGCGTTGCCCTTGCCCAGCCAGTCCTGGTGCATGGCCACGCCCCGCAGGGGGTAGCTTTCTCCGTTCAGGATAAACCCTTCATTGGGGTCGATTCGGAAGGAACGGATGCCGAAGGGAATATCCAGGGAGTCGCACAGCGTCTCACCGTCGTACAGGCGGGCTTTCAGCGTGTACAGATGGGGATTCTTCCGGCCCTGCCACAGCACGGGATGCTCAATATGGAAGGTAACTTCGTTCCCTGTCAGTGTTTCCCCATTCAATTCAAACACGGCCTGACCGCCGGTGGTGCATGCAGATACAAGCACGTCGGCAGAGTCGTCATCCAGTACCTTCGGCGTCACCCGAATGCCGCAGCCGCCCAGGGTGTCCATATCAAAATGGATTTTAGGCAATACCACCAGACGCGCAGCCCGGTAGATCCCGCCATAGAACGTAAAATCGGCGTTCTGGGGATACACGGTATCGCAGGCAGCGTTGCTGACGGCAAGGGTCAGGTAGTTTTCACCGTCATTCAAGTATTCCAATATATTGAACCGGAACCGACTGTAGCCCCCGTGATGCTCCCCGACGAAGTGATCATTCAGCGTCACTTTGGCGGAGGCGGATACGCCGTCAAATTCCAGATAGATTTCCTCGTCCGCTTTCTTGTCCGGCGCGGCGAAGGTTTTTTCATACACGCATTCACCCCGCCAGTAATCCCCGCCGCCATCCTGGCCGTCCAAGTTATTCCAGGTATGGGGCAGCGTGACGGGCACGCGGTTTTCTCCGGGTTTCAGAAACAGCCAATTATCATTGAATGGAATCACGGTACGCATACCCGTCACGCTCCTCTTTCTCTTATTTTATTTGCAGGCAGATTTCAGCCTGGCCCAAGTCCTCGGCGGATACCGTCAGCTTTGCTTTGCCCGCCTCATAACCAGCCCGCAGCACCGCCAGGGCGCGGCCCAGATAGCTGGTGAATTGGCCTTTGCTGTAATTCTCGTCAGTGATGGGATTGCCGCTGCCAAAGCCCAGCAGCTCCGCCGCGCCGTTGACTTCCACTTTCAACAGGATGTCGGCGTCCGGCACGACCTGGCCGTTTTCGTCGATCAGTTCCGCGTTCACATAGCACAGGGATTCGCCGTCGACTTTCATCGCTTCTGTCTCCGCGGCCAGGCGGATGGCAACGGGCTTGCCGGTGGTAGCAAGCACTGTGCGAGAGACTTCTTTTCCAGCGGTATAGCTGACCGCCTCCACTGTGCCAGGCTGATATTCCGCCCGGAACAGGAAGGTGAGCGGCATATCGTGGATCAGCGCTTCGCCGGCCTTTTTGCGGCCGACGCTGACACCGTTCACAAGCAGTTCCACTTCCTCCGCGCTGCTGAATACGGCGACGTCCACGGGCTTGCCTTCCCAGCCCTGCCAGTTCCACCGCTTCCACACGCCGGGGAAGCCCCAGTTCGATAAAGTTTCCACCTTGCCGATCACGGCGGGGTCATAGGAGAACAAGCCGGTTTCCCGGCTGCCCCACACGATGTGGCGATAGACGCCCTGGGGGCGGATCTGGCCGGTCACGTCAAAGTCCGCGTCGTTGGCCGTGCGCCAGGGGAAGGGCGAAGGCGCACCCCAGGGATTGCCGATGTTGGGGTCGCTGGGCTCATAGAAGGTGGCCTTGCCGATGCCGGCCTCGCCAATGTAATCCCAGGCCGTCCAAGTAAAATCGCCGATCACCCAGGGCGTTTTTTCGATCATGGGCCAGTGCATGCCGATTTCCTTGGGATAGTTTTCGCTGCCCAGGATCACCCGCTCGGGGAACATTTGGTGATCCTGCTCGTACTTGCCCTCCAGGTAATTGTAACCCACCACGTCCAGGCCGTTGGCAAAGCCCTCGGTGTACTGCTCCCACAGCAGATCCTTCTTGCCGCCGATATCGGCGTTTTGCAAACCGCCGGAGAGCCCTTCCATCCGCTTCTTCATCTGCTCGGCCATGATGATGTCATCCAGCCCGTTCCAGAAGGAGCAGATGCCGTTGGAGATGGGGCGGCTGGGGTCGAGCCTGCGGATCGTATCCGCCAGCTTCGCCGCCCACACATAGCCGTCGTTCAGGCCGCCGCGCTCGGTGATCTCGTTGCCGGTGGACCAGAGCGTGACGCAGGGATGGCAGCGGTCCCGCTTCACAAAGACGGTCAGATCCTTTTCCCAATCGGTTTCAAAATATTGGTTATAGTCGCCGGGCTGCTTGCCCATGCCCCAGGCGTCAAAGGCTTCATCGAAGATATACATGCCCAACCGGTCGCAGGCTTCGATGAGCGCGGAGGACGGCGGATTGTGGGTGGTGCGGATGGCGTTGAAGCCAACTTCCTTGAGTTTCTTCACCTTCCGGGCCTCGGCGTCGTACACCGTCACCGCGCCGATGGGGCCGTTGTCGTGGTGCAGGCAACCGCCCTTTAATTTGACGGACTTGCCGTTGATCCGCAGACCGTGCTTCACATCCGCTTCAACGGTGCGGATGCCGAACAGCGCGCTTTCGGTGTCCTCGGTGGGATGTTCATTGGGAACGATATGGGTTTTGAAAGTACCTGCATCCTTGACGGTGGCTTGCAGCCGGTACAGGTTGGGATGCTCGGCATCCCAAAGCATGGGATCATCCACGGTCAGGGTCATGGAAGCCGTGCCGACGCTCATGGGCTGCACCTGGGTCAGGGTTTTGCTGGTTTTGACCGCTGCGCCGGTTTTGTCGTCGATCAGGGCGAAGGTAACCTCCGCCAGCCGGCTTTCGGCGTTTTCATTTTTGATTTCAGCGCACACCTGCAAATAAGCGGTCTCCGGCGCGCCGTCGGCCTTGTATTCGATCTTTTTCGTATACCCGGACAGGCCGCCGAAGGCTACATGCAGCTTGGGCGTGTGCGTAAGTTCCACGCCCCGGAACAGGCCCGCGCCGGAGAACCAGCGGGAGTTGGGCTGCATGCTGGGGTTCAGGGTGATGACGACGCGATTCATCTGTCCCGGATACACCAGATGGGTGATGTCCGTTTCAAAAGGCGCGTAGCCGTAATGCTGCAAACAGGCCAGGCTGCCGTTGACCTCGACGGTTGCGTTCATCATGGCTCCGTCCAGCCGCAGGAATATCTGATCGTTTTCCCAGTCTGCCGGAATGTCGATTTCCTTGGCGTAATGGGCCACGCCCGCGTTGTAATAGCCGCTGGCAGTGCCGGAAACCGCCTCCGGGAAAACGTCGCTCTCGATCATATAATCATGAGGCAGGTTGACCTTTCTGTCCCCGAAGATCCCACGAAGGCGATTCCCCAGGTCTACCTGGCCCAGGCCAAAGTCCCAATCCTGATTGATTTTCATGCTGCGCATGGCTGCGTCCCCCTTACTTCTCTGTCCAGAAGGTGTATTTGCCGGGATCGATCCGGGTTTCTTTCCCGTTCAGGCAAACCTTTGTCCGCACCGGTGTTTCCAGTTCATAACGGATCCCGTCCTCCTGACATACCCACAGGGCGCTGACCGTGCCGTGACGGGTGTCCAGTTTCGCCTGCAGCCAGCCAAGGCGGGCGTCGGGATGGGGTGCGTAAATCAATTCCTCAAAACCGGGCTTGTCCTCGGCGTGCCGGATACCCGCCGCCTGCTCGAACACCCAGTCCGCCACCGCGCCGTAGGCGTAATGATTGAAGGAGTTCATATCCTTGCTCCAGAAGGAACCGTTGGGCTTGATGCCGTCCCAGTGTTCCCAGATGGTGGTGGCGCCTTTGGCGACGGGATACAGCCAGCCGGGATATTCCCGCCGCAGCATCAGCGACCAGGCCAGATCGGCGTGGCCGTAATTGCTCAGCACATGCAGGATGTAGGGGGTGCCCACAAAGCCGGTGCGCAGCTGCACGCCGTCGGCTTTGACCATCTCGGCCAGGGCGTCGGCGGTCTTTTGCGCATCCTCCGCCAGCCCGAAGTGCACGGCCAGCACGTGCTCGGTCTGGGTCTTGTATTCGGGGAAGGTCTTGCGGAAGGCGGCAACGATATTCTGATGCAGCTTTTCATAGGCGGAGACATCCTTGCCCAGCAGTTTTCCGGCTTTAACCACCAATGCCGTGGAATGGGCATAGAACGCGCTGGCGATGAAATCCTCCCGGGAAGAACCCTTATAGCTGCCGTCAGGCGCGTCCAGGCCCAGCCAGTCGCCAAAATGGAAATGCTCGATCCACAGGTTAGGGGTTTGGGTAACGGAGCCAATGAAGTCCACCCATTTCCGCATGCTCTCGAACTGATCTTCCAGCACAGTCCGGTCCCCGTAGGTCTGGTACACCTGCCAGGGGCAGATGGCGGCGGCGTCGCCCCAGGCAGCGCTGCCGGGAGCTTCCGGCATCAGGTCGGGGATCACCTGGCCCACCTCGCCGCTTTCCCGCTGGTCGGCGGCCAGGTCGTGGAGCCATTTTTTGAAGTATTTTTCCGTGTCGAACAGATAGCTGGCGGTCTTGATGAACACCTGGGCATCTCCTGTCCAGCCCAGGCGCTCGTCCCGCTGGGGGCAGTCGGTGGGCACGTCCAGGAAGTTGCCCCGCTGACCCCACACGATGTTAGAAAACAGCTGGTTCAACTCGGCGTTTCCGCTCTTCAGCCAGCCGGTGCGCTTCATATCGGAATGCACGGCAATGGCAGTGAAGTTTTCAGGCTTGGCTTCACCCGGCCAGGACAGCAGCCGAATGTACCGGAAGCCGAAGAAGGTAAGCTCCGGATGCCAGATCTGTTTTCCATCCCGGCAGATATACCTTGCCTGAGCCTTGGCGCTGCGGTAGTTTTCGTTGTACCAGTTGCCGTCCTTGTCCTGCACCTCGGCGTGGTCGAACAGCACTTCGTCCCCGGCGTAGGCGTTCAGCGTGATTTCCACATAGCCCGTGACCTCCTGGCCGAAGTCCACCACGGTGTCGCCCTGGGGCGTTTTGAAAACGCGCTTCGCGGCGACGCGCTCGGTCTCCCGGATTTCTTCGCCCTCCTGGGGGATCAGGATGTCCTTGCTCCATTTGAGCGGCTTCACCGGCTGCCAATCCGCCGGCACGATCCGGGCGTCGCAGGTTTCGCCGTCATAGATTTCGCTGAACAGGATGCGGCTCTTTGCCCATTGCCAGGTTTCATCCGTCAGGATGGTTTCTTCCGTGCCGTCGGCATAATAAATATGCAGGGAAGCGATCAGCCCGCAGGGCTGGGCCATCCGCCGCTGTTTGTCCTCGCTGTTCAGCCAGCCCGGCATGGGCGAGCGAAACCAGCCCCGGCCCACGGTGACCCGCAGGTCGTTTTCTTTTTGAAGCAGGGCCGTCACATCATAGGTCTGCACCTGCAGTCGATGATCATAGCTGGTCCAGCCGGGAGCCAGCACGAAATCACTGATTCGCTGGCCATTGATTTCCGCATGGTAAATCCCCAAGGCGGTGATTTGCAATTCGGCTTTTTCAATTTCTTTTTCAGGAGCGAACAGTTTCTTAAACACAGGACAAATGTCGCCTGTATTCTGGGATACCGTGATCCAGGCGCTGGTTTTGATGTTCATAGGGGCAGCCTCCTTATTTGATTTCACCCAGGGCATAGAAAGCGCGGGTTCTGCCAGCCAGCCAGGCGTTTTCCGTTACACGGAAGGAACCCTTAAGGCGGATATCCTCGGAGGAAGAACCGATCTGCACCTCAAATTCGCCCTTCTCGATCTTCCAACGCATGTCTTCGTCCAGAAAAGCCATCTGGCTGGGCTGCAGGGCAAAGGTTACTTCTTTCCCTTCGCCGGGCTGCAATTCCACCCGGGCAAAGCCCTGCAATTCTTTATTCGGCCGGGTCATGGAGGCGTGGATATCTTTTACGTAGAGCTGCACGATTTCTGTTCCGTCGCATTTCCCGGTGTTCTTTACCTTCAAAGAGATATTCACCGCTTCAAAGGGCTTGGTTTCTTTTTTGTCCAGGGTCAAATCGCTGAATTCAAATTCGGTATAGCTCAGTCCGTGGCCGAAGCAGTAGCGGGGACGGTGCGGACAATCCACGTAATCGGTGAAGCCGATGCTGGGAGCCTGGGTCCACATGGAACCGTTGGGATGATTGTAATAGACCGGGATTTGGCCCGCGCATCTGGCGGTGGACAGGGGCATCTTGCCGGAGGGGTTCAGCCTGCCCAGCAGCGCGTCGGTGACGGCTTCGGCGGTATACACAGCGGGATTCCAGCATTCCAGGATGGCGTCCAGACACTCGTCCGCCGTGTCGCTGGAGATGGGGCGCCCGTCAAAATGAATGCCGATCAGGGGCTTGCCCAGCTTCTTCGCCTCCCGGATGAAGGCGTCCTGGCAGGCGGGCAGGTTGATGTCAGTGCCATCCACACCCTCGCCCATGGTGGCGACGGAGCCGGAGCCGTTCTTGCCGCCCAGGGTCAGCAGAACCACGTCAGCCAGCTTGGCGATTTCGATGGCTTCAGGGAACAGGCTTTCATCCGCCCCTGCCTTGTGATAGCCGGGAGCATACAGAATGCGGGCGTCCGGCAATGCCTCCGTTAAAATCTGCACCAGGTTTTTGCAATTGGGCTTTAATTTGGTCAGCACGCCGGCAAAATCTTCGTTTTCATCGTCCTCCACGCCGGTGCCGGGCACAAAACGCACTTGGTCCTTGACCCCGTTGCCGTTGACGCCCGCCATGGAATTGCGGGCGGCATGCTTGGCTTCCACCATGGACAGGTGGGTATAGCCCCCAAAGTAATACCGGGCGTTGGCGGCGGCCGGGCCGATGACGGCAATGGTCTTTTCCTTGCCGGTCAGGGGCAGCGCGCCGTCGTTTTTCAGCAGCACCAACGCTTCCCGGGCAGACCGGGCGGCAAGCTGTTCGTCCTCCGCGTGATGCACGGTCTTGTCCAATTCTTCGCCCTCCAGCGCGAAGGGATGCTCGAACAGCCCCATGCGGAATTTAGCCTCCAGCACCCGGGTCACGACGCCGTCCAGCAAAGCCATGTCCGCTTCACCGGAAGCGAATTTCTGCTTCAGTTCATCCGCGTAAGCCTTGGGCATGGGCAATTCCACGTCCAGCCCGGCGGCCAGGCAGCGCAGACCCGCATCGCCTATGCTTTCGCCGATGCCTTGGTATTCAAAGGCGTTGCTGGCCCCGCCGTAGTCGGACACGGTGACGCCTTCAAAGCCCATTTCGCCCCGCAGGATGCCGTTCAGGTAATGCTTGGAGGCATGGATAGGCAAGCCGTTCAGAGAGCCGTAGCAGGGCATGACGCCTTTCAGCCCGGCCTCGGTGATGGCGGCCTGGAAGGGCTTGCCGTAGATTTCCAGCAGCAGCCGGTCCCCGGCGTCCACATGCGCCCCGTGAATGGCCCCGGCTGAATTGTGGAAGCCGAAGAAATGCTTGGCGGAAGCGTCCGGAGTGCGGCCTGCGGTTTCGGTCTCCTGGATGCCGTGGGTGTAGGCCGAGCCCATAGCGGCGGCCAGGGTGGGGTCCTCCCCGTAGGGCTCGCACTGGCGGCCCATGCGGGAATCCCGGGAAATATCCAGTACGGGCGCTAAAACCTGGGTGATGCCCACCGCCGCTTCCTGGCGGGATACGGTCTCCCCGATCTTCCGCTCCAGCTCCAGGTCAAAGGAAGAGCCCCGGGCCACGCCGGAGGGGAAGGTGGTGGTGTCCTGCATGAGCGGCCCGCACAGGCCCTCCATGTGGAACACGGCGGGAATATGGTACCGGTTGCTTTCCATGACGATGCTTTGCAGCTGCCGCTGCCAGGCGGCGGCTTCTTCCAGACTGTCGCAGGAGCGGAATTCCAGGGAGCTGATCTGGCCGATGCCGTGCTTGAAGAAAGCCATCATCCGGTCCTCGGCTCCTTTGATGGCGAACACGCCCACCAGCTGGGCCATCTTTTCATCCAGGTTCATTTCCTTGAGCAGCAGTTCCGCCCGTTTCCGGGGAGCCAGGGAGGTGTTCATATATTCCTTCATAGCCGTTTCTCCTTTATTTGATTCGCGTGATCAGCAAAGCCAAATTGTCCCGCCCGGGCAAGGTCAGCTTGGTTTCGCCACTGATGTTTTGGGCGATCACTTCCCGGGTCATGTTCCACACGTCGATCAGTTCGGCCTTGTAAAGCTTGTCCTCTGGCAACTTCACGGTCTGTTCGCCGTAGCATTGCAGATCGAAATAAGTCAGGTACGCTTCCTCGCCGCAATGAGCCTCCCAGGCGTGTTCTCCGCCCAGGTGGGCTGTGCGGTCCTGCGCGCTCATCCGGTGGATACTGGCTGAGAACAGCCGGCAAAAGCCTTGCATTTCCGCAGGCACGGAGGACAAGGCCTGATCCAGCTCTTCCCCCTCCTTGAGCACAACCGACCAGATGCTATCCTCCCTGGGTGTCAGCGGCCCCGGCAGGCTTTCCATGATCTGCCGAAGGAAAGCGATGCGCTCGGGGCTTTCGCCTTTAAGCTTTCCGCCCCTTGCCCACCAGAGAATCTCGTCATCGGAAAGGAACGTCTCTCCGTGGGTGCAGTACGCGCCGGAAGCATAGCAGCGCCAGAAGCGGCGCACCATTTCCTGCCCGGAAATGCTGCCCCAGAAGTGGGGGAGATTGCCCTCATAGCAGCATTCGTCAATCACCACAGGCTTTTTGTATTCCCGGATCCACCGGGGAATTTCGGATAATCCCTTGGTTTGCAGGCTGGCGTGGGTGATGTTTTTCCGGGTATGATCCCAGAAGCACATGCAGTTGTGATTGGACAGAAGATGATGGAATGGGTCGTTGGCGGCAACAAATTCTTCGATTTCTTCCCAATCGGTAAGGGATTTAGCATCCATGTTCAGATCGTATTCGTTGGCCAGGCTCCACCAGATGTTCGGGAAAGCGCCCAGGCGGCGCAGCAGATAATCCAGATAAATCAGGTTGTCCCGCTGCGGCAGCCTGGAAAAACCCCAGCGGTCATAGGGATGGAACAGGATCAGGTCGATCTGAATGTCCATGGCCGCTATGCGCTGCAAAATACTTTCAAACCGATGCCAGAAGGCAATGCAGGGTCTCTCCACGTCCCAGCCACCGTCCGTCTTTTTCTCAAAGGCATAGCAGGGCGGTTCGTTATGGTTGTAATCATAATGCTTGGGGAACACGCACATGCGCACCTTGTTGAAGGGGGCGTTTTTCAGGCTTTCCGAGGTTTGCTCCACCAGCGTATCTTCCTGATGGGCCAGGGCGTACACCGTGGTGCCGAAGGGGATGAACAGTGTGCCGTCTTCATATTCAAAATGGGTATCGACGGCTTTAACCAGTCCATGCGCATCGTTCGCCGCTTCGCAGATTTCCGTTCCTTCGGTGTTCACCGCGCCGGTAACGCGCCAATGCCATTCCCCGGCGATTTCCGGGAGGAAACGGACGATATATCGCCCGTCGTCATCATAAAAGCCTTTGACGGTTTTGACGGTATCGCCGCAGGCAAATACCGCCGTCAGGTCGATCTGCGCCCAGCGGTCCCTCAGCGCTTCGCCGGGAAAAACAAGCTCGAACATTTCATACTGCTTCATTGCGGCAACACCCCTTACTCAAATTCATCCAGGCTCCACTGATCCCGCCAGTCCAGGATGCCCATCTCCCCCTCAAAGCGGAAGGGTAGCCACACATAGCGGGCTTTGGAGGTATCCATCGCGCTGTCGGGAGGCAATAGCTTTTGCAGTTCCGCCATGCGGGCTTCTTCCTCAGGCGTTCTTTCTTCCGCAAACCGCAGACGGAACCATTCGCCGTAATCCTGATAGCGCAGGTGCATCAACGCCGGAGCCCAGCGATCCGCCAGGGCGATGTACAGATCCCGCTTGCCCGGCACCTTGAATACCGAAGTGATCTGCGAATGGAAGGAGGTTTGGCTTTCATCCCCGGGATGGGGGTCGCCCAGCACCCGATAGGGCCCATGCCAGGTATCAGCCACAGCGAGCTGGGAAGGATTGGGCAGATAGCCTGTGGTACCGGAGGTAACCAGATAGTGCTTGCCGTGCCGGATAAAATGCGCCGTGGCTTCCCGCACAAAGGGCGGCTGGGGCTGGGGAAAATGCGTGGAATAATAGCCGGTCACATTGGTATAATCCTCCGTCAGATCGGCAATGATGGTTTCGCTGTGCACCCGCTCAAAGAAATAATAGCCCTTGCCGTCCGGCGCGGCAGCCAGGTCGAAATCCCCGGCGCTCATACCCAGCGGGCGCAGCCCCTTGCGGACGATCCTATACGGCCCCAGGAGATGGTCCGCGGTCAGCACCGTTTCGGTCTGCTCGCCGTTTTTCTCCATGATCTTCAGCCAGCAGACATACTTTTTTGTCCGGGCGTTATAGAGGATATGAGGCCGGTCCATCATGCTGGCAGGGTGCAGGGGGGATTGCGTGTCTGTTTCATCCGGTGGAATGATCAGCCCGCAGTCCTCCCAGTTATAGAGGTCTCGGGAACGGTAGCAGCGCACACCCCAATGCCAGATGCCGTTCTTTCCGTCGGTCTTTTCCTTGTTTTCGCCGTACCAGTAATGGATGCCGTTCACAGTCAAAATGCTGCCGCCGTGGGCCTGGATGGGCTTGCCGTTGGTATCCAGCCATTCCTGACCGGGATAAAACGCACGCTGCATGGAAGGAATCTCCTTTTTTGAAAAGGCCGCCGTCCAATAAGGGCGGCGGCACTGAGTTGATCAGAGGCAGCCTCTGATGATTTGTAAATGATTACTCCGTCACGAACTTCAGGGTCTGTTCGATGGCGCCGAAGGGCTGCACATCATCCACCTTGTAGTTGAGCACCATATCGGCGGCATAGCCTTCGGTGGTCAGATCGCCGGCAGTTTCGAAGTGAATGATGAAGGAATAAGTAGTCATGTCGATCTCATAGGTGCCCTTGTCCACATCCATTTTGTTGCCCATGAAATCGGCATACAACTGCACAGTGTTGTCGCTCAGCAGGTTGCAGATGAAGTCGGCGTTGGTGCCTTCCATGCCGGGTACAGGGATTTCACCTTTCAGCGCATAGGCCACTTCCACAGGCTTCACTTCCACCAGCGCCACTTTTTCGCCGCTGTCGGAAACATAGGTGTAGGTTCCGTCTTCATTCTTGGTCACCTTCGCGCCCTCATCGCTATCAGAATCAGGTGTCAGGGTGATTTCGGTCTGATCAGCGTTCATGGCGTAGGTGCCTTCCACGAAGAAGACAATCAGGTCCTCATACTTGCCGTTGACCTTGAGCTTCAGAGTCGCGGTGTCATCATCGGGATTGATGAGGCTCAAAAGCTCTACAGCGGGCTCGCTGGCATACTGGGCGGCGAACTTGCTGTTTTCGGGGTCGGTGTCCAGGTTCAGGGCACAGTGGTCGCCGCCCACGCCGGTGATGGCAGCCATGTCATTGTAAATATGCTCGGCGTCCATGGCGCAGCGGTCGATTTCCTTGCCGTCGAAATCATAGAAAACCACGGTATAGGGTGCGGTGGCTTCGGTCAGAGTACCTGCTTCGCTGGCGGCGCGGTCCATGGCCACGCTGTAGGCTCGCTCTTCGGCGATCACTTCATAGGTGCCGTCAAAGGTGATCTGATCCATGCACATGCCAGCGTGGAATACTTTGCCGAGGCCGGGAATCTCATCGTAGAAGTGGATATAGTAATTCATGAACATGGTACCCACATCATAGCCATAGGAATAGTAGGTGCCCGCCAGGTTAGGTACTTCGCCTTCCGCCTGAGCGAAAGCAGCCAGTGAAAGGGACAGGACCAGGCAAAGCAGCAGGGCGATCGCTTTTTTCATGGTGTTTTTCCTCCTTGCCATCTTGCGGATGGGTTGTTTTCTGACACGGAACCATTATCCGTGCTGATGGCACCATTATGCCATTGACGGAGGAAAAATGCTGTATGAAATCCGATGAAAAATCCTGCTGATCCGACATGAATGCTACTTGCGGATCTGCTTCTGATACTCCCGGGGCGTCATACCATAGTGTTTTTTGAATTGTTCGGTAAAGTAGGAATAATTGCCGAAGCCCACCGTGTTGGCGACCATGGAAATGGTCAAATCCTCCCGCTGCAGCAGCTCTCCGGCAAGGCGAATGCGCTTCTCCTGAATGTATTCCGAAACAGTCATGCCGTATTTTTTCTTAAAAAGTCGGGTCAGGTGATCCGCGCTCACATAGCACAGCGTGGCCAAATCCCGAACGGAAAGCTCCTCCGCCAGGTGGCTGTCAATGTACTCTACAGCCATTTCCAGCGCGTTTACCGCGTCTCCTTTCGTTTCCTTCGCCAGAGAATCAATAAACTGCTGCCCGTATTGGCGGATCTGTTCATTCTGCCGCCGTTGATTCACCTTCTCCCTGGCCCGAAGAAGGATCTCGGTAAGCTTTTGATACCGGACAGGCTTTAGCACATATTCCATACAGTTCAGACGCACAGCTGTCTGAGCATAGTCAAATTCGTCATGACAGGTCAAAATAATACATTCCGTATTCGCACTGTGCTCATTCATGTAGGCGATCAGCTTCAGCCCGCTTTCTCCCGGCATTTCAATATCGCTGACAAGGATATCCACATGGGTTTTTTTGACGATGCTCACGGCCTCTTCATAGCTGCAAGCTGTCAAAACCTTGTCAAAGCCCAGCAAATCCCAGTTGATGCCATCCAGCATTCCCTGGATAGCGAATTGTTCATCGTCCACGATCAGGATATTCATGTACGCTCCTCTTCCTCACTGTCTGATGCCAGGAACGGCACCACCATGTAGACCTGCGTCCCTTTTCCTTTTTCGCTGGAAAAATTCACCTCTCCTTCTTCCCCATAAAACAGCTCGATTCGCCGCAGACAATTATAGATGCCGATATGCTTTTTTCCACTTTCGTCAATATAGGGTTCATGGGCTTTCAGCCTTTCCAGTACTTCCGGCAGGATACCGCTGCCCGTATCGGTAATGGCAATGTGCAGGGCATCCTTTCCGTTCTTATTCTGCTCTTTCCGCACGGAGACCACAATTTCGATGGCTTCCCTGGGCTCCAGCGCGTACTTGATGGCGTTTTCCACAAAGTTTTCGATCAGCAGCGGTGGAATCTGGGCATGGAGGCACACTTCCTCTGCCTGATATACATAGGAAAAGCGGCCCGGAAAACGGATGCGCTGGATGCGGATGAAATTATCCACAAATTCCAGTTCCTGTCGAACGGTGACCAGCTGCTGGCCGCGGCGCAGCACATAGCGGAAATAATCCACCAGACACAGCGTATAGTCCTGGATTACAGGATAGTTTTTGCTTTCCGCCAAGGCATAAATTGTATTGTAGGAGTTCAACAGCATGTGAGGATTCACCTGCAAGCGCAGATTGTCCATCTCGGTTTCCAGGAGTTTGATGTCTTTCTCATGGGAAACCTGGATTTCCTCAGCCATCCGGTTGAAGTCATCAAAGATCATCAGGAAATCATCGCTGATTTTTCCGGATTGCGGCGGAATCCGGTAAGAGTTGTCTGTTCCCAGCGTGTCGATTGCATTCCGCAGCGTGTCCATGGGCTGGAGGATGTCAAGGCGGAGCAGTTTGTACAAAAAAGGGCTGAGCATCAGCGTGGCCATGGAGATAATCAAACCGATCCAAAGGACAAATGGCACGTGGACCAGGGCAAAATGATACGGAAAGGTAACCAGCACCCGAAAAGGCAACTCCTCGCTCTGCCATTCATATTTATATGGTTTTTTCCTTAACGCTTCAAACACCTCCGGAGATTCGGTGTAAGAACCGTCATTTGACAGCAAAAAGGCCTGGCTGCCATTCAGGGACACGTATACTTTCCCGTTATACGCTTCCACATAAGTATAGAACTGTCTGAATTTTGGGGATATTCCGGCAGGAAAATCCGTAAGAGGATCCCAGCTGTCCGCTTTAAACTGAAGTGCCGCTGTTTTCAGAAACGACGACAGCCCGTTATTTCCGATCTGATAGGTCAGCTCGCGGCTCTGCACAATGGAAATGACGGAGATGACCACACAGATCAGGCAAACGGGCAGCACCAGAGCCAGCATCATTGTCATAAGCCTAGGCCGGAGGCGGCGGAAGAATTCATGGCTCCAGAACCAACCCTTGAACATCTGAAGAGATTTCATCGATCGATCCCTCCCGGGAAAGACGGTTATACTGCTTTTATTATACACGAAAGCACGATTTTTGTATAGTTAAAAACGGCCTGCGCCATGCGCAAGCCGTTGGAATGCAACCTTTGATTAACCTTTGACGCCGCCCTGAATAACGCCCTTCTCCATTTTGTCCTGGAAGAAGGGGAAAGCGATAATGATAGGCGCGATGGCCGCGATGATCACCGCGAACTGGATCAGATAACGGGCGTAGTTGGGGTTGGATGAATTCAGGAAGTCGGCGTTCTCGGAGGTGATCTGGCGGATCACCAGCTGCAGGGGCCACAAAGCCTTTTTGTTGGGCACATAGATGGAAGCCTGCAGCCAGGAGTTCCACTGGCCGACCGCCAGGTTCAGGATGATCACGCTGCCCATGTTCATGGCCTGGGGCAGTGTGATTTCAAACAAGGTGGAAAGATGCCCCGCACCGTCGATGTGGCTGGCCTCATACATTTCCTTGGGGATGGAGTTGAAAGCGTTCATCATCATGATGCAGTACATGCTGTTGGTGCAGCCGGGGATGACCAGCGCCCAGGGCGTACCCACCCAGCCCAGGGCCCGGATGATCATGTAGGTGGGCACCATGCCGCCGCCAAAGAGCATGGTCACCATCAGCGCCATGGTGACGGGCTTTTTCAGCTTCGTGTCCCGGCTCAGGGCATAGCCCGTGACTGCGGACAGCAGGAAACCGATCACTGTGAAGCTGATCGTATAGATGATGGTGTTGATATAGCCTCCCACGATACTGGCGTTCTGGAAGATCAGGGAGTAACCGTCCAGCGTGAAGCCACCCACAGGCCATAGAACCAGGCCCACATGGGCCAGCAGGGATTTACCATCCGAGAAGGAGGACATGAGTACATGCCACATGGGAAGCACGCTGCACAGCGCTACCAGCGCTACGCAAAGATACACGATCACGTCCACAATTCTGTCCACGATGGATTTGGTTTCCACCATGTTGTTTTCCCATTCTTCCTTTTTCCTTTGCTTTTTTGCCATGGTGATCCCTCCTCTCAGAACAAGCTGCTTCCGGCGGCTTTACGCGACAGGGCGTTGGAACCCACCAGAAGGATTGTGGAAACAAGTGACTGGAACAAGCCGGAAGCCGCGGAAAGCGAGTAATTGCTGTTGCCGCCGCCGAAGGCCTGACGATAGGTGTAGGTGTACACCGTGTCTGCCACCTTGTAGGTGCTGGGCATGTACAGAAGCAGGATGTTGTCGTAGCCTGCGGCCAGGGCGGTTCCCACGTTGATCACGAACATCATCAGGATCATGGGCAGGATAGAAGGAAGGGTGATCTTGAACAGCCGCTGCATGCGGGTGGCGCCGTCCAGGGCTGCTGCTTCGTGCAAATCACCGCTGACCTGGGAGATCGCCGCCACATACATGATGGATCCCCAGCCAATGCCCTGCCAGATGCCCATCAGGACGTAAATGATCCAGAACACGGGGGCCTTGTCGTTGGCAAACCAGTTCTGGTTTTCCGCCCCGAACACATTGGTCAGGAACAGCGTCAGGGGACCGTCCTTGGCCAGGAACTGGGTGAACAGGGAGCAGACGATGACCGCAGCCACGAAGTTGGGCATGTAGGACATGGTCTGCGCGGTCCGCTTGAATTTCTTTGAATTGATCAGGCTCAGCATCAGCGCGAAGATGATGGGGGCCACAAAGCCGATGGTGGCGCGCAGCACGCCGATGACCACGGTGTTGCGGATGGCCTGCAGGAAGTCTTCGCCGCTGAACAGATCAATGAAGTGCTTCAGGCCCACCCACGGGCTGTGGAAGTAGCCGTCCGCGACGTTGTAATCTTCAAAGGCCATCACGATGCCGAACATCGGCAGATAGTGCAGAACGATCTCATACACGATGATCGGCACAAACAGCAGGTAGACCACCCAGTCGCGCTTGAGCTCCGCCTTCCAGCTTCGGCGTGTGGAGGCAGCCAGATCGAAATTTTTACGCTTTGCCATGTTTCACACCTCCTGTCGCTTATCGGAAGGGATAATTGTCCACATAGTACTGATAAATCTCTGTGATGCTGTCGATCTTATACTTTTTCAGTACCGTGCACCACTTGTCCCAATCCTTGTCGAAATTGCTCTGACCGGTGATGAAGTTGGCACAGTTCTTGGTCATGTATTCCAGCACCTTGGCGCGGATGTCATCACATGTTTTGCTGTCTGCCTGCGTCATCTCGTTGGTGGTGCGGGTGCCCTGGAAGAAACCGGTGTTGGGATACAGCAGCCATCGATCCAGAGAAGCCTGATAGGTATCGGCATAACCAAGATCCACGTTTTTTACCAACAGCAGACCGGGCGCTTTGTTGAATCCTACTGCGGTGTTCAATTGACCGCTGTCTGTCACCAGCACATTGCTCTTTTCGTACTTGCCTTCACTGTTGATGAAATAAGCGCCATCGCTCAGGCCATTGCTGGCATAGAAGGTGTTTTCGGAAAAGTCCGCCACCTGTTCAGCGCTGAGGCCCAGGGTGCGGATCAGCGCGCCTTCTTCGGAATAGAAGTAATCCAGGTAACTGCACAGGGCGGCCAGGTCCTTATCCTTGGCAGTAGGCGTAATGATCACGCCGCCGCCGGTCAGCTCGCCGCCCATCACACAGTTCGGCGGCACGTTCCGGCAGCTTTCCGGGCCATACATATCGTTGATGGGATAGGCTGCGCCGGCCACAAAGATGCCCTCGGTGTATCCGCCATCATGCATATCCAGCCGGCCGCCCAGTTCGCTCTGCTGGCCGTTCCACATACCGATCATGCCCTGGCGCACGGAGGTGGAGTCGATCTGGAAGAAAGAATCGGAGGTGCGTTGATTGAAGTCGTGATCCAGCCAGCCCTTTTCATACCAAGCGTGCATGCATTGCAAGTAGGTTTTGAAGGGCTCCTCGTTGCCGCCGAAGTGCACCTTGTTATCGGCATCCTGATACCACACGTTGACGCCTCCGCCGAAGCAGGAAAGGAGGCCGCCAGACCAGGTGAAACCGGGATAATACAGGCTCATGCAGTATTTATCCTTGATTCCAAGATCGGCCTGCGCGCGGGTAAAGATCTCAAACATCCATTCCCAGTCGGAGATGTATTTGGGATCGGTTCCGCCCGAGGGGAACACCACATCGTCCACCCAGCTGTCCGCGTCAGCGGGATCAGTATAGCCGCCGGTGAAAGCAGCGCCGGTGGTCGGGTTGGTTCCATATTTCACGATCCAATCCCGGCGGTACATGTAGCCCTGGAACACCGCGTCATAATCGTCCTGCAGATTGGTCAGGCCGTAATAATGTTCGTTTCCATTGGCATCCACGCTGACGGCATTATTGAAATAGACCGGATTGGAATGCACCAGCGCCACATAATTGGGCATGTTGGCCAGCACATAATCGGTGATCTCTATGCCGTATCCTTTTTCCACCATGATGCGGGGCGGATCGCAGATAACCGCGTCGATCAAATCCGGCAGGTCGCCGGAGGCGATCATGGTGGTGTAGTTGTCATTTTCGGAGCCAGGCGGGGGCTGCAGGAAATTGAGGGCGATCCCCTTTTCTTCCGGGCCCCAGCCACGACGAAGCGTGTACTGAACCGCAGGGTTCTCGGCGTAATTGCCATAATACTCCGAGGAGGTGCCGGAATAGATCCACCAGTCAAAAGTGGTTTCCGGAGATGCACTCTGGCCGGTGGTGCCGCCGATGTTGCTGTAATAGACCTGCATGCCGACCAGCATGACCACTACAGCGACCATCAAGGCAATCCACTTTGTGCGAATGGACATGGGTTTGATCTCCTTTCTCGAATGGACTGAACGGAGGGATATCTCCCTTGATGCTATCCATGATAGCGAATCACAGAAATAAGCGCTTTATGATTTCCGACAAAAAATACGGCATTTCCGACACGTCGGCTTTCTGAATTTATTCCGCATACCGGAGCTCTCCTGAAAAGGGAATCCGCTTATCTGATGGCATGATCAGCAAGCCATGCACATTTTCAGGCAGTCTGATCCGATACTGCCATGTGCCGTCATCCGTCCGCCTGTACACAAATTGGACATTTCCCAGAGGCGTTGCAGCCGAACCGGAAAGGTCTGGAAAACCCAGCAAATGCGGCTGGATTACGATGACACCGTTTTCCTGCCGGATCCCGGCCAGCGTGTGTATGAACGTATACAGCGGAAGCGCGCTCCAGGCGTGGCACTCGCTGCGGGGATGGTGCGGCTCTTCCGGGCAGGTGGTGCTGCCGCGGTCTCTCAGGCTGATCCAGGCCTCCAAATCCCAGCGTAGCTGTTCCTCCATACCTGCTTTTTCAAGCGCGCGAAACCATTCGTAGGAAGTGGCAAAGGAGCAGGGAGGACAGCTTATTGCGGATTTCAGCGCACGGATACTTTCCCTTTCGTTCAGCATCCCATTGATCACAGCCCAGGCCTGTGCATGGCGGGTGAACTGAGGACATTCCGGGCCTTCCCGTACCATGCCTTGATCTGGATCAAAGCATGTGTCCTTGACCCTTTGAAGAATATCTGCCCGCCGCTGCCGGTACTCATTTGCTGTACCGGGGCGCCTCGTTGCTTCATATAGTTTTGCACCACATTCCAGGGCATACGCATACATCAGATTGATGATGGTGCTGGGACCTTCAAAGTAAGCCGGAGGCACGCCGCCAGTTTCTTTCCTGTCTTCCTGCCAGTCTATGAAAGCCCAGGGTTCAATGGCTCCCACCAGCCCAGATTTGTCCCGCTTGCTATCGAAGCAATCCAGAATTCGGTCGACATCGGAGCGGTATTTACGGGCTAGAACCAGATCACCCGTATGCTCCACATACTCCCAAAGAGCAAACGCATAATGAAGGGAGAACGTCGAAATTACTTGCAGATAAGCTGTCGGCGTCTTCCCCGGCAGCAATCCGTTCGGCAACATTCCACAGTGGAAGTCCAGCAGCGCTTTCTTTGCCAGACGCGTATCGCTGCTCACAGCATAGGTGAAAAGCATTTGCAGCCGCGTATCCATGATGAATTGCAATTGTTCATAGTACGGGCAGTCCATGTAGGTTTCCAGCATGCAGTTTCGCAGCGTGCGCAGGCTGATATTCCAAAGTGAATTGACCCAAGAAGCGGATGATGCGATCGAAGATTCAACTGCCAAAGGATACCCTGTTTTTCGATAGGTCGGCGGCTCCGACAACTGTCCACCCTGGATCACGATATAACGGAAGGTACGCACCCAGAAGGGCTCATAGCGTAGGGGGCTGCCGTTCAGCACGATATGATCGGCCCGGCCCGAAACACTGCCGTTCAGATCATCGATGGGCTGCCCATCCATGCCGTCCCCGAAACGTTCCAAATAGGTGATCGTGATTTCTGTTCCTGCTTCGCCGTCAAACAGGAACCGCGGATAACCATTCACATGGGCTCCGGCATCCAGCACAATATCGTTTTCCCTGCAAATGATCCGCGTAAAGTCCGTTTCCCTTTCCTCCAGCAGCGGGATTTCCCGGGGGATCACGTGCACCCGGGGGATCAGTCCCAGGCTCTGGAAGGTAGCTGAGAATGTCACTGGTCCATAGGGCATCGCGGGCCGCCAGGCCGATGCGTCAAAATCGACGGTTTTCCAGTCGCTGGGTGTCAGCCGAAAATCGATGTTTTCCTCCACTGCGCCAAGAAAGACGGAACATTGCGTGGACTTCAGATAAAAGCTGCTGTCCAGCCACACCCGCCAGTCAGCCTGGCCTGTGGTAACAGAACCAATAATTTCCCCATCGCCATCGAATATGCTTCCCTCCATTGCCAGCGAATGGCAATTGCCAGCGCCAACTACGCCGTAGATGGCCGCCCTTTCATCGGTTTGATCCCGGGCGACATCGGGATCGTTAAAGAGCACCTGTACGGCAAACACGTTTTTCCCCGCCCGCAGATAGGGTGTCAGCTCCACCGTTTCATAATACTGCCGATTCAGATCGCCTTTGCAGGGGCCTGACAGCACGGGCTGTTCATTGACCCACAGCCGATAACGGGATACCGCCGTGAGGCAGACCGTCAGATGGGCTTTCTCCTGCAGCGCCTGCTCGCAGCGGAAGTAAGCAAAGCGTCCGCCCAGATCACCGTGATAGATTTGCTTCTGTTTCAGCTCGTCCGGCGGAATCCTGATCCATTGCGCAGATTCCCACATTCTGTTACCTCTTTGAAAATGAAAGACTGGAAAAACCAGCCTTTCACAAAATCCTTATTCTACGATGATTCGCGCCCGATCCAGGTTCAGCACCTGGGTAAATGGATCTGCGGCATCGCCATTGCGCTGGGTAGCGATGCGTACGGTGGCAAAGTATGTGCCGGGCTTATCAAAAGAACAGACGGTTTCCGCGTGCGCGGTGTGTACCTGCCCCCGGACTCCTTTTGTAAAGGTCAGTGCACCATCCCACATTTCTTTTCCCAGCATCAGTCTGGCCGCGCCGTTGGTTTCGGTTTCCTTAGCGGCAAGCTGCTTTTCCTGCTGGGCAAACAGGATCTCCGTCACGTCGCCCGCGTTTTCGGGCACCTCAACATCCACCGTGAAGCGCACACACTCGTTTGCTTTTACATGGGTACACTTTTCGCCGTTGGCCTTCAGTGTGGGAATCGCCTGAATGCCGTACCGTTTGCTCACATCGGGCTCCGTATGAATCTGCCCGTCCTCGCCCAGGGTATAGGCGGTACGATTCAGGGGTTCAATACCCTTCTCCACCCAGTTGCTCAGGTCAATCAGCGCCTGCCGCAGAGCACCCACATAGTTGACCACCATATAGTTGCCGATGGCGGCCACGTCGCCGTGCATGCAGCGTTCCATAAAGTAGGTGCGGTGATCTGCGTCGCTGCCCTTGGCTTCAATGATCTTCTTTCGCCACCAATCGGCGCACCATGGGCACGTGCTTTCGTCCATTAGCGCTTGGATGTTGATGACTTTACCTTGAATTTCGCCATCCTGCCGCACGCCCACACCGGTAAAGGGCACCGGGAAAGGCTTCCGCTGGGGCGTTTTGGGTGTGCCGTCTGCATTGCGGAACTGATCCCAGGCATGGAAGGACAGATCCTCCGGCACCTGGTAGCGATAATAGCTCTGGGCTGCGATATAATCGGAATTATCCAGCAGGATTTCATCCCCAGGCCGCACTTTCCCCAGTGTTTCTCCCACGTCGCTGGTGCCGTAGGCGGAACCGATGGTGACGATGCCACCGTCGCGGTCGGAATAACGCATCATTTTGCCCATGAGCAGGTTCGCACCCGCAGCCTCGCCACTTTCAAAAATCATCGAAAGACCTTCCAGGTACAGATGATCCCCCTGGGGCAGAGCCTCCAGTTCGAGATAGGCGCCATTGCCATCGGCCAGCTGCTTTTTCCAGGCGTCATCCACGCCATTCAGGCCGTTTTCCGCACTGCGGGCTTCCGCCTTATCAGCCAGATGCACCGAATGAACTTTGGTTTTGAAGTAAATGCGATCCTTGGAGGAAGAGCTTTCCGGGTCAGCCCCCGCATACCCGGGCTTGGTCCAGAAATCGGTAAAGTAGCCGGGATCCATTCTTTTGACACCGGGCATCAGCACCGGCAGGGAGCCGGGATCGATGACGCCCTTGGCCTCCAGATACCAGGCCAGCGGAGGGAAGCCCATCCTTGTCAGCTCCCGCAGCATATCCGCCTCGTCCCGATTCAGTTCTTTATAGGGGTCGCCGCTGCCGCCCGCGTCCAGGGCGTCCAGAATTTTGGGAAAAGCATCTCGCAGCACCCGCTGTCCCTGCACGTGCATGGTGATGGTGTTGGGCAGGCTCACGGGAGAGCCGATCACGAAAGGCGCGGCGCCGTCCCAGGCAGAGGTATTCTCGATGCAGGCCATGGATTTGTAGCCGCCGCCGCTGCCGCCGTACACATAGCCATAGGGCCGCTGGGCCGTTTCATAGATTTCCATGGCCTTTTCCCGGGAATATTCCGCCGCCGCCGCGGAGGATTGCCAGGTCAGCTTGTCATCCCGGTTGCCGCCGAACTGGGAGTGGGAGCCCATGTTGGTTTCCACATAATATGCTCCGCATTTGAGGGCAAAGCCGATCCTGTCTTCGGTGCCGGTATGCCCCAGAGAGGCTACCTCTTCATCGGGACCGGGGAAGGGAGACAGATACTGCTGAAAACGGTTTTCATAACGCTCCGCCGGTGGGAAGCAGAAGGCGAACTTCACATCCGTTCCCTCAAAATAGCCGTGCATGAACCGGAAGGGAATGGTTTCGCCGTCGGGCAGATAGCGTTCTCTCCATTCATCCTGATCGATAACCGGATGCTGGAAACGCGGATCCTGTTTGGGATCATAGATCGTTTTTTTCAAGGGAAATGCACCTTCCTTCCGTTATCCCGCTTTCATTGAAAGCGTCGACCCGAACAAAATAATGACAGCCTTTTACCAGTGCGCCGATGCGTTTTTCACCGGCGGAGAAGACCATATAGCTGTGATACAGCTTATCGGGGGCAGAACCAAAGAGAATGTTATAGCCAAGCGTGTTCTCCTGTTTGCGGATGGCCACAGCCATATCCAATGCGCCGGTTCGCGCGGCGGTAAACGATGGAGTATCCGGCTTTGCTCCATGACCTCTGCCAAATATTCGCAGGCCGGATAAGCAGGGGCTTTGGGCATAGGGCACGGCGATATTTGTCAGGCGGATCAGCCGGGCTTTGAAGCCGTCCTCCCGAAGAACCAGATCGTGGGAAAGGTCGGTCCGCGCGTCAGACTTGTCCTCGATGACAAACCAGCTTGCCCCGTCCGCGCTGCCCTCCAGCCGCCATTGGGTTTGCAGATCCCTTTCTTCAATATGGCGAGCCTGGCCTTCCATTATCGGAACAGGGCATGGAACGCTGATTCCGTCATCTGCGAAATTGACCTGAATGGCATGAACATCATATACCGCTCCAAGATCAACCTGCAGCCATTCTGTACGGCTGTTTGTTGCTGCCCGCCACCAGGAACGCGCGTCTTCTTCGGTCGCTCTTGCCGGCTCATGCCCTTTTACGCAGGACGAGGCGGAAACAGGTTTCCCCACGCTGAGAAGCATCCAGGCCGGGTCCCGCCAGGGATCGCCATCCGTGGCCATAGGCCAGTCGCCGTAACGCTGGTTGCAGAAGAGCTCCCCATCTGTGTCGAAACCCGCAGGCCACAGGCCGACACGGCGCTCAAAATTATGGTTTACACTGATGCGCATCGTTGACGTATGCCACCATTGCCCTTGCCGGTCCTGCATGGTGGAGCCGTGGCCCGCGCCGGGCAGAAAACCACCGGGATGGTAGGAGTAGGGATTGTTTTTCGCCAGGGTGAACGGACCCAGGGGACCGTCGCTGACATAGACCCCATCGGCATAGATGTTATATTCCGTGCCCGGGCATGCGTATTGCAGATAATACCTGTCTTCATGCTTTGTCATCCACGAGCCCTCGATGAAAGGCGCATTGGAGAACATGCCTCGGATCATCGCCTTGCGGTCATCCGGAATCTGATCCTCTCGCATGCCTCTGGCAGCCAGGAATGCCCGCAACTCCGCGTCGGCCTCTTCCTGTCCGAGAGGCTGAAGGCTGTGATCTTCTCCCGAGCGTTCAAACCCGATTTCAAAAGGACGTCCCTCGATCAGAACCTTTTTTTCTCCCTTTGGAAGCATCGTTTCCGCGTCCAATTCCACGCCCCAGATCGGGGTGGCGTTGGAGCAGCCCCAGTAGAAATAGACCCTGCCGTTGTCATCGATAAACAGATTGGGATCCCAAAAGGGAAAGTTACCCGGTATTTTTTCATACGGCCCGTTCAGAATATCCCGTGTGCGCCAGCGATCGCAGCTTTCATCCCGGCGTGAAGCACAGAAATATACCCACTCGCCCATCACACGCACGTCAGGGGCATAATCATACAGCGGCAGTTCCCGGGGAAGCCGATGGTTTTGCCAATGCGCCAGGTCATCTGACACCCACACGCCCAGGGTCATGGACGCAAAGATGTAATAGCGACCCTGAAAGCAGATCATGGAGGGGTCTGCCGCTTCACGACAGATTTTCATATTTCCGCCCTGGCGTTGATCCAGATTGAACTGATACCGATAGTTCACATTGACAGGATTGCAAAAGTACCGCATTATTTTTCCTCCTGCGCTGTCAGTTAAGCTGGAGAGGCTCTGCTGAATCTGCCTGTCGGTTCGGCTCAAACTCCTGGCATTCAGTTTCGTTTTCCTTGCTTCCGTCAAATTTGCGGAAACGTTTCACACAGGTTCTGGACATATACCAGACCACAAAGGCGGGCACAAAGAATGTGATGAGAGGCATCACCTGCGGGAACAGCGCCGCCAGGATGAAGCCGCCCACGGCAACTGCCAGGGCCAACAGCGTCTGGGGGAAGCGGGACAGCATATGAATGACGGCGTTATGGATGATTTGCCGGTTGGTCAGTTGAAACCGGGCCAGCGTGGGAAATGTCCAGAGCATCAGCGCCGCTGTCAGCAATGCCAGCACAAAGATTACTGCGCACAACAGGCGGATCAGCGGGGTTCCTTCCATCTGCATCAGGATGTACCAGTCTGCAGCCAGGAATCCGACGACCAGCATAAACAGCAGCGTCAGCATAGTACCCTGGCGAAAATTGTCCTTGAAGGCCTGCCAAAAGGGACGGAAGATAGTCGGCGCTTCTTTTCGCTCAATCCGCATACCCACCGTCATCACAGCGGCTGCGGCGGCACCAGCGGTAAAGCCTGGAATGGAGAAAAGCAGGAATACCAACCCGAGCTTGATATAATCAAGCAGTGAATAGATAAACTGTGAAAACTTGCTGTCCGGATTAAAAAGCTGCATTTCTCTTTCCTCCTTTTCGGGTTGCTGTTTGTATTGTATCAATCGCTTCCGGCGATTTCTTCCCGATTTCCGACTCGAAATGACAGAAAACCGACATTGTGCATCTGGATGCCGGCGCATGTCGGATTTGTGAAAAAAAGCATCGGAAAACAAAAAGACAGGAAAAGACTGATCATTTAAAATAGAGGTTGTCCACAGAGAATCCGTATTTCACTCAGAAACAGGGAGGAACGCTGATGCAGCACAACCAGACATCCTCCAGCGCGACTGCCAATGAAGAAATGCTCCGTTCCGGCAGTTTTTGGACGCTGGCAAGAAAACTGTGCATCCCCGCCATTCTGATCATGCTGGTGATGGTACTCTATCACATGGCGGATGTGTTCTTTATTGGCCAGACCGGCGACGCCAACAAAGTGGCGGCGGTCACGCTGGCCTCGCCCATGTTTTCCATTTTATCCGGCCTGGGCGTGCTGCTGGGCAACGGCGGCTGTACCGCCATCTCCCTTTCGCTTGGCAAGGGAGAATATGACAAAATCAAAAAAATAAGCGCCTTTGCTGTGTGGGGCGCCATTGTGATCGGCGTCGTTTTTGCCGCCATGGTGCTGCCGCTCATGGGGCCCATCTGCAATCTGCTGGGGGCAAACGATGGAACCCGGGGCTTTACTGCCGAATACCTGCGCGTCATCGCCATCGGCGCGCCGGTGATCATGCTGACCAACGTGGTGCCCGCCCTGATCCGGGCTGACGGCTCCACCACCGATTCCATGATCGGCAACATGCTGGGTACGGTGCTGAACATTGCTCTGGACCCGCTGCTGATTTCCGTTTTGAACATGGGCGTGTCCGGCGCAGCCATCGCCACAGTGGCGGCCAACGTGGTCAGTCTGTGCTATTACGTTTACTTCCTGCGTACCAAGGGCAAGATTTACTCCGTATCTCCCAGGGATATTTCATTTGAAAAGGCGATTGTCTTGACGGTGATCAGCCTGGGCCTACCCATGAGCTGCGCAACGGTGCTGGGCAGCATATCCAGCACCGTCGTCAATAACCTGATGATGCAGTACGGCTCCATTGCCGTGGCCGGGCAGAGCGTAGCCGGGCGCATCGGCCAGATGATTTCTATGACAGTGATGGGCGTTTGCATGGGCATGCAGCCCGCCATTTCCTTTAATTACAGCGCGAAAAACCATAAGCGGCTGACGGAGATTCTGGCAAAAACCACGGGACTTGCCGTGGTTGCCGGAACGGTGCTGTCCGCTTTGTGCCTAATCTTCCGGGATCAGCTGCTGAATGCCTTCCTGGATGATCCGAACGTATTGGGCATTGGCCGTGTTTGCCTGTTCGCCTCCATTGTGATCGGACCCTTTTTCGGATTTTACCAGATCTGCACGACCTATCTCCAAGCAGCGGGAAAATCCAGGCAGGCCATTATCGTATCCCTGCTGGAAAAGGGCATTATCTATATTCCTTTGGTATTCCTGATGAACTGGCTGTTCAAAATGTACGGCATTGTTTTCTCTGCCACAGTCACTACTGTTTTGTCAGCAATGGCCGCGCTGATCTTCTGCTATAAAGATTACCGGAAGGAACTGAAAGATATAAAGGAATGGTAAGGAAGGAGCAAACATCATGAACGTACAGGAAATTATGCAGCAAATGACATTGGAAGAAAAGGCCGCCTTCTGCTCCGGCCATGACTTCTGGCATACCAAGGCCGTGGAACGCCTGGGCGTTCCCTCTGTGATGATGTGCGACGGGCCTCACGGCCTGCGCAAACAGGAGGGCGAGGGCGACCACCTGGGCATCAACAAGAGCATCGAAACGGTGTGCTATCCCACCGCTGCCGCCCTGGCCTCCTCCTTTGACCGGGACGTGATGCGTAAGCTTGGCGAAGCGCTCGGGCAGGAATGCCAGGCGGAAAACGTGGCCATGCTGCTGGGGCCCGGCCTCAATATCAAGCGCAGCCCCCTGTGCGGCCGGAACTTTGAATACTTTTCCGAAGACCCGTATCTGGCTGGCGAAATGGGCGCGGCCTACGTGCAGGCACTGCAGGGCCATGGTATTGCCGCTTGCGCCAAGCACTTTGCCTGCAACGATCAGGAAACGCTGCGCATGAGCGGTTCCTCCAACCTGGACGAGCGGACGCTTCGGGAAATCTATCTGCCCGCCTTTGAAGCGGTGGTCAAAAAAGGCAAGACCCGCAGCCTGATGTGCGCCTACAACGCCATCAATGGCACCTTCTGCTCTGAAAACAAAATGCTGCTCACCGACATCCTGCGGAATGAATGGAAATCCGACGCCTTTGTAGTCACCGATTGGGGCGCCATCAAGGATCAGGCCAAGGGCGTGGCCGCGGGCCTTGACCTGGAAATGCCCGGCGGTCCCAACGCCACCGGCGAGGAGATCGTGGAAGCAGTCAAGACCGGAACACTGGATGAATCTGATTTGGATAAAACTGTGCTGCGGCTGCTGCAATTCGTGAAGGACAGCGTGGAGCAGCGCAGGCCCGGCGCGACCATCGACCGGGACGCCTGCCGCAAACTGGCCCGGAAGCTGGCAGGCGAATGCGCCGTGCTGATGAAGAACGAGGGCAGTCTCCTGCCGCTGAAAGAAAATCAAAAGGTGGCGTTCATCGGAGAATTTGCCGACAAGCCCCGCTATCAGGGTGCCGGCTCCAGCCACATCAACGTGCCCCATGCCGTCAGCGCCCTGGAAACCGCGGGCAACGCCGTCATCTACGCCCGGGGCTACGACGCCCACAGCGATGTTACCGATGAAGCGATGCTGAAGGAAGCCGTCGAAACGGCGAAAAAGGCTGATGTGGCCGTGATTTTCGCAGGCCTGCCGGATGCCTTTGAAACCGAAGGTGCGGACCGGGATCATATGCGCCTGCCGGACAATCAGAACGAACTGATCAAGGCCGTTTCGCAAGCCAACCCGCATACCGTGGTGGTGCTGCATGGCGGCTCTCCGGTGGAGCTACCCTGGCTGCATGACGTTCCTGCCGTGCTGTGCGCATACCTGGGCGGCGAGCAGGTGGGCGCGGCCACAGTGGATCTGCTGTATGGCAAGGTAAATCCCAGCGGCCATCTGGCCGAAACCTGGCCCATTCGTTTGCAGGACAATCCTTCTTACCTCAATTTCCCCGGCGAGGAGGGCGTCGTGACCTACGCCGAGGGCATTTTCGTGGGCTACCGGTATTACGACAAAAAGGAAATGCCCGTGAACTTCTGCTTCGGCCACGGGCTGAGCTATACGCAGTTTGAATATGCCAATTTGAAGCTGGATAAAGACAGCCTGACCGATCAGGACACCCTGACGGTATCCGTGGACGTGAAGAATATTGGCTCTGTCGCAGGAAAGGCCGCCGTGCAATTGTATGTACGGGACGTGGAAAGCGCCGTGCGCCGTCCCGTCCGGGAGCTGCGGGCTTTTGAAAAAATCGCTTTGCAGCCCGGCGAAATCAAGACTGTCATGTTCACGCTGGACAAACGGGCCTTCGCCTACTGGGAGCCCAAGTGTCATGATTTCTTTGTGGAAAGCGGGGAATATGTGATCGAGATTGGCGAGAGCTGCCGGGATATCCGAATAACGCAGCCCGTCCAGGTGGAGGGCACCATCGAATTACCCTTCACGGTCACGGTAAACACCACCATCGGCCAGCTGCTCAAGCATCCCAAGGGCAAGGAGATCATCGGCAATATGATGCGCTCCTCCGCTTTGAGCCATGTGGACCAGACCGATTCCATGGGCGAGGGCAGCGAGCGCATGATGCAGGGCATGATGATGGGCATTCAATTAGGCGCGCTGGTGAGCTATGGCCGCCTGACCCGCAAACAGCTCAAGGACCTGATTGCCACCCTGAACGCATGATAAAGGAGACGGAAAGCATGGCACGCTTTGATGAAGATTTCCTGCTGGGCGCGGCCACCGCGGCCCATCAGGTGGAAGGCAATAATACGAACAGCGACAACTGGGCCCAGGAGCAGATGAAGCATTCCAGCTTCGCTGAACCCAGCGGCATCGCCTGCGATCACTATAACCGCTATGCGGAGGATATTGCGCTGATGGCGAAGGCCGGGCTGAACGCCTATCGCTTCTCTATCGAATGGGCGCGGATCGAGCCGGAGGAAGGCGTATTCAGCGAAAAGGAAACCCAGCATTATCGGGACGTAATCCGCTGCTGCAAGGAAAACGGCCTTGAACCCGTCGTCACCCTGCACCACTTTACCAGCCCGGTGTGGTTGATCCGCAAGGGCGGTTGGGAGGCGGACACCACCCCCGCTGATTTTGCCCGCTACGCCCGGTATATCGCGGAGCAGTACGGCAGTGAGCTACACTATATCTGCACCATTAACGAGGCCAACATGGGCATCCAGATCGCCGCCGTAGCCCGGCAGATTTTCCAGCAGATGGTAGCTGCGGGCAAGGTGCAGGTAGGCGTGAACTTAGAGGATCTGATGAAGGGCAATCCCCTGTTAGCAAAGGAAAACCTGTCCGCCTTCGGCACCGAAAAGCCTGCCACCTTCGTGTCTCCTCGCACAGCCCACGGTGATGAAATTGTCATGCAGGCCCACGCTGCCGCCCGACAGGCCATTCGGGAAGCTGCACCCCATAATAAAGTAGGCTGGACGCTGAGCCTGCATGACGTGCAAGCCGTTCCCGGTGGAGAAGAAAAAGCCAAGGAAGAATGGGATCAAGAATTCACCCACTATCTGCCCGTCATGGCGGAGGACGATTTCCTGGGCGTGCAGAACTATTCCCGCACGATCATCGGCCCGGACGGTTCCCTGCCCGTACCCGAGGGCAAAGAAAAGACCCAAATGGATTACGAATACTACCCCGAGGGCGTCGCCCATGTGCTGCGCCGGGTGGCGAAGGATTTCCGTGGTGATCTGATCGTCACCGAAAACGGCATCGCTACCGCCGACGACAGCCGTCGGATAGCCTTTATCGACACGGCGACCCAGGGTGTGGCTGACTGCACAGCCGAAGGCCTGTCGGTGAAGGGCTATCTGTATTGGAGTTTGCTTGACAACTTTGAATGGCAGAAGGGCTACGCCATGACCTTCGGTCTGATCGGCGTGAACCGTGAAACGCAGCAGCGCCAGCCCAAGGCAAGCCTTTCCTTCCTGGGCACATTGAGGTAAACACTATGAAAAAGCAAGCCGTGAATCCCTATCTACCTCTGAATGTATATATACCGGACGGCGAGCCTCATGTGTTCGGAGATCGGGTGTATGTTTACGGCTCCCATGACGCGGAGGGCGGGAACGCTTTCTGTGTGCTTGATTATGAGGTTTGGTCGGCACCAGTGGATGATCTGTCCGATTGGGACTGCCCGGGCACCGCATACAGCGCCAACCAGGATCCGGACTGGACACCAACACGCGGCTATGCCATGTATGCCCCAGACTGTGTACAAGGGAACGACGGCCGCTATTACCTGTATTACGCGCTGGCGGGCGGCGGCTTATATACCGGGCCGATTCACGTGGCAGTCAGCGATCATCCCGATGGCCCGTTTCAATATCACGGCTCTGTACGCAATCCTGACGGCAGCCCAATGACCGAATACATTACCTTTGATCCAGCAGTCATCAACGATAACGGCATCATCCGCCTGTATTATGGCACATCGATCTTTGTGCCGCCTGAACGCATTCCCAGGGACGGGGTACCAAAGGATATGCTAAGGAACGTGCTGATCCGGCTGTTCGACAAAAAGGATGAAGAAATCAGTGAGGTTCCTTCCCATATGATGTGGGCCAACACGGTGGAGCTGGAAGCCGATATGCTCACCATCCGCCATCATCCCCGGCGCATCGTGCCTGGACAGCTGGACGCCGCGGGCACCAGCTTTGAAAACCACGCTTTCCACGAAGCCAGCAGTATCCGCAAAATCGGTGGTGTGTATTATTTCATCTATTCCAGCCAACATCAGCACGAGCTGTGCTACGCTGTCAGCAAGTATCCTGACAGAGATTTTGTCTATGGCGGCATCATCGTGGATAACGGGGATATTAGCTATCAGGGGCGCATTGAAAAAGACCGCATAATGATGACCGGCAACAACCACGGCAGCATAGAGCAAATTGGCGGACAGTGGTATGTCTTTTATCATCGGCAGACACACCGCAACACCTTCAGCCGTCAGGGCTGTGCGGAAAGAATCGACATACTGCCGGACGGACGGATTCCCCAGGTGGAAATCACCTCCTGCGGTTTGAATGGCTGCCCGCTTGCCGCCAAGGGATCTTATCCCGCTTCCATTTGCTGCTGCCTGACCAATGGCCGTATGCCACATATTGGCCAACATGATCTTATGGATCCCATGCCTGTCATCACCCATGATGGTGAGGAGCATTTTCTCTCAGGCATAACAGACAGGACGCTGGTAGGCTATAAATCCTTTTCCTTTAATGGCTCCTGCACGCTGAACCTGATCTGCCGGGGGACAGCAGAGGGAGTGCTGAAGGTGCGTACCGATGAAGAATCACAGGGAATCGTTTCGCTGCAGCCGGCAAACGCATGGACTAGGATTTCTCTCTCCTTGCACGCAGCTGGCAAAAAGGCGCTTTATCTTTCCTTCCAGGGCATAGGAATGCTGGAACTGAAAGAATTGATTTTTGAATAACAGGAGGGCTCTATGTCTTTGGACTACGAACAGATCAAGCAGGAGGTCAAGGAAGAACTCATGCAATCCCTGTCGGCGCGATTTAACCATGAAAAGGAACGTAAGCTGACCAATTACCGTCAGCAGAACGCCTATGTTCAAAAAGGACGGACACTGTTCACCGGTTCTTCCCTGATGGAGAATTTTCCCATTACGGAATACTGCCTGAACGAGGACTTGCCCATTGCTTACAACCGCGGGATCGGCGGCTATACCTCGGATGAGTTTCTGGCCGCCGTCGAACCAATGCTGCTGGACCTGCAGCCGGCAAAGCTGTTCATCAACATCGGTACCAACGATCTTCGTCCCCTTCCGGATGGCGCAGACTGGTTTGCCCATCTTGCCGGCAATTATCGCAAGATCTGTGAAATCATCCGGGACAAGCTGCCGGGTACCATCGTTTATATGATGGCCTATTATCCTGTGAACAGCAGTGTTCCCTTAGCGCAGGGCAACTCCTCTATGCTGGTGCGCACCAATGAAAACATCGCCCGTGCCAACAAAATGGTGGAGGGCCTTGCGGATGAATTCGGTTTCTATTATATCGATGCGAACGATGGCCTCAAGGATGAAAACGGGAACCTGAAAGCCGAACATACCCGGGACGGCATTCATTTTGACGCGGCTGCCTACCGGACGGTATTTGAACACATAAAGAAGTATTTGTAATAAAGCGGAAAGGAAGGATCATCTTTGAACGCGCTCAAAGGAAAGGTTGCGCTGGTCACCGGATCGGGGCAGGGAATCGGTAAAGGAATCGCCATGTATTTTGCCCGGGAAGAAGCCATCGTCATCACCAACAATCGCAGTCCCATGAAAAACGTGGAGCCTCCCCAGGAGCTTTCCAGGGAAGAACAGGCGGCCTGGCTTTCCATGGTGGGCGATGCCGAAACCGCAGCCAGGGAGATCCAAGCCTTTGGCGGACAGGCAGAAGCCATGTTCTGCGACGTGGCGAATTATGACGCCGTCGGTCAAATGATGGAAAAAATCGTTGCAAAATACGGCCGCATTGATATTGTAGTCAACAACGCCGCCATTACGGAATCCGGTGCTTTGCTCTCCCTGACAGAACGGGATTATGACCGCCAAACCTCCGTCAAAATGAAGGGTGCCTTCAACTGCTGCCGACATGCGGTACCCTATATGATTAAGCAGGGTGGCGGCACCATTCTGAATTGCGCCTCCGATGCATGGGTAGGTCTGGGCAACGCCACAGTGTACAGCGCAGCCAATGCCGGCATCGTCGGCATGACAAAGGCTATGGCCATGGAACTTTGGCGGCATGGAATCAACTGCAATGCTTTCTGTCCCCAAGGCGCGTCACCCGGCCATGTGGCGGGCTTTGCCAAGACTCTGAAAACGCTCTCTGAAGCCATGGGCAAGGAAGTGACCATGTCAGCGGAAAAGAAGGCAGAGATCGACGCCAATCATGCAGACAGCGAAGGCCTCGCGCCCTTCCTGGCTTACCTGTGCACCGATCAGGGCAAGCAGTACACTGCTCAGGTGTTTTCCGTTACGGCATCAGGGAAGGTGGACGTATATTCCGCGCCTGTGCGGCTCCGGGAAATCACCAAAGCCCAATCGCTTTGGACGGTTGAGGAACTGGCTGCCTGCGTGCCGAGCCAACTGATGCCAGATTATCAGAACCCAGCGGAATCACGGCATTACTGATGGATCAGCGAGGACGAAGATGAAGCAAAACACAGATTCACAGATGACCCGCACAGCAAAAGCGTCAGTCCTGTGCGGCGGCCTGATCATGATTGCGGGCTTGGTTTCCTCTTTCGCACCGCATTTGCAAATGTTCGCGCTGACCTTCATGTTTGCGTTGAACACTGGCTTGCACTTCGCGGTCTGGAAGCGGTCTGTCAAGCGCGGAAAACCGATGGGAGCGACGCTCAGCATCACTTTGGCAGAAGGCTGGTTTCTTCTGGTACTGCTGGTCTTCTTCGCATCAGGCAAGCCGTCTGCCGATCTGGTGCTTGCCGCTTATGCCTTTTACCAGGTCACGCACGGTTCATCGCTCCTCACGATCCCAACCGGCTTGTCCCGCGCACTTGGCATGCTTGCCCTTGCAATGGGCACGCTGACGATCCTCATCCCTGCGCCTGCGATCATCGGAATCAGTATCCTACTGAACGGCGCGGAAAGACTGATCATGGCGTTGGTAAACAGAAACGACCAATCAAAAGCCAACAAAAGCCTGTCAGGTCAATGAGCATTTTCGCTCTAATTCATAAAACAGAGGAGGCGTATGCCAGCTATTGCTTCTTCTGTTTTTGCATGATCCGTTCGACTGGAAGCCTTTGCTGAAAGGATACATATCATAATTCAGATTCATGATCCTTTCACTTCGACTATGAAAGCGGTGAGCTTGTTGAATGCAAGCTCACTTTTTTTTTTTTGCTCTTTGGTGTGAATTCCACAGAGCTTTTTTTCTGTTTCCGGACATCTTCCAGAATGAAGGAGGAGCTTTTTCTCGCAGATAAACAGAAGAGATCCACACAAAAAACGTGTTTCCACTCTCTGATTCTTCATAAGAGACGTGGGAAGTTTGTGGCAGCAACAATAAAGTAGATGCTGTTCAAGAAGAACAAAGATTGGTGCCTGCGAGCCAACTTGATATCAAGCAAATTCCATTTTGCAGGTGTCGCCAAGCCTGCTTTTTACATGAAAGGGAGCGGGCGTCTGGTAAATATGAAATCTGATTCTCATCTCCGGCAAAATCATTTTTGCTCAAGTGTTTCCAAAATCGACGGTTTTCGCCATGTAGATATGGAGGGGTAAATGAAAGAGAGATGCCTGTATGAGAACAATACCCTCTGAAGACTATGCTGAACGTTGTGCATCAGCAAGAAAATTTCCGGAATGTGTTTCCACTTTGCCTCGATTTTTACATAGAAGGGCAGCGGGCAATATGCAGCCGCTGACAGGAGGCGATGATGGCAGGATTTGCATGGGTGATCGATGGCCGTTGATACTCATGCGAAGCAATTTCAAAATAATTTTCGAGAGTGGTTTCCAAAAGGCCCGATTTTGGACATTAGATGATGACTCACGTGCAAAAAAAATTTTCTGGAGGTGGTGTCAATTTGCCCGATTTTTCCCATGTAGGGGTGAGGGAGGTCTGGCTAAAAGTGCAGCGTGAGTTTCGCTCCGGCCAAAAATTTTCCTCAGGTGTTTCCAAAATCGCTGATTTTCGCCATGTAGATATGGAGGGGCAAAGGAAAGGAGATCTGCCTGTATGAGGATAGTACCCTCTGAAGATTATGCTGGACACTGTGCCTCTGCAAAAAACTTTCGAAAGTGGTTTCCAAAAAGCCCGAATTTGGACATTTAAGAGTGAAGGGAGAAAACGACGATGACGATCCGCGTGCTGAAAAAATTTTCTGGAGGTGGTGTCATTTTGCTCGATTTTTCCCATGTAGGGGTGAGGGGTGTCTGGCTAAATGCGCAGCGTGACCTTCGCCTTGGCAAAAAAAATTTGCTCAGGTGTTTCCAAAATCGCTGATTTTCGCCATTTATAGGCGATGAGTTTCCCCTCACCATTCGCAGGCATCGCCAGCGAAGCGCACCTTGACAACCAGGGCCACGTTTCCAGATCTGTCCAAACCGCGAAGATCTTCCTCTTCGGAAGGGAGCGCCGAAAGGACCGGCAGTGAGCCAAACAAGGTTTCTTGCCAGAGGCAGCAGTGAAAAATAAGCCCGAACCAAACAGCAATGAAATGAATTTTGGCCAAAGCCACCATGACAAACGAATTTCAAGGATTGGAGGAAGAACAGTGACAGAAAAGAAAAAGTGCACAATTCACTACAGCTTCAAAGCGACACCGGAAGAGGATGCCATCATTCAGAAAAAGATGAAAACCTTCGGGATCAAAAACCAATCAGCCTTCATCCGTGCCTTGGTCTTGAACGGATATGTGCTGAAGCTGGATCTGCCGGAGCTGCATGATGCGGTTCGCCTCATGGGCAGCCTGAGCAACAATGTCAATCAAATCGCCAGACGGTTAAATGAACGTGGGTCCATCTTTGAAATGGAAATCGATGACATAAAAGATCGGCAGGAAGAGCTGCGGACGATACTGAGCAGCATACTTCACAGGCTGGATCAAATTCACCATTGAAAGGAGCACCCATGGCAGCCACTTGTATCATATCCATTCACATCAACAAAGGGAAAACAGCCCGGCAATGTATTGGGGACCGGTTGGATTACATCATGAATCCGAAAAAGACGGACGGCGGAATTCTGGTTTCGACTAACGCCTGCTCACCCGAAACGGCGGCGGATGAGTTCATGCTTTTCCGCCAGGAGTACCAGCAGAACACAGGACGCACACAGGAAAACGAAGTGATCGGCTATCATGTCCGGCAGGCTTTCAAGCCGGAAGAGATCACGCCGGAGAAAGCAAACGAAATTGGAAAAGAGCTGGCATCCCGGATGACCGACGATCAGTTCGCCTATGTCGTTGCGACGCACATCGACAAGCACCACATCCACAACCACATCATCATTTGTTCCACCGATCTGGAGGGGCAGCATAAATACCGGGATGTGAAACAATCGGCAAAGGATCTGGCGCAGATCAGTGATTCGCTCTGCCGGGAACACAGCCTGTCGGTGATTCAGAATCCGCAGGATAAGACCGTTACCTACGATAAATGGCAAGGCAATCAGCGAAGGTTCACCCATCGGGATGAGCTGCGAATGATCATCGATGCCGCGCTGCGGATGCAGCCGGATGGCTTCGATGCGCTGATGCAGCTGCTGGAAGATGCCGGCTGTCTTATCAAGCGCGGCGCGCAAATCAGCATCAAACCGCCGGAGAGTAAACGGTATATTCACCTCGATACCCTCGGCCCGGAATACGATGAAGCATCTTTGCGCCGGACGCTGGCACATGATCATGTGCACATTCCGAAAATCCCACGGGGTGATTTCACCGAAAGCCAGGTCAAGCGGCTGGTGGATATTGAAGCGAAGCTTCGCACCGGGAAAGGAAAAGGCTATCAAGTGTGGGCCGAACGAAACAACATCGACGCGAAAGCACAGATGGTAATCTTCCTGAAAGAGCATCACATCGGTTCGCTGGAAGAACTGAACGAGCAGATTCAGGAGCTGACCGATCAGCGAAAAGAGTTGAAAGCCTCACTCCGGGAAAAGCAAAACCGGATGAAAGAGATCAATCGCCAGCGGCAAGCGATCCGGGATTATGGCCGGACGAAAGAGGTTTACACCCAGTATAGGGAATCCAACTGGTCGGTGAAATTCTATCAGGAGCATCGGCAGGAGATCGAAGATCATAAAAATGCCCAGGCGGTTTACTCGTCGCTCGATGGAAAGATGCCGACGCTGAAAGAGCTGACGGCGGAATACGACAGCTTGAAGGAGCAGAAAGAAAACGATCAGGCAGCGCTGGACAAGCTGAAACCAAAGCTCACAGACCTGAAGCACGTTCGGTATAACTACGAGATTCTGGAACGGGACAGCGCACCAAACAGTCACCAACATGTCATACCAAAAGATCACCACTACGATGAACACGGTGCCGACCACGACGACGAATCCCGCTGATTCGCAAAACAACCACAGCGCTTGCGCTGGTAAAAGGGATTGGGGGCAATGCCATCCAACAAGCAAAGTGCAAAAGGTGCTACCTTTGCCCTGCTTGCTACTATGCTCCGGGGCTGGTTTCGGGAGACCATGGAATCGTTCCCCCGAAAAAAAGAAATTTCATTTCGTGAAAACTTTTGGGCCGAAAAGCCCAGTAAAACCGTCAATTCAGAAAAACAGACAGACACAAAAACGCCAACAAACCCTTACGCCGCAACGCTTCCCGAAGTTTTCAAAACGTGAAAACGTTTTTGAACGCCATGTGATAAGGTGTCAGTGAAAGCCTAAACATCAGGCTTTATCCCCCACGATTTCCCGCGCAGGAAAAGCTATCCTGCACGTTCACATATAGCCGTTCTGCGTCATGCCGTCGCGAAGCATGATCCGAACGCAGGACGGCGAGATGTCCTCCTGCCGTGTGATCGGACATACAGCAGAAAGCACAATAACAAAATCAACAACAGGAGGAAACATGAGTTTTCTTTTTACCCAAGTCAAATCTCAAGTCACAACACGTCAAGCAGCAGAACGTTACGGCGTACAGGTGAATCACAGCGGCATGGCCTGCTGTCCATTCCATGATGATCGTCATCCTTCCATGAAAATCGACGAGCGGTTTTACTGCTTTGGCTGCCACACCACCGGCGATGTGATTGATTTCACGGCCAGGCTGTTTGGTCTTTCGCTGTATGACGCGGCGAAGAAGCTGGCGAATGATTTCAACATTCAGCCGCTGCCGCCGGGTCAAAGCGCGCCGATCCCGAAGCTGCCTGCTGCCGTGATCGAAAGAAAAGAGGAACAGCGCGTGCTCAAAATCCTGATCGATTACGAGCGGCTTCTGGAAAAATGGAAGGAAGAGTTTGCTCCGTCTGATCCCAAAGATGAAAATTTGGATGACCGATTCGTGCACGCTGTTCATCACTTGCCAACCCTGAGCGATGCCATTGATCGTCTGTTTTCATCCGACCCGGACGAGCGGAAAGCCATCATGGATCATATCAGGAACATAGATGCTGTTGCAAAAATCGAAGCGATCCTCAACGATGGATGTCAGGAGGTGATGAACGATGGCCCAGAAAAAGATCGAGCGGCTTGATACCTGGCCGGAATGGTTCACGGGGAAAACGATCAACGAGCCCATCTTCTGCCGCGAATTCCTGGAGCGGCACCGGCTGGCCTACACCGAGAATTCTTTCTTCACCACAGAAGGCAGGGTTACCAACGAGGACGCCATGCGGCAAACCATCTATCAGCAGCTGGAGCCTTTCATCGTCACCGGGATGAGCAAAAAGGTGGATGACATCATGAAGGATCTGCGCATCAAAGCCCAAGTGACAGGATTGCTGCCGCAGACAGATCGGGTTCACGTGCAGAATGGCACGGTGTTTCTGGACGGCAGCTTCATCGAAGCGAAAAATGAAATTGTCCGCAGCCGGTTCCCTGTTCGGTTCAATCCGAAAGTAAAAAAGCCGGAACGCTGGCTGAAATTTCTGTCAGAGCTCTTCTGGCCGGAGGACATTCCCACGCTCCAGGAGTTCATCGGATACTGCCTGATCCCCAGCAATGCCGGCCAGAAGATGATGGTCATCAAGGGCAGCGGCGGCGAAGGCAAGAGCCAGATCGGCCATGTGCTGTCCCGGATGTTCGGCCCCAACGCGAAGGACGGAAGCGTCGGAAAGATTTCTGAAAACCCTTTCGCCCGTGCCGACCTGGAGCACATTCACCTGATGATCGACGACGACATGCGGCTGGAAGCGCTGAAGCAGACGAATTACATCAAAGCGATTGTCACGGCAAAGGGGAAAATGGATTTGGAACGCAAAGGAAAGCAGAGCTATCAGGGATTTATGTACGCCCGCATCCTTGCCTTCTCCAACGGCGATCTGGTTTCCCTCTATGACCGCAGTGATGGCTTCTTCCGCCGGCAGCTGATCCTGACAACGAAGCGAAAGCCGCCGGACAGAATCGATGATCCCAACCTTTCGGAAAAGCTCTGTGAAGAAATGGAGGGCATCTTCCTTTGGGCGATGGCGGGACTGCTGCGGCTGGTGAAGAACAATTTCCAATTCACAGAGAGCGGTCGGGCGAAGCTGAACCGGGAGATGGTGAAGAAGGACGCCAACAACATTGAGCTGTTCCTGGAGTCGAAGGGGTACATTGTCCGCGATCCGGAACGCTCCATCAGCTCCAAGGATCTGTACGCCGTGTACTGCACCTGGTGCGATGAGAATGCCTACCCACCCATGAAGCGAAAGACGTTTGTGGAATACCTGAGTGCCAATGAGGAGAAGCTCGGCATTCACTACACCACCCATCTCACCAACAGCGCTGGACGCGAGGTGAGAGGCTTCAGGGGGATCGGGTCCATCATCAGCCCGTCGGGTTACATGCAAGGCGGATGGCAGAAGGTTGATCCTGACGACAACCCGTTCAAAGATGCATAAAGCAACTGTTGCCCCAAATAAAGCGTCCATGCGTCCGGACGCCAAAGGAGAAAGACCACCCCTGAGCCACGATCACCGGACGCATGGACGCATCAAAACGGGGAAAAAGCGCTTCTATGCATTATGAGTTTTCACAGAAATCAAACAAGTTTTGTTACCGGTTGAAACGCTTTAGGAAAGAAAAAGTCCTTATTTTTCAAGGGGTTCCGGGCACGAAAAAGGGCAATTTTGAAGGTGAACGATAAATATATCGTCCCCATCAAAAATGGGGTTCTAAACCGGTAACAAAACGGCAGGAGCAATCAAACAGAAGAAAGTTTACAACTTTTTATCACTTTAAAGTGCGAAAGGATATTGAAATGATGAGAAACAGGCTTTATACTAAAGATGAGGTTATTCAGGTCGTTGAGGCAGCGCTCAACGCTCTGAATAATCAAAGCGCTCCCGCTCGGGAGCCGGAGCACCTTGACAACAGCACATCTCAGCAATCATCGCCGGGCACGAAAATGACATTGTCCGTCCGGGAAGCCGCCGAGCTGATCGGGATTAGCAAGCCGAAGATGTACGAGCTCGTTCACAGCAATGAGATCCCGTCCATCCACGTCGGAAAGAAGATTGTGATCGCCCGCCAGGCGCTCATGGACTGGCTGTCGGAAGGAGATATGAATGGCAAGAAAGCGTGCTAACGGCGAAGGAACCATCAGAAAACGGGCTGACGGA
>CAMVEB010000014.1 GCA_947166385.1 uncultured Clostridia bacterium | reverse complement strand
CGGAACTTGTTTCAGTTCCAGTCCTCTTTCCATCATTCTTATCTAAATGACATTGCATCGCACAGCCCGGAGGATTTTTCTTTCCGCCGCAGCAGATCGTTTCACAATCCATCCCGCTGTTCTTTCGCTCCTTCCGGAAAAATAGACCCCGCTAATTTGCAAAAAACGGTCTTTTCCATTTGCCGGATTTCATGTACAATAGCACTGTCGAAATAGAACAAGCATACGGAAGCGCTGCTCCCGATCCCGCGGCTTCCGCAGAAAGGAGGAATTCCCTTTGGATCCGTTTCTCAGTGACCTGATTATGATTCTCTGCTTTATTGTCGGCAGCGGTCTGATCATCGTGGAAGCCTTTATTCCCGGGTTCGGCGTTGCCGGAACCGTCGGTCTCCTGCTGGAGATCACCGCGATTGTTTTCACCGGCCGGAACTACGGCACCGGCTGGGCGCTGGGCGCCACCTTCGGCGTGCTGCTGCTCATCGGCCTGGCGGTCTTCCTTTCCTACCGGAGCGCGCTGCACGGCCGGCTCAGCAAGAGTTCCCTGATCCTCAAGGATACGGAAGATGCAGCTAACGCCCCGGCAAACGCCGTCTCCTGGGACGGGAAACAAGGCATCGCAGCCACCGCACTGCGGCCCGCCGGATTCATTGAAATCGAAGGCAGCCGCCTGAACGCCTCCACCGCCGGCGAGTTTGTGAAAAAAGGAACCCCTGTGGTGGTGACCGGCGCTGAAGGCGATCATCTGCTGGTTCGTCAAGCATAATTGAAGGAGGATATGAAAAATGCCTGTAAACCCCAACCTGCTCCCGATCATCCTGATTGTTGCCGCCGCGGTCGTTGTGCTGGCCATTTTCCTGCACTTCGTGCCCATGGGCCTGTGGATTTCCTCCCTGGCCAGCGGCGTGCATGTTTCCATCGGCTCCCTGGTCGGTATGCGAATCCGCCGCATCCAGCCCCAGCGCCTGGTCTACCCCCTGATCAAAGCCAATAAAGCCGGCCTGAATCTGACGATTTCCCAGCTGGAAACGCACTACCTGGCCGGCGGTAATGTGGACCGGGTGATCAACGCCCTGATTGCCGCCCAGCGGGCCAACATCGAAATGGCTTTTGAAAAAGCCTGCGCCATCGACCTGGCCGGCCGCGATGTATTCCAGGCCGTGCAGATGAGCGTAACCCCCAAGGTAATTGAAACTCCCGTGGTCGCCGCCATCGCGAAGGACGGTATCGAACTGCGGGCCAAGGCCCGCGTCACCGTGCGCACCAACATTGAACGTCTGGTCGGCGGTGCCGGCGAAGAAACCGTCATCGCCCGTGTCGGCGAAGGCATCGTTACCACCGTCGGCAGCGCGGAAACCCACAAGCAGGTGCTGGAGAATCCCGACCTGATCAGCCGGACCGTGCTGGACAAGGGTCTGGATGCCGGAACCGCCTATGAAATTCTGTCCATTGATATTGCGGATGTGGACGTTGGCCGCAATGTCGGCGCCCAGCTCCAGATGGACCAGGCCGAGGCCGACCGCCGGATCGCCCAGGCGAAGGCGGAAGAGCGCCGCGCCATGGCTGTCGCCCGCGAGCAGGAAATGAAGGCTTCCGTCCAGGAAATGCGCGCCAAGGTTGTCGAAGCCGAAGCCGAAGTACCGCGCGCCATGGCAACCGCCCTGCGGGAAGGCAAGATGGGCGTCCTCGATTACTACCAGATGAAGAACACCATTGCCGATACCGAGATGCGCGAATCCATCGCCAAGGCCAGCGCGCCTCAGCAGCCGGAACCCGAAACCCGCCCGAAGAAGTAATCACCGGACCGGAGGAACAAGTATATGGAAGGATTCCCGATCCTCTTGATCATTGCGATGGTATGGATCGTTTTCGTAAGCCTGATGAGCGCGGCAAAAAAGCAGGCCGGACAACAGCAGAAGAATCGGGGCCGTCCGGCCGCTCCCCCGCCCCCGCAGGAACCGAAAGCCACCGTATCACCCCAGGAAGATCCCGCCCCGCGTTCTGGCATGGCTCCGACCGTCACCGTGTCGCCGCATGACGACTCCGTTTATATGGGCAGCCTCAACGCCGTAACCGGGGAAGGATTCGATCCCTGCCACGAGGAACAGATGAGTTCCCTGGGCAGCGCAGAGAAAACCCTTCCGCCGCCCTCGGCGGAACAGGCCCGTCTTCCCTTCGGGTGGACCGGCGATGACGTGGTCCGCGGGATCGTGGTCAGCGAGATCCTGAAAAGAAAAACGTAAACCCCGGAAAGTCGGCGGGATTCCCCGTCGGCTTTCTTTATGGTACAATAGCTGCACACAAAAACACGGGAGAGTTTGCGTATGATCCGGAAACACACCTTTGGAACCCCTTTCCCGACGGACGCCGTCGTCCTGTCCCTGCCGGCGGAAGAAAACCCGCTTCCCTATTTTATCCTTACCCGGGAAAACGGGCAGGTTTCCCTGACCCTGCGCCTTCATCCGGAGGAAAAGCTGTACGGGCTGGGAGAAGCCGTCCGCGGCATGAACAAGCGCGGATTTCTGTACCGCTCCTGGAACAGCGATGTCTTCAACCATACGGAAAGCACAGAAAGCCTGTACGCTTCCCATAACCTGCTGGTCTTCTTCAGCCCGGAGCATCTTTTCGGGATCTATCTGGACGATCCCGGGCAGGTCACCTGGGATCTGGGCTATACCCGCATGGATACCGCCGTCATCACATCGGAAAACGGGGACCTCGATCTGTACCTGCTGGAGGAGGACTCCCTGCCCGCCCTCGCCCGTTCCTTCCGCCGTCTCACCGGGCGGAGCTATCTTCCGCCCCGCTGGGCCTTCGGCTATATCCAGAGCCGATGGGGCTACGCCAGCGAAGCGGAAGTCCGCCGGGTGGCCCGGGAGCACCGGCAGCGCGGCATCCCACTGGACGGCATCTGTCTGGATATCGATTACATGGAAGATTTCAAAAACTTCACCTGGCGGAAGGACGGCTTCCCGGATCTGAAACTGTTCAGCACGGAGATGAAGCAGGATCATATCCGGCTGATCCCGATCATCGACGCGGCGATCCGGACGGAAGAAGGTTATGCGCCGTATGATTCCGGGAAAGCCGGCGGCTTTTTCTGCCGGCGGGAGGACGGTTCCGATTTTGAGGCCGCCGTCTGGCCCGGGTTCTGCTGCTTCCCGGATTTCCTGCGGGAGGACGCCCGCCGCTGGTTCGGCGATCTTTACCGGCCGCTGCTGGAGGCTGGCATTGAAGGCTTCTGGAACGATATGAACGAGCCGGCCCTGTTCTATACGGAAAGGGGCGTCCGCGAAGCCTTCCGCCGGGCGGACGAGCTGCGCTCCGGCCGCGTGGATTATGAAGCCATGTGGGATATGAACCATGTCTTCAACAGCATCGCCAACAACCCTGAGGACTACCGCTCCTTCTTCCACGAGGCAGACGGACGAAAAATCCGCCACGACCGAGTCCACAACCTGTACGGCGCTTTCATGACCCGGGCTGCGGCGGACAGCTTCCGCCGTTTCCGCCCCTCCGGACGCGTTCTGCTTTTCTCCCGCTCCTCCTTTATCGGCGCCCACCGGAACGGCGGAATCTGGCAGGGGGATAATTTCTCCTGGTGGTCCCATCTGAAGATGGCCCTGCAGATGCTGCCCGGTCTCAACCTGTGCGGTTTCCTCTACAGCGGATGCGACCTGGGCGGCTTCGGCTGCAACGTCACGGAAGATCTGCTGGAACGCTTCCTGCAGCTGGGTGTCTTCACCCCGCTGATGCGAAACCATTCCGCTCTCCATACCCGGGATCAGGAAATCTACCGTTTTTCCATCTGGGAAACCATGCGCGATACCGTCCGGGTACGCTACGCGCTGCTTCCTTTCCTGTACAGCGAATTCATGAAGGCCGCCCTGACGGACGGCATGTATTTCCGTCCCCTGGCCTTTGACTATCCGGAAGACCCGCGGGCCGTCAGCACCGAAGACCAGCTCCTGCTGGGGGAAAGCTGCATGATCGCCCCGGTGCTGGAGCAGAACGCCTCCGGCCGTTATGTCTATCTGCCGGAGGATATGCTGATGATCCGCTTCCGCTCCCCGGAGGATTATGACACCGTCCCGCTGGAGAAAGGCGACCACCGGATCCGTCTTTCCCTGGGCGAGTTCCCGCTCTTCGTCCGGAAGAACCGCGCCGTTCTCCTCTGCTCCGGCGGGGAATGCTCCGAATCCCTGGACGATACCTCCTTCACCGCCCTGGCCCTGGCCAACAGTCCCGTCGTCTGCACCCTGTACCGGGATGACGGGCAGGATCCATCCCCCGTTCTCACGGAACACCTGATCCGTCTTTCCCTCGATCCCCCGGCCGGAGGCGGGATCCTCCGGCAGCACGTCTCCTGCCCCGCCGGATAAACGCTCTTTTTCATTTCCGGGAACGGATCTCTGATCCGCTCCTGTTTTTTGCATGATTGTATTTTTGGTGTTTTTCGTATTTCTTTCTCCGGAAACGTTGACGAACTCCCCGTTCTGTGTATAAAGTAATAGAACAGGTTTATTGGAGTGTGAAAACATGAACGCGAAATTCCTGAGATACCTGGTGAAACGGCTTCTGATGGCCCTGCTGACCATCTTCCTGGTGATTGCGATTACCTTCTTTGTCATGCACGCGATCCCTGCCAGCCCCTTCAGTTCCGAGAAGGCCAAGAGCGACGCGGTCATCGCGGCCCTGGAAGCAAAATACGGTTTTGACAAGCCTGTCACCGTCCAGTTTTTCAACTACCTCCGGAACATCCTGAAGGGAGACTTCGGCCTGTCCACGGGATGGGTCGGGAATACCGTGGCAGAGCTGATCATGGGCGGCTTCTCGTATTCCGCCCGGATCGGTTTCACCGCCGCCTTCTTTGCCATCATCCTCGGTGTCATCTTCGGTTCTGTCGCCGCCCTGCGCCGGGACAGACTGCTGGACAAGGTGATCCAGATCGTCACCACCGCCCTCGTCTCGATGCCATCCTTTGTCATGGCAACACTGCTGCTGCTGGTCTTCGCGCTGCAGCTCGGGTGGCTGCCCTCTCTGGGGAATCAGCCGGGCGGCCTGGTTCTTCCGATCATTTCCCTCGCCCTGTATCCCATGGCTTACGTGACCAGGCTCCAGCGCTCCTCCATGCTGGACGTTCTGGGCCAGGATTATATCCGGACGGCACGGGCCAAGGGCGTCCGGAACAGCAAGCTGATCTTCAAACATGCGCTGAAGAACACGCTGACCCCTGTCATCACCTATGCGGGCCCGATGATGGCCTATATCCTGACCGGCTCCATGGTGGTGGAAAACATCTTCTCCGTTCCCGGACTAGGCCGCCTGTTTACGAACAGCATGCTGCGGACAGACTATATGATGATCATGGGTGTGACGATTTTCCTTGCCACGATGATTATCCTGATGAACTTCCTCAGCGATATCCTTTACAAAGTTATCGACCCGCGGATCGATCTGGGCTGACTGCCGTCACAGAACGAATGAATTGAGGAAAACACTGATGTCTGAAAAGAAGAAACTGAAGAATCCGCTGAGCCTGCAGATTGATCCGGATCTTTTCCGGGAAGCCACGGAAGAGGAAAAAAAGCAGCAGGTCACCATGCGGGAATCCATCTCCTTCATGAGGGATGCGCTGCGCCGGCTGCGGAAGAACAAGATCGCCATGATCTCCCTCTTCGTCATTATCATCATCGCACTGATCGCGTTTATCGTGCCGACTTTCTATCCCTATACCTACACCAAGCAGGACGTAACCGCCCAGAACCTCGGGCCCTTCCAGTACAGCGCAAAGGAACAGATGAAAATCGACAAGGGCATTTCCGTGTTCCCACATATCATGGGCACGGATAACCTGGGCCGCGATTATGCGATCCGTGTGATCTACGGCACCCGGATTTCCCTGCTGGTGGGCATTTTCTCCGCCCTGATTGTCATCATCATCGGCATCTTCTATGGATCCATCTCCGGCTTTTTCGGAGGCAAGGTTGATATGGTCATGATGCGGATTGTCGATATCATCTATTCCCTGCCGGATGTGCTGATCGTCATCCTGCTGTCGGTCGCCATCAAGGACTGGGTCTCCACATCGAAAAGTGAGCTGATCGCCCGGCTGGGCGCCGGCATGGTCAGCATTTTCATCGTCTTCGGCCTGCTCTACTGGGTCAGCATGGCACGGCAGGTGCGCGGCCAGGTTCTGTCCATCAAGCAGCAGGAGTATGTACTGGCTTCCAGGGCTATCGGCGCCTCACCGGCGCGGATCATCCGCAAGCACATGATCCCGAACTGCGTCTCCGTCATTATCATCATCGCCGCGATGCAGATTCCCAGTGCAATCTTCACCGAAAGCTTTCTCAGCTTCCTGGGGCTCGGCGTGTCGGTGCCGATGCCGTCCCTCGGTTCCCTGGCTTCCGAAGCCAGAACGGCCCTGCGCTCCTATCCCTATCAGCTGATCTTCCCCGCCCTGGCGATTTTCCTGATCGTGCTTTCTTTCAACCTGCTGGGCAATGGCCTGCGGGACGCGTTTGACCCGAAACTGCGGAATTAAGGAGGGGTATGAAATGAGTTTGCTGGAAGTCCAAGACCTTCACACCTCCTTCTTCACCTCTGCCGGAGAGGTCAAAGCGGTGAACGGGCTGTCGTTCCGCCTTGAAAAAGGAAAAGTGCTGGGCATCGTCGGCGAGAGCGGATCCGGAAAATCCGTCACCGCCTACTCGGTGCTTCAGATCCTGACCCATCCGGGCCGGATTGTCTCCGGATCCATCCGTTTCCGCGATGAGGAGCTGGTCGGAAAAAGCGACGCGGAGATGCGTGAAATCCGCGGCAACAAGATCAGCATCATTTTCCAGGATCCCATGACCTCGCTGAACCCGACCTTCACCATCGGAAACCAGCTGGAAGAAGCCATCCTGCTCCATACCAACCGGAATAAGAAGCAGGCCGAGGAGCGGGCCGTGGAGATGCTGAAGCTCGTCGGCATTTCCGAACCGGAGAAGCGGATCCGGCAATACGCCTACGAGCTGTCCGGCGGCATGCGCCAGCGCGTCATGATCGCCATGGCGCTGGCCTGCGAACCGGATATCCTGATTGCCGACGAGCCGACCACCGCCCTCGATGTCACCATCCAGGCGCAGATCCTGGAGCTGATCCTGGACCTGCAGAAGAAAATGGGTATGGCGGTCATCATGATCACTCATGACATGGGCGTCATCGCCCAGATCTGCGATGAAGTGATTGTCATGTATGCCGGCAGCGTCTGTGAGCGCGGCACGGCAGACGCGATCTTCTATCATCCCTGCCATGAATATACCAAAGGACTGATGCGGTCCATCCCCGATATGAACGACGACGAGAAAAAGAAACTGATTCCGATCGCCGGTACGCCAATCGACCTGCTGCATATGCCGCCCGGATGTCCCTTTGCGCCCCGGTGTGACCGGGCCATGAAGATCTGCCTGCAGGAGAAGGCAAAGGAATACTGGGTCGGCCACAATCACCTGTCCGCCTGCTGGCAGAACATCCGCGACGGGATCTGCTCCACAGAGCGGCCGGAGGAAGAGGAGGAAGAGGCATAATGGCAACGGAAAGCACGGCAAAAGCCTTCACTCCGGATCCGGAATTCCTGCTGCAGGTGCGGAACCTGAAAGAGTATTTCCCGATTACGACCGGGTTCATGAAAACCACCATGCTGAAAGCGGTGGACGATGTTTCCTTCGATATCCGGAAGGGCGAAACACTCGGTCTCGTCGGTGAAAGCGGCTGCGGAAAAACCACCATAGGCCGCACCATCCTGCAGCTTTACAAACCGACGGCCGGGGAAATCTGGTTCAAGGGGAAAAAGATCGACAGCAAGGAAAGCCTGCGGGAGTTCCGCCGCCAGGCACAGATGGTGTTCCAGGATCCGTATTCATCCCTGAATCCCCGGATGACCGTGGCGGACATCGTGGCCGAACCGATCGATGTCCATAAGATGTACACGAACAAGAAGGACCGGGAAGCCCGGATCCATGAGCTGATGAACCTCGTCGGTCTGAACACGGAGCATGCCACGCGCTATGCCCATGAGTTTTCCGGCGGCCAGCGGCAGCGGATCGGGATTGCCCGGGCCCTGGCCTCCCAGCCCGAATTCATCGTGTGCGATGAGCCGGTCTCCGCACTGGATGTTTCCATCCAGGCGCAGGTCATCAACATGCTGGAGGATCTGCAGGCCCGCCTGGGGCTGACCTATCTGTTCATCGCGCATGATATCAGCGTCGTGAAACACATCTCCAACCGGATCGCGGTCATGTACCTCGGCCATATGATGGAGCTGGCCTCCGCCAATGAGCTCACGAAGCATCCGGTGCATCCCTACACGGTCTCTCTGATGAGCGCCGTGCCGATCCCGGATCCGAAAGTCAGCCGCCGGCAGCAGCGCATCGTGCTGAAGGGCGACGTTCCCAGCCCCCTGAAAGTTCCGGAAGGCTGCCCCTTCCGTCCCCGCTGCGAAAGGGCAACCGAAGCCTGTGCCAAAACCTGCCCGGCCATGCGGGAAGTGGCGCCCGGCCATTTCGCGGCCTGTCACAATCTCTGATCCCGTTATTTGCGCCGAACGGCGTGAAAAATAATTACCAAGGAGGAATCCCCATGAAGAAAATCGTAGCCCTCGTACTGGCTCTGGCCATGGTGCTGAGCCTCGCTTCCTTCGCCCAGGCTGAAGGCGGCAAAGTGATCAGCCTGTTCCTGGGCGGCGGCACCCCCCTGTCCATGGATCCCGCACTGAACAGTGCTTCCGCCGGATCCAACATCATCCGTTCCGCTTTCGCGGGACTGACCGGCTTCCAGTATGACGCCAACGGCAATCCGCAGATGGCCCCGGAACTGGCCGAGTCCTATGAAGTCTCCGAAGACGGACTGACCTACTCCTTCGTGCTCCGTGAAGGCCTGAAATGGTCCGACGGCACCGACTGCACCGCTTCCCAGATCAAGGCTTCCTGGGAACGCGCCGCTTCCGCCGAGCTGGGCGCCGACTACGGCTTCCTGTATGACGTGATCAGCCGCAACGACGACGGATCCCTGGCCATCGATGTGGACGATGCTGCCCGTACCTTCGTGGTGCATCTGCCCCAGCCCTGCGCCTACTTCCTGGATCTGTGCGCGTTCGTTCCGTTCTATCCCGTTCGTGTGGACCTGGCGGACAACGAGGGCATCTGGGCGACCAATCCCGAGACCTATGTGGGTCTGGGCGCCTTCAAGATGACCAAGTACGCAGTGGACGATGTGATCGTCTTCGAAAAGAACCCCTATTACTGGAACGCGGATGCTGTGAAACTGGACGGCCTGAACTTCTATCTGTCCGAGGACAACACCGCTATCCTGACCGCTTACGAAAACAACACCGTGCAGTACATCCAGTCCATCTCCTCTTCTGAGTTTGAACGGCTGAACAGCACCTATCCCGGCGAACTGGAGTTCTACCCGACCCAGGGCACCTACTACATCCTCTTCAATGTACACAAGGATCTGAGCCCCGAAGCAAAGCAGCTGACAGTGCAGGAGCAGAGCAAGGCGCGTTTCGCGCTGGGCCAGCTGATCAACCGCTATGAAGTCGTGACCTACGTGACCAAGGGCGGCGAAGTGCAGGCAACCGGTTTCTTCCCCAAGGGACTGGCCGACGGCCTGAACAGCGATGTTCGTTCCGCGGAGGGCTACGGCGTCTGGTATGAAGGCACCAACGAGCCTTCTGATGTGAACCCCGACCTGACGAAGGACCAGGTGGAAGCCCTGCAGACCCTGATCGATCTGGGCTATCCCTGCACTGGAACGATCGAGGGCGGCGACCTGCAGTTCACCGACTTCCCCTCCATCGAATTCGCGTTCAACAACAGCGGCAACAACGCCGCCATCATCCAGTATGTCCAGGAGACCTGGAACCAGTTCGGCATCACCGGCGTGGTCAACCAGGAAGCCTGGGCCACCCTGCAGACCAAGCTGAAGGCCGGTGACGCCGAAGCCGCCCGCATGGGCTGGATCGCCGACTTCAACGACGTCGTCAACTTCCTGGAGATCTTTATCTCCGCTTCCGGCAACAACTATCCGCGTCTCGGCCGCGACATCGGCGACTACACCCGCAACAGCGAAGTGACCAAGGATGCCGGCAAGGGCGCCTACTGGGGCGAGAACGGCGACAAGACCTGGGCGGAAGCCTACGATGCGCTGGTGGATGCCGTGAAGGCCGCCACCGATCCCACGGAACGTGCCAAGCTGGCCGCGGAAGCTGAAAAAGTCCTGATGGCCACCGGCGGCGTGAACCCGCTGTACTACTACACCACCGCGCAGATGCTCAAGCCCAACGTCCATGACGTCATCCGTCTGGCGACCGGCGATGTCATCTGGACCTACGCGGACATCGACTGATCCGATCAACGGAAAATGATCCGGGGGCTGTGAAATCACAGCCCCCTTCTTTTTCCCCGACCGTCCGTCCCGGGAATGTTCGTCAGTTCTCTCCGCCGTAAAAATAGATTCCGGTCGGAACGCTCCCGGTCGCCTCCTCCGCCAGCATTTCCAGCGCTCTGTCCGGATCAACCTCTGCCAGAAGGTTCGGACTGGCCGTTCTGGCAACGGCCAGCATGGCAGCCACCCGCAGATAAGGCGCTTCCAGCAGTTCCTCGGACAGAAGAATGACCCGTCCGTTCCGCACCGCGTTGAGGGAAGACCATCCCGCCCGGTTCAGCAGGTCTGTATAAACCTCACGGGCTCTTCCTGCGGATGATACACCTGTCCCCAGGATCCTGCTGTCCACAGCTTTCACGATCACCCCCGGATTCTTCCGGCTGATCCATCCGTCATCCACATGCAGGTTCCCTTCCAGCAGCCGGGCAGATACATCGTATGCCCCGGCATCCAGAATGAGGCTGTGTTCCGGCGAGGTTCTGAATATCGTCACATGGTCTTCCGGAGTTTCCCAGTACACATACTGCCGCTGGCACTCAAAGAGACTGCCCATGCGATCCGCCAGCAGGACCGTATAGTAGGTCATGACGGAATCGGCTTCCTCCGCATCTTCTGAAACACCAAGCTGTTTCGCTTCCTCTGCCGGCACCGTCAGCGTTGCGGTTTCCTCCGCGTTGTCATTCAGCCTGGAAACCGTTTCTGTTTCGCTGTCCCCCTGTTCACCTGCCCCGTCTCCTTCTCCTTCGGTCTGAACCGCACGATCCGTTCCGGGCACGATTTCCGCCGGGGCATTCTCATCGTATTCTTTTCGGGACGCTTCGGGATTCTCCCTTGTCCTCTCCCCCGTCGCCCCGATTCTTTTCTGTTCATCCGCTGATTCGGCATCTTCCGGCTCTTCTTCCGGCGCAGAACCGGATGATGCCGATCCGGCCATCACAGCCCCGTCCGTTTCCGTCTGCCGGTCGGCGGAACCGATGCCTGCCGTCCTTGTCCGGCAGCCGGTCAGCAGCAGGCAGAGAAGCAGCAGGAGGAATACGCATCCCGTCTTCCTGATTTTCATTCGCATAAACACATCCAATACCTGATCCGAAGGCGCTGTCTCCGGCTGGCGGTCTTCAGCAGCGCGGCTTCCGTCTCCTTCAGCAGGCTCAGCGCCTGCCGGCGTTTTTCTTCCGGGAGGTCATGAACGCTGTATGCGGCCTCCTCATAATCCTTGACGCAGTCTGCAAATCGGGCGGCATATCCCTCCGGAAGATCCGCCGGCAGGGTATCCGTCCAATTCCGGTACAGAAGATTCCCCGGGTCATGACCGGTTTCGCGCAGCCATACGATCACCTGCCGGAAGATGGCGCAGACAGCCTCGCTCACATTGTCGGAATCAAAGGCTTCCCTTGCTTTCCGCGCTTTCTTCTTCCGTGCATTGAGCAGCAGGAACGGAGCAAATGGAAGAACCACCAGGGCGATGACCAGCAGGAGAAGAAGAATGATCTTCATCCAGTTGATCCATTGGGGCATGGAAATCTGTTCTTCCTCCACCGTCACCAGCCGGTATTCCCGGTCTGCCCGCGCTTCATCACTTCCGGACTGCAGCGACAGCGTATGCGCATGCCGGGTCTCTGTATCCCCTTCCGGCAGCTCCTGAACCGTGCCGGTTATCTGCTGCGCCATCCGGCTGAGAACATCCCGCACGTTTTCGGATACCGCTTCGGTATCCGCATCCACCCCGGGAAACAGAAAGACCACCAGAAGGGACACCAGCAGCAGGGAAACCATCCCGATCAGGATGCCTTTCCGGTCAGCAGGCCGCCTGATCATCCATCCGGCCAGGAAACCATACAGCAGTATATTCCCCCAGGCTGGGAGCGGCAGGCCAAAGTAGATCTGGAAGAACGTGATCGCCGCCATGGTGCCGAGGGCCATCGTCCTGCTGCGAAGCAAGACCATCAACGATGCCAGTCCGGCAAGTAAAGAAACCAGCAGGATCACAGCCATGGCGACGCTCTGGTCTTTCCGCACCGGAAAGTACTCATAGGCATAGGCGTTGACCGCCTCACTGGCCGCATACACCCGGTTGCAAAGCGATTCTGCGCCGTGTCTGGCCTCCGGGACCAGCATCAGCAGCATGGCGCACAAAACCATCAGGCCGGCCGATATCCATAAAAGGTGTTTTCGGAAGGCCCTTTTCTGTCCGGTCTCATCAGGTGCCGCGTTCTGTTCTGTTTCGATGATTGTCTGCTCTGTCACCGTTTCCCGCAGAAGCAATTCATCCTTCTTGGCGGAGAGCTTCCAGTGGATACGGCGTACAGGATCGCCGGGCTGATACAGCCGCACATCACCCGGCTCTTCCGTTTCCCGATGCGCAAAAGCTTTGACTGTCTGTGTTTTCGGTGTTTTTCCGCGGATTGTGCCGTCTTCCGCAAAGAAGACACTTCGCAGGAAGGGAATCAGCGGAAACAGCAGGGAGCCGATCAGCACCGTGCGTGTCCCGGTATTATTTTCAAAAAAATACAGACAGGCGGTCAGCAACAGCCAGACCGCATAGCCGGCCCAGCGCTTCCTCATGCTTTTCTCATCCCCCGGAACAGGCGATGGGCATCGGGATTTTCCACTTTCCTCAGCAGTTCTTCCAGCACCTCTTCGACGCCGGCTTCCCGCACATTCTCTTTCAGCAGCACACGATGCGCGCACACATCCCTGAAAATGTCCTGCACATCCCCGCCTGTGACATAATCCCTGCCTTCCAGATACGCTTTTGCCTTCGACATCCGGTTCAGGAACAATGCGCCCCGGGGGCTGATGCCTACCTCCACCGCCTCATGCTCCCGGGAAGCCATGGTCAACCGGGTGATATAGTCCAGAACGGCATCCCCGGCAGTAACCGCGCATGTCTCCCGCTGCAGGGCTGTCACAGCCTCCCTGTCCAGCACGCAGGCAACGCTGTCCAGCGGATTTTCTGTCTGGCGGTCCCGCAGGATGGCCATCTGCGCTTCATAATCCGGATATCCCAGGGACAGGCGTACCAGGAAGCGATCCATCTGCGCATAAGGAAGAAACTGCGTCCCGGCTGTGCCGACGCTGTTCTCCGTAGCAATGACCATGAACGGGCTTTCCAGAAAGTAGGTTTTTCCGTCCACCGTGACCTGGCGCTCTTCCATGGCTTCCAGCAGGGCTGACTGGGTCTTGCTGGCGGCCCGGTTGATCTCATCCCCCAGCAGCAGGTTGGCATGGCTGACCGCGCCGGAACGGTACAGGAAATCCCCGCTGGCTTTGTTGTACACGGAAAAGCCCACCAGGTCGGAAGGCAGCACATCCGGCGTAAACTGCACCCGCTGGAACCGAAGGCTGACGGCCCGGCTCAGCGCCACAGCCAGGGTTGTTTTGCCCACGCCCGGCACATCGTCCAGCAGCACATGTCCCTCTGCCAGCAGCGCCATCAGCATCTTTTCGATCACAGGCCGCTTCCCGATGATGACCTTCTCCACTTCCCGGATCACGGATTCAAGCTGAGATTGCATATGATCTGGTTCCTCGGTTTATTTAATGGTGATGCGGCCCTGCGCCGCGGCATAGTCTTCGCCGATCACATTGTTCAGTTCGCCCGCGATATACAGCCAGATGACATCGCGAACCACCGCGGTGGTAATGGTGCTCTTTTCATTGGCTTCAGCGGCGATCGGAAAAATGTAGGAAGAATCCATGCCGTTGAAGTTGGCATTGCTGGTGATCACCGCATAGGTGGCTTCGGGATCAAAGGGCTGTCCATTCACATCCTCCACGGTAACACGGCCCAGCGAGGCGGCCCTGAACCAGATTTCCTTATCACCGTAGGCTTCCCCCCGATCATAGGGAACGGCGGTATCCACCGTATACCTGATCCCGGAAACCTGCATGAAGGAAGCACAGACATCAGCGGTATCCGCAGTATAGGGCAGTCCCTGAGACGCGGCTTCCAGGGCCTCCGCCAGCTGCGCGCCGGTCACATAAACGACAGCCACTTTATTCGGATAGGGCAGCACTTCAGCCAGCTGTTCCGCGCCGAACTTCCCTTCCGCCACGTCGGCACGCAGATTGCCGCCGTTCCACAGGGCGACCACATGATCCGCGTCGACCGCTATCTCATTGTTTCCGGCGGTCACATCATCTTCTTCCCAATACTCATTGATGGTCCCGGAAACAACAAACCAGCGCAGCGCATCCGTCCAAAGATCACCCAGGTTGGTTTCTCCCCTGCGTGCGGCATTCTCCGCGCCGGCAAGAACTTCATTGGTATAGGCTTCCAGGGAATCATCCAGCTCAATCACATTGCCGTGAGCATCGGTAAAGATGGAAGCAGACGCGCCTGCAGCCAGCCCGCAGAGCACGCACAGGGCAAGCATCAGACTCAGAGTTTTTCTGAAAGTATTCATTGGGAATCCTCCTTTTTAATCAGTTTCCGCATCGCGGATCCATTTCTGTCCCCGTTTCACTGTTGCAGAAGACCGTCCCGGGATATACGCCGCCCCGCGGCACGTAGGATATCCGGCCTTGCGAATGCCGGGTGACTCATGATAGAATACCCTGAAATCCGGTTCAGAGCGCCGGATATCTGAAGCAAATTCGGAAACGGAGAAACGTTTTCATGAAAAAGGAAATGATGCGCATGGACAGATCAGAAAACACCCGTCAGATCCCGGCTTCGATCGCCGCTGTCCTTGGCAATCAGGCCGGAAAAACAGACGGACTCGGAAAGTCCGGGGCACAGGTGTTTCTTTTCGATGATTTTGTGCTGAAAGTCCGTCCCGAGGACGACTGGGATACCGTGGATGTCCAGGTCCTGCAGTGGCTTGCCGGGAAAGCGCCTGTTCCGCAGGTGGCCGCCCATGAAGTGTGGGAGGGGCAGGACTGGCTGCTCATGACACGCATACAGGGGAAAGAACTGTGCAGGCCCGAGGTCATGAACAATCCCACCCTGCTGCTGGACTGCATGGCGGAAGCGCTGCATATCCTGTGGTCGATTCCCGTGGCAGACTGCCCGTTTGAAAGGACTGTCGCGGATAACCTTTCCCATGCTGAAGCCGCGATCCTGAGCGGGCGTTTTGACCCCTCCGGCTGTGAGCCGGAAACCTTCGGCCCGGGTGGATTTGAAAACCCGGAAGCCCTCCTGGGCTGGCTGAAAAGCCACCTGCCGCAGCAGGATCGTGTGGTCACCCACGGGGACTTCTGTCTGCCAAACCTCTTTACAGACGGAAAACGGTTTACCGGATTCATCGACGCGGGCAATGTCGGAGCCGGAGACCGCTGGATGGATCTGGCCCTGGGCTGGCGGAGCCTGAAACACAACAGCGACGGGCACTATGGAAAAATCTATCCGAACATTCATCCCGACGATCTGTTCCGGGCCGCAGGCGTTCCGAAAGAAGAAGAGAAGCTCCGGTACTACATCCTGCTGGATGAACTGAACTGATCAGACGGTCAGAGATGACGGCGCAGGGTGTCCCTGACGGCGCCCGGACCCGCGATTTCTTCCAGGAAGTATTCTTCAATCCGCGCTGCCAGCGGCGTGGCGGTAAGATCACTTCCGAAAATCAGACTGTTCTTCAGAATGGGTTTCAGCTTGGCGCCGACCGTTTCCGGTTTGCCCAGCTCGATGCCGAAAAGCTGTTTCTGCAGCTCCGGCAGCAGCGGATCGCCGGAGAGGGGCATGGCATTGCCCCGGTCATCCACCGCCAGCAGATACCGAAGCCAGCCGGCAATCGCGAGCGGGAGTGAAACCAGCTGATCCATCGGCCGGTTTTCGGCGATATAGCTTTTGATCGTCTCGCCGAAACGGATGCCGACCTTCTGGGAGGTATCCGTGGCAATACGTTGCGGCGCATCCGGCATGAACGGATTGGGCAGGCGTTCTTCCACCACCTCGTCGATAAAGGCCCTGGGGCTCAGAATGCCCGGATCCGTGACGACCGGCAGGCCTTCCTGATATCCCAGGCGCCGGATCAGCTTCACCAGGTCTTCATCCTTCATTTCCTCGCGGATCAGCGTGTAGCCCAGCAGGCAGCCGTAAACCGCCAGCGCGGTATGCAGCGGGTTCAGACAGGTGGTCACTTTCATGCGCTCGGTCTGATTGACGGTTTCCCGGTCGGTAAAGTATACACCGGCCTTTTCCAGCGGCGGGCGGCCATTCGGGAACTTGTCCTCAACCACCAGATACTGCGCCTTTTCCGCGTTGACAAAAGGCGCGACAAAGGTTCCGCTGGGCGTTTCCAGCGGCGCCATTCCCGCAATGCCGGATTCTTCCAGCATCCGCTGGACTTCCGGAGCCGGGCGGGGCGTGATCTTGTCAATCATGCTCCAGGGGAAAGAAACCTGCGATTCATCGGAAAGCCAGCGGACAAAATCCGCGGGAACAAATCCGTTGACCTGCCAGGCGCGGGCTACTTCCATGATGCTTCCCTGCAATTTCTCGCCGTTGTGGCTGCAGTTGTCCATGCTGACCACGGCAACAGGGGGTTTGCCATGCTGATACCGGTGATACAGAAGCGCCGTAACAATCGTCATGGCATGACGGACGTTTTCCGGGCCGTTGGCCAGGTCTTCCGCCACAACCTTCAGGTAATTCCCGTCGATCTGGCGCAGGGCATAGCCCTTCTCTGTGATCGTGAAGGAGATCATCTGCAGAGTCGGCGCGGCAAAGATCTCCTGCAGCCGGGCATAATCCTCCTTCTCCGTCGGCCGGGCGACCAGCGCTTCGGACACGGAAGCGATGATCTCCTTGTCGATGGTCGCGTCCGCGTTCAGGGTCACGCTCATGGTCAGGTTGTCATATCCGCCATAAATCATCCGGATATTATCCACATCGAAGGTATCCGCCGCGATGATTCCCCGGTCGGAACAGCCTTCGTCCAGCAGGCGCTGCTGCAGGGCAGCAATGTAGGCACGGAAAATATTCCCGGCGCCGAAATGAACCCAGATGGGTTCCTTTTCTGTCCTTTCCCGCATGGCGGCAATATCATACCGGGGCAGACGGACGCCGGCTTTTTCCCAGAAGGAAGAATTCTGAATCGTTTCCATACTGACCTTCATGATTGCTTCTCCTTTTAAAAGCGGGCACGCCTGAAACAACGTGCCCGCCTGGTTTAAAACAGAATTACAGGGCACCCGTCAGCTGCGGCAGCCAGAGACTGATCTGGGGAATAAAGGAGATCAGCAGCAGCGCGGCAATCATACAGAGATAGAACGGCAGCGTTGCGCGGACCACTTTTTCCATCGGACGTTTTGCCACGGCGGAACCGATGAACAGCACAGCGCCGACCGGCGGGGTCAGCAGGCCGATTCCGCAGTTCAGCACCATCATGATACCGAACTGGACCGGATGCAGACCTACGCTCATGGCCACGGGCAGCAGGATCGGCGTCGCGATCAGGATGATCGGCGCCATGTCCATAATCATGCCCAGCAGCAGCAGAATCAGGTTCAGCAGCAGAATGATGACCACCGGGCTGCTGGAAATGCTGGTAATCAGTGCCGCCGCCTTGGCCGGCACATGCAGCAGGGTCAGGCAGTTGCCGAAGGCCGCGCTCATCGCAATCAGGATCAGCACGATCGCCAGCGTTTCAATACAGCTGTCCAGCGCTTTCCATACGCCCTTCCAGTTCATCCCCTTATAGACGAACACGGATACCAGGAGCGAATAGATGACGGCGATCGCCGCAGACTCGGTGGCAGTAAACACACCGCCGACCACGCCGACCACCACAATCAGCACCGCCAGCAGCGCCCAGATGGACTTGCCCAGCTGTCTGACGAAATTTTTGATGGAGAAGCGTTCTCCCTTGGGATAGTGATGCCTGACGGAAAGGATATAGGATCCGACCATCAGGGAAATCGCCAGCAGAGCGCCCGGGAGATAACCCGCCATGAACAGCGCGCCGACCGAGACACCGCCGGCCGTGGTGGCGTATATGACCATGTTATGGCTCGGCGGAACCAGCAGGCCTTCACAGGAAGATGTGATGGTTACCGCGGTGGAGAAGTCGGTATCGTAGCCCTGGTCCACCATCATGGGGATCAGGATAGAACCCAGGGACGCGGTATCCGCCGCGGCGGAACCGGAAATGCCGCCGAAGAAGTAGGAGGCGACGATGTTCACCTGGGCCAGGCCGCCGCGCATCCAGCCAACAAGGGAGTTGGCCAGGGCGATCAGTTTCTCCGAAATACCGCCCGATCCCATCAGTACGCCCATGGTTATGAAGAAGGGCACCGCCATCAGGGAGAAGGACCATACCCCCTTGACCATCTGCTGTGAAATGGTCACGATGTTCTGCCCCATGGAAATCATGCACAGTACGGTGGAGATCCCGACGGCATAAGCGATCGGGAAACGCATCAGGATCATAATCAGGAAACTGCCCAGCAGGATAATGGTGGATAAGGTTTCAGCATCCATCCTCAGACCGCCTCCTTTGCATCTTTGTTTTCGTCCTGCTTCTCATCTTTCCGGAAGAAATCTCCGATATGCAGGAAAACCTGCTCCAGCTCGAAAACGATCATTCCGACGCCGGCAACGGGAATCGGCAGATACTGCCAGATTTTACTGAGATTCGGCAGGGAGGCGTATTTGGCGCGGAGGGCGATCGGGGAATTGCAGAACCTGATCCCATAAATCACCAGGATGACGCCCAGGGCCATGACCGCGATATCCGCAATCACATCCGAAACCATCAGCAGTTTCTTCGGCAGATACTTGTCGAAGGCTGTCATGCGGATGTGCGCGCGCTTCCGGATGGCCAGCGTTGCGGAAAGCACCGCCATATAGGCCATGAAGGTCAGCACGATCTCCTCGCTCCAGTGCGGATCGGAAATAAACGGGATATACCGCCCGGCCACTGCCCAGGCAGTGACCACAATGTCCCCGATCAGCAGGAGCTTGCAGACAAACAGCAGGATTTTGTAAGTCCAGTCATAGACGGGCTTCAGCTTTTCAACCGCACGGAAAAATGCAGGCATTTGCTGTGTGCTCCTTTCGTGTTTGCTATGGAAAAAGGGGCGCAGGGGAAATCCCTGCGCCCCTGCAGGATTCGCTGCTGCGCAGCGCCTGCGGAATTACTGCATGTCCAGAATCTTCTGATACAGTTCAGCCTGGTCGGCGGTATTCGCCTGGATGGTTTCCTGGCAGGCCGCAACCCAAGGTGCCTTGTCTTCCACGGGGATCACGGTGGCGCCGTCCTGCGCCAGCAGCTCGAAGGTCTGAGCTTCGATCTCGGCAACCTTGGCCTTGCAGACTTCGGAAGCATACTTCGCAGCTTCCATGATCCAGCCCTGCTGTTCTTCACTCAGCTTGGCCCAGGCCGCATCGGTGATGATGATCTGCAGCGCGCCCAGGGTGTGGCCGTCCAGAAGCAGATAGGGAGCAACTTCCTGGAAAGCATTGGAACGATAGTTGGCGGTGGGCTGCTCCGCACCGTCCACAACACCGGTGTTCAGAGCGGAATACAGCTCGGTGAACGCGACGGTCGTGGCGGCGGCACCCAGGTTGGAAACCATACCGGTCATCACCGGGTCAGAGGAAACACGGATCTTCAGGCCCTTCAGATCTTCCAGGCTCTTCACTTCCTTCTTGAAGAAGAAGTGACGGAAACCTTCTTCGCCGTAGCACAGGCCACGGAGAGGCAGACCGACTTCCTGGGGCTCGAGAAGGAATTCCTGGGCCAGATCGCTGGCTGCGAAATTCCAGAAATGATCTTCATTCACAAAGGTGTAGGGGATGGACAGGAGCTTCGCCTTGTTGCAGCCGTACTGCGTCAGCGCGAAAGCGGAGATGCGGCTGATGTCCGTGATGTTGCCGCCGCCCAGCAGATTGTCCAGGATCTGGTCTTCAGAACCCAGCACGCCGCCGGCCTGGATGTCGATGGTGATCTCTCCGCCGGAGAGCTCTTCAGCCTTCTCCTTGAAAGCCTTGGCCATCTCACCGACGATCGTTCCGTCGAGCGGGTTCACTTCCGCGTAGGTCAGGGTGACCGGATCCGCCAGCGCGGCGGTGCAGCCCAGCAGCAGGGACAGAGCAAGCAGAATACCAAGCAGTTTCTTCATGGGATTGCCTCCTTAAATTTGCTGTTCAGGATGATCTCATCCTTCTGATGGCAATATTTAAGCATTTTTTCCCCATTCTGAACATGGTTTGAAATTTCAATGATATTGCAAAAAACATCATTTATAGTATAATGGGAATGAAAATATTGCTGAAAGAAGTGAGCCCTACGGACGGAGCCTATATTTCCGCCTTTAATGTTCTGCAAAACATGAGCAGGGACGACATCGAGATCTATCATTACTGCGACGCCGCCACCTTCAATGTTCCGCCCCACCGGCACGATTTTTACGAGCTGTACTGCCTGCTTTCGGACAGATATATCTATCACGTGGAAACCAGCGCTTACGAACTGCGGCCGGGGAGCCTGATCCTCGTGCCGCCGGGGGCATCCCACTGGCCCGAGCTGAGCGGGGAGCCGCGGAATATCGAACGGATCGTGCTGTGGCTGAACCCGCAGTTCATCGCTTCCCTGTCCATCTTCCTGCCCCAGACGCTGGGAACCATCGGAAAAAACCTGGAGGAAGAGCATCTGATCATTCCGGATGAAAAGACATACCAGGTGATTCTCGGACTGCTGTATTCCCTGCTGTATGAGAAAAACCGGTCAGACGCCGACAGCCTGTATCTCTGCCACCTGATCCTGTCCCAGCTGCTGATCCATATCAGCCGGGTGCTGAACCGGCGGGTCCGGCCGGCGGAAGAGCCCGGATCCCGGTATGCCGAGATCATGCGGGTGCACGAGTATATCAACGCGCACTACCGGGAGCAGCTCTCCGTAGCGGACCTGGCACAGCGCTTTTTCATGGACAAGAACACGATGACGCGGCAGTTCAAACGGATTATCGGGATGACGCCCGGGGACTATATCCGCAGAAAGCGGCTGGAGAACGCGGGCTCGCTGATCCGCCAGGGGTACGGCGTTCAGCACGCGGGATATGCCAGCGGCTTTACGGACTACAGCGCGTTTTTTCGCGCTTTCAGAAAGCATTACGGCCTGACGCCGAGCAATCTGGCCGTGTCCGTCCGATCCGGCGGGCAGAACCTGAACGCCCAAGGAGGAGAGGAAACATGAGTTCCGACAGAAGCATCACCATCCCGGTGCGGCTGGATGAGAAAACCTTCCGGCGCTTCGCGCGCTTCGATATGTTCACGCTCCGGAAGAAATGGATCCGGCCGGTCATCTTCTCGCTGATCCTGATCGCCTTTGCCTTTATCGCCCTGCTGACACGGAAGGCGCAGTCAGGCATGATCGCCGCGGTGCTGCTGGCCGTCGGGATCGGCCTTCCGGTGGTCTACTTCGGAACTTTTTTCAGCCAGGTCAACATGCAGGCTCTTCAGCAGAAACTGAAACCCCCGCGGCGCGTATACACCGTAACGCTCCGGGAGGAGGGAATCCGGGTGGAGAACAACCAGCGGAAGGAAGACCCGTTGGAGATGGAATGGACCGCTGTCCGGCAGGCTTTCCGGCGGAAAGGCTGCGTTTACCTGTATGTCACCGCCGCGAAAGCGTTTCTGCTCCCGGACGGACAGGCGGATGCCGCGGACGGGGAAGTGTGGGATTACCTGACAGCGCATCTCGGCAGCGAAAAATGCAAATGAGGATTTTCAGGCGAAAGCCTTAACAAATCATAAGGAGGACGATGAGATGAAAGGGATTGTACGGCATCATCAGGATACAAAGGAGATCCCGCTAGGCAGGGGAACGGAAAGACGAATCCTAGCCTATGACGACGCGCTGATGGCTGTGGAGGTCAGCTTTGAGACCGGCTCGGAAGGCGCACCGCATACCCATCCCCATACCCAGCTGAGCTATGTGCTCTCCGGTTCCTTCCGCTACTCCGTGGAGGAAGAATCCACCGTGCTGAACGCAGGGGATTCGATCGTAGTCCCCGGAGGCCTGATCCACGGGACGACATGCCTCGAAAAAGGCGTGCTGCTGGACGTATTCACCCCAAAGCGGGACGATTTCCTGAAGGCCTGAACAAAACAAAAAGGACGGGGGCAAGTTGAGCAAGACTTATCGGATGACATGCGGGAAAGAAATGCCGGCAGCGCTGCAATGGCTTGAAAAGGAACTCGGCGATTCGCGGCCGCATTATCCCATGATCTGTGAAGAGCTTCTGGCATATCTCCTGCGGAACGGCGACCGGGAGATCCGGCTTTCCGTCTGCGGAAAATGGAACAGGACTGTTGAAATCCGCACCGGAGGAGAACCGGAGGATTTCAGCGAATCCCTGTCGCCGGCGGATGACGACAAAACCCGGATCACAAACGAGATCCGGATGAATCTGCTGAGCCAGTATGCATCTTTCTATGATTTCCAATACAGGAAAGGCGAGAATATTTTCCGGATTTTCCCCGACGCTCCGGCAAGCGAAGACCTCTGCGATGAACTGTATTCCTTCTATGAACAGTCCACAGACAAAGACAGGCAAAAACCGATCAGCCCGCTACTGTTCCTTTTCCGGAAGCATCCCGTCCGGTTTGTATTCGCGATGATTGTCAAGGCGGTGAAACATCTCGGCGCCCTGATGCTTCCCGTTTTCGCAGCCAATATCATCGACACCGTCGTCCGGGAAGGCGCGTTTTTCATCTGGCCGGTCTGGCTCAATATCATCGGCTCGGTCACCGCGCTGGCGGTGAACCTGATCTGCTTCCGGATCGACAACGACCTGTATCACCGGTGGACCCGGTCGGTGGAAAGCGCCTTCAAGCTGACGCTTGTCCGGAAGGTCCAGGCCCTCTCCATCCGGTTTCACAGCACCGTCCCTTCCGGAAAACTGCTTTCCAAGCTGATCTCAGACGTCCAGTTTATTGAACTGCTGATTTATGAGCGGCTGACCGACGTGCTGCATCTGTGCGTGGATATCATTTTTGTCTGCGTCGTCGCACTGATCCGGTTCCCGCTGATGCTCCTGTTCTATGTGGTGATCGTCCCCGCCGCTGTGCTGTTCATCCGCCAGGCGGCGGATCCCGTGATGAAAAGCAAGACCGTGATGCGGAAACAGGCGGAGATTTCCAACGCGGCTTTTAAGGAAATGCTGGACATGGACCAGCTCACCCGCTCCCAGGGAATGCAGAGAGCGGAACTGCGGAGAATCACCTCCCGGGTTCACCGGGTGCAGGCTGCCGCAGAGCAGTATGACCGGCTGGGCGTATGGGTCAACAACATCACCTACGGGGGATCGCAGGGATTCCGGCTGATCTGTCTGTGCTTCGCCGCCTATCTGGCCGCATCGGGCCATATCTCCGTGGGCACGGTGGTGCTGTTCCAGTCCGTCTTTGAAATGATTATTTCGAGTGTGCAGAGAGTGCTGGATACGCTGCCTGAAATCGTACAGGGCTATGACAGCCTGATCAGCGTGAACGAAATCCTCTTTGACCCGAACGTCGAAAAAACCGGCTCCAGGCAGCTGCCGCAGCCGGTCCGGGGCGAGATTGAACTCCGGAATGTGACCTTTGCCTATGAACCGGATCAGGCCCCCGTCCTGAAGGGGATCAGTCTCCGGATTCCGGCGGGAAGCAGCGCGGCTTTCATCGGAAAATCCGGCGCGGGCAAATCGACGCTGATGAACCTGATCCTCGGGATGTATTCACCGCAGAGCGGAAAGATCCTGATTGACGGCGAGGATCTGGCAGACCTGGACCGAAACAGCTACCGGCGGCAAATCGCCGTGGTTCCCCAGAACACGGTGCTCTTCTCCGGCACCCTGTGGGAAAACCTGGTCTACGGGCTCAGCTATGTATCTACGGAGCAGGTGATGGATGTGCTGCATCGTGTCGGGCTGGACGACCTGCTCAGAATCCTGCCGGATGGCCTGAACAGCCAGGTGCTGGAGAACGGCAGAAACCTTTCCGGCGGTCAGCGCCAGCGGATTGCCATCGCCCGGGCGCTTTTGCGGAATGCCCGGATCATTCTCTTTGACGAAGCGACCAGCGCCCTGGACGCAGAAAGCGAGAAGCAGGTTCAGGCCGCCATAAATGAAGCGATGAAACAAGCCACGGTCATCATGGTTGCTCATCGCCTCAATACGCTCCGGATGGTAGACCGGATTTACAGGATCGACAACGGAGAAAGCGCTGCCTGTGAATCCTTTGAACAGTTGATTCGGGAAACAGAAGGGGTTACCACTTCAGCTCATGACCAAACTTCGCCTGGTAGTCCTCCAGCGTCAGAACCGTAGTGCTGGCGCCGAACGATCTGGCAAACTCCTGCGCCTGCTGCTCCGTCGGCGCATAACCTTTGACTGTTCCGTCCTGCAGGACGATCCAGAATTTATCGCCTGTTCCGTTATCCACAACATAGCCACCGGTTACCTTCTTCATCTCTTCCCAGTTTAGTTCACTGATGTTACTCATTGTTTTCATCTCCTTTACTGATCACGCAGTCCTGTATGCTCCAGCGCCCCGGAAGCGGGCGCCTCATTTCTTTATACGCAGTACAGGATGCATCTGGCAGTTTTTTTCATCATAATCAAAAGCGGGGTACAAGTCAACAGGCGCCACCGAAAAAAAGGAGGTTCTATTGCGGCACACAAACATCACCAGCGGCCCGGATGCGTTATCCCGATCAGCATGCTCCCGAATCCCGGCTTCCATGTCCCCGGAAAGGGACTCCAGATCCCGGTAAGTCAGGATTGCACCGGTGTCCGCGATCAGCGCCGGCGCATTGGCAAAGCTTTCAAAATCCCAGAAAACGCCCATGTCTCGGCCCCTCTCATTTTCCTTCGCCCGCGTTCCGGATCTTTTTCCTGACCAGTTCCAAACCCGCCCGGTACGAAGTGATTTTCATCGTCTCCCTGCCTTTGAACGAAATATGGAAAGCCTCTTCCAGCCGGCAGATCAGATCCATCTGCACGATGGAATCCCAGCCGGGATCGTGGAAATGAAAACTGACGGGATTGAAATCCGTATGGGAAAAGCAGCCGGAAAAAACATCCCAGTAAAGCTCCGCGACACGTTCCGGCGTCAGTTCTTCCGCTGCCGGAGCACCCGCGGGCGCCTTGCTCTCCGGATCCGCCGAATCCGCCAGCTGACAGCTCGGCGCGTACAGCAGACCCTGGCTGCCTTCATTCGTGATCCGGGCCGGGTTCCCCATGACGGTTGTATGATCCGCAACATCGCTGAATACCGCGCTGGCCATCGCCACCACGCTGAAATCGCCGATTCGGATCCGGTCCTTCAGCATCGCGCCGCTTCCGATGAACGCGTTTTCCCCGATCACTGTATGCCCGCCGACAAACGCGCTGACCCCAACGCGCGTATGATCCCCGATCACCGCGTCATGGCCGACAGCGGCGCCCATGGCGGCATAGAAATCTTTCCCGATTCTGGCCAGGGAGCCGATAAAGGCGCCGGGCCCGATGAGCGCGCCTTCCCCCAGCTCCGCGTCCGGGCTGATGCAGGCAGAAGGATGAACCAGGCGCGCGCCCTGATAGCCGGCCTCCGTCATCCGGTCGAAGGCTTCCCGGCGGTACTTCGGTTCCCCGATCGTGATCACGAAACGCGCCTCTTCCGGTCCGAAACGCCTGCGAAACTCCTGAAAGCCTATCACCGGGCACCCCAGCAGGCTTGCCTGTCCGACGTGATCGTCGATAAAAACCATCTCCGGCCACTGCCCGGTCGCAAGCAGAGCGGAAAGCCAGCCCTCTTCCTTTACCGTCCGGCGGCTGATCTCGCAGACCATCTCAAAGGCCATGCAGCAGTGGGAAATATGTCCCTCAAAGCGGGAATGCCGGAGTTTTGAGGGGACACACCGATGCTCCAGAACACATGCCATCACTTCCGGGTTTGCTTCCTCCGTCTCCGTGAAACTGGCCCGGCTGCTTCCGACCCGCTCCTCAAAAGGAATCGTGGCAATCACACGGAAAATGTCTGTCTTATCCGCGTCACGGATCAGTATGGCAAACCGGCGTGTCCGGTCATCGAACGTTTCCGGCAGCTTCAGTTTGTTATGCAGGCGGATGGCTGTTTCCGCGATGATCTGCCAGTCATCCGGCAATCCTTCCCGCGGAAAGCTGTCCGCCAGACCCTCCCTGAACAGGATATCCGCGCTCAGCTCCGCGTGATCCACCGACAGAGAATCCACAAAGGTACCATAGCGCCGAGCCTGTTCAAAACGCCCGATATCGTGCATCAGGCCAATCAGCCAGGCCAGATCCGCATCTTCCCCGGCCATTCCGAGCGCTTCCGCATACCGCCCGGACAGCTCCGCCACCCGGAGGGTGTGCTCCACCTTGTGGCAGATCAGCGTATTCCGCGTGTCATACCGTTCCGTATAGGCGCGAAAGATCTCCGCCGCCTGTTCTCTGCTGTACATGATTCATCCCTTCTTTATCCGATTCACCCATGACATTATTTGCGACATCCTCCGCATCATCTCCTTCCTCCGGCCAAAATGCCGGAACCTTCCCCAAAAACGTTTCTCCTCCTCTCTTGAAAAGAAGGAGGAATTTGCATATAATAAAAACAGATTGACTGAGCCGGAGAAATGACCGGATCTGTCGCAAACCCCAAAAAACAAAAGAGGAGGTTTTCAGGAAATGAAGAAACTGGTTGCACTGATGATGGCGCTGGTGCTGGCGCTGACCATGATGTCCGCCTTTGCGGAGGACGCGGGTACGCCTGACTGGTCGCTGAGCGATTATGCCGCCCATGCCGATATCCGGACAGAGCTGGCGAAAGACTATACCGGAAAAACCGTCATCCTGCACTCGAACGACGTCCACGGACAGCTGGACGGATACGCGTATATCGCGGGCCTGCGGGACTATTTCGTTTCCGCCGGCGCGGACGTAATCCTGGCCGATTGCGGAGACTTCAGCCAGGGAACCATGTATGTCGTCGCCAACAAGGGCGCGGCGGCTATTGAGATGATGAACGCGGCGGGCTACAATGTTGTCGCGCTGGGCAATCATGACTTTGACTTTGGCTATGAGCAGCTGAAGACAAACCTGGAATCCGCGAAATTCACCACCCTGTGTGCGGATATCACGGTGGACGAGACCGGGGCGACCATTCTTCCCGGCTCCGCCATCTATGAAACCCCCAGCGGCCTGAAGATCGGCTTTGTCGGCGTGGACACCCCGGAAACCGCAACCAAGGTCAATCCCGGCCTGATCCAAGATATCTCCTTCGCCACGTTTGACAAACTGTATGAAACAACCCAGGCGGCGATCAACGAAGTCCGCGAAAAGTCTGATCTGGTTTTCGGCCTGTTCCACCTGGGCGTGGACGCCGAATCCAAGGTCAACGGATACCGCTCCACGGACACGCTGAAGAAAATTGAAGGCATTGATATGGTGCTCGACGCTCACAGCCATGCCGTCATGACCGCCGGACAGGACGGCGAACCCATCCAGTCCACCGGCACCAAATTCGCCAACATCGGCGTTGTTGTCATCGACAATGAAGCGAAGGGCATCGAAAGCAACTTCCTGATCCCGACCTTCCTCGGCTCCAGCCTGTACAGTTTCCAGCATATCAATGAGACCGTCCTGGCCAAGGCCAGGGAGATCATGGATCAGGTGGACGCAGAGTACAACTCGGTATTCGCGAAAACCGAAGTCCTGCTGAACGGCGAAAAGGCGCCCGGCAACCGGACGGAAGAGACCAACCTCGGCGACCTGATTACCGACGCGATCGTGTGGTCCGTGGTCAAAGAGGGCGGCATTGAACAGGATGAACTCAGCGATGTGATCGGCCTTACCAACGGCGGCGGCATCCGCGCCACCATCCCCGCAGGCGATGTGACCAAGAAGGATATCAATACCGTCCTGCCCTTCGGCAATACGGTAGCGGTGGTCTTCGTGACCGGCGCCGAACTGCTGGAAGCGCTGGAAGCTTCCACCTTCTGCACGCCGGATCCGATCGGCGGATATCCGCAGACTTCCGGCATTGAATGGACGATTGACACCACGAAGCCCTTCGACCAGGGTGAGCTCTACATGCTGGACGGCAAAGAGACCGCCTACTATGCACCGGCTTCCATCCAGCGCGTCACCATCACCTCCGTCAACGGGAAGCCCTTCAACCCGGACGAGGTCTACGCCGTGATTACCAACAATTTCTGCACGGCCGGCGGCGATACCTACAATGTGTTCGCCAAATCCATCGCTTCCTTTGATACCGGCATGACGCTGGATGAAGCGGTGATCGCCTATGTCACGGAGGCCCTCAACGGCGTCATTACCGCCGAAGCCTACGGTGAGCCCCGCGGTTCCCTCACCATCATCAAGTAATCCGGACCCCGGTTCCATTTCGGAAGTCTCCTTTGCGGAGGCTTCCGTTTTTTTCAGAATTATTCCGCGACATAAAACTTATCCCGTTGCAAAGAAACCCGGAATGCGATATAAAAAAGATACAGCATTCCGCAAGGAGGAACAGGCATGGAATTACTGACTGGACGCCCTGAAAACACGGAAGGCCGCCTTCCCAGGGAAATCCGCACCTATGATTACCTGGATTCCCTGGGGATCCGTTATCAGCGGACTGACCATGAACGGGCGGATTGCATGGAAGCCTGCAATGAAATCGACGCGGTGCTCGGCGTTGTGATCTGCAAGAACCTGTTCCTCTGCAACCGCCAGAAGACGGCCTTCTATCTTCTGATGATGCCGGGGGACAAGAAGTTCAAAACAAAAGAACTGTCAAAACAAATCAACTCAGCCCGCCTGTCCTTCGCGGATCCCGAAGGCATGCTGAAATACCTGGATATCGAACCTGGCGCGGTGAGCATCATGGGACTGATGAACGACCACAGCCATGATGTTCAGCTGCTGGTGGACGAGGATGTGCTCAAAGGCGACTATATCGGCTGCCATCCCTGTGTCTGCACGTCCAGCCTGAAAATCCGGACTGAGGATATCCTGAATGTTTTCCTCCCGGCTGTCGGGCATTCCCTGCGGACAGTATGCCTTTCCGGAGAAGACTGAACAGACGGTGATCCTGTTTCCTTTGGGAAACAGAAAAGAAACCCGCAGAGAAAAGAATGGAAAAAACGGAGGAGCCGCATATGACGAAAAAGGCTTTTTATCCTGACACCCCTTTGTTCAATCCCGCGCTTTCCGTGGAGGAACGGGCAAAATGGCTAGTCTCCCAGATGACAATCGGGGAGAAGTTTTCCTGTTTTTCCCTGAGGATCCGGAACGAAAGACTGGGGATTGACGTTTCCACCTGCGGAGGGGAAGGCGCGCACGGCGTCCAGGCGAGAGCCGGACAGGGGGAAGCGTATCCTCCCACTCCGACGACTTCCTTTCCCCAACCGATCGGCATGGCGGCAACCTTTGACCGGGAACTGATCCGCAGGGCCGGCGACATCACAGGAAAGGAAGCTCGGGCGTTTGAGAACGCCGTGGGCAAAGGCGGACACTGCCGTCTGGCTCCCACGGTCGACCTGTGCCGCGATCCCCGGTGGGGGCGGAACGAGGAAGGCTACGGGGAGGATCCGTACCTGACCGGCAAGATGGCTTCCGCCTACATTGCCGGAATGCAGGATGAGCACCGTTACGACGGGACGCCTCTGGCGCCGGGGGACCGGGGCGACCGGATCCGGACCGGCGCGGTCCTGAAGCATTTCTACGCGAACAACCAGGAATACCGGCGCGCCTATGACAGCTTTGACGTCAGTGACAAAGTCAAATACGATTATGAGCTGGAACCGTTCCGCTACTGTGCGCAGGAAGGGCACGCAGAGGGAGTGATGACCTCCTACAACGAGATCAACCATCTGCCGGCCATGCTGAACCACGAGGTGCAGGATTTGCTGAAAGACCAGTGGGGCATCCGGTATGCGATGACAGACGGCGGCGATTTTCTGCAGACCGTAACCTTTCATCATTATTTCGAGACCCACGCGGAAACCCTGGCCGAAGGCGTCCGAGCCGGTGTGGACGCGATGCTGGACAACCCTGCCGAAGTGGAGAAGGCCGCGCGGGAAGCATACGAGCGCGGTCTCATCACGGAGGCAGAGATGGACAAAGCCATTCTCTGCACGGTTACGGAGCTGATCCGCCAGGGCGTATTTGATCCGGAAGATCCGTACGCGGAGCTGGATATGGCGGATGTGGGAACGGACGAAGCGAAGCGAATCTCTCTCCGGATGAGCACGGAATCCAATATTCTGCTGAAAAATGAGCATGATTTCCTGCCGTTCGGGAAGGACGATGATATCGCCCTGATCGGCCATCCCGGGAACAGCTGGCTGATGGACTGGTATGGCGGCAAACCCCTGTACAGGGTAACCCTGAAGGCAGGCCTTGAAAAGAAAATGCATCACCCGGTGCCCTATGAGAGCGGACTGAACCTGTTCCGGTTCAGGGTCGGAAACCAGTATATCGGCGGCAGTCATCCCGCGCAGCCTCCCCGGGGGCATGCAGGATCGGAGCCGGCGGAACTGGTGCTGGTGGACAAAGCAGAAGACGCCGTCATTTTTGAACAATCGAACTGGGGCTGCGGCAGCAACTTCCTGTACGCGCCCGCCTACCGGAAATATGTAACGGCTGCGCCGGACGGAAAGATCAGCCTGGCCTCCGATGAACCGTTCACCTTTATGATCTTTGAGAACTTCACCATCGGCAAAGCGGACGCGGTTCGGACCCCGGAAGCGAGGAACGCGAACTGCGTCGAACTGACCGAATACTGGAATGACGAAGCATGCGATGTGAAGCTATACTGTTTCGGCAACCGGAATGTGTATATGGAGAACGGAAAACTCAGGACGGATCCGCTGATCCGGAGAAAGCCGGAGAGCAATACCAAGGAAGGCGGGAACGTGGTGGAGGCCTGGGCCGGCTCTGAAAAAGACGCAGTCCCCCTCACGGTAGAGATCGTTTCCGACGGCATTGAACGAGCGAAGGCGCTCGCGAAAAAGGCCGATAAGGTCATTGTGGCGCTGGGCTGCCATCCGATGATGAACGCAAAGGAAGAAATTGACCGGAGCACGATTGAAATGATCCCGCTTCAGGAGAAACTGCTGGAGGCAGTCTACGAAGCGAACCCGAATACAGCGGTGGTTCTGATCACAAACTATCCCTACGCGATTCGCTGGATGCAGGAGCATGTGCCGGCTATTCTGACCAGTGCAACCGGTTCCCAGGATCTCGGGAACGGTCTGGCGGCCGTCCTCTTCGGAGAGGCAAACCCCGCCGGGCGCCTTCCGATGACCTGGTACAGGAGCGACAGGGATCTGCCGCCCATGGAGGATTATGACCTGATCAACCATCCGAGAACCTACCGGTATTTCGATCAGCCGGTTCTGTACCCGTTCGGATACGGCCTTTCCTATACCCAGTTTGAATACAGCGATCTGGCGGTCGAAACAGACGGGAGCCGGCTGAAGGTCTCGGTGAAGGTGAAAAACACCGGCAGCATGACCGGTGACGAGGTTCCGCAGCTGTATATCAAACGGATCTCAGCATCCCAAACCGTGCATCCGATCCGCCGTCTCATCGGCTTTGAACGTCTCCATGATCTCCGGCCCGGCGAGTGCCGGACCGCGACATTTACCGTCAACCCGTGCGACCTGGAAATCTATCTGGAAGCGGCGGGGAAAAAGCTGGTGGAACCGGGAAAATATCTGATCTACGCGGGCGGTTACTGCCTGGATGAAAAGGTATCGGCAGAGATTGAGCTCCGCTGATCCCTGCCGATCCAGGCTCCCGGCATCAGGAGCGAATGACCAGAGGACGGCACCGATAAACCGCGGAGCCGGACCGGCTCCGCGGAAGCGCTTCTGATTCTGCTTTATTGGATTCCTTCCAGGACAGCGCCGTTCACATACAGCGTATACCCGTTGCCGATGACACTGCCGGCGTCGCCGTCAAAGGAAGCGACCCAGGTGTCCGCCGTCAGCGTCCAGGTGCTGGTGCTGTCCAGAACCACGTTCACTGTGCCGAGTTCCTCCGAGACCGCCGTCCCTTTCGCGTTTTCAATCTCACCGTTGAAGCTGCCCTCAAAGGAAGAGCCGTTTGTCAGCGTCAGGGTCAGGGCGGAATCACTGCCCACCAGGATCATGCCGCTCAGGTTCTGACCGTCCGCCACCAGTTCCGCGATATTGGACGCGCCGCTCCATCCGTCGTCGCATACGGACAGGAGGATGTCTCTGCCCTCATTGACCAGGTTCACACCGGACAGGGTGATGACCGCATGGGTATTCGTCACATGGAACATGTGTCCGCTCAGGCTGGTCAGGCTGCCGCCGGTCATCGTGAAGGAAGAGGTGCCGCTGTCCGCGTCGCCGGACATGGACTGGTAGATCATGATCGTATCGTGGAAGGTGGCGTTGCCGTTGCACTGCGTATTATTGGCAGTCATATCGCAGTTTTCCAGGGCAATGGAGTTCATGCCTTCAATGCAGACGCCTTCCGACAGATTGGATACCAGGGTGGAATTCTTCACCGTGACATCCGCCGTGGAGTAGATCACCGGGGAACCGAGACCGTTTGTGGTATAGCTTCCGCCGTCCACCACCACGGTGCCTCCGCCGCGGTCCGTGCGGATCGCCGCGGAGGATCGTCCGGAGGTATTGACCGTCAGATTGTCCGCATGGGTGATGCCGCCGCCGGTGGTCATAATCCCGCCGGAACCGTTGCCGGTCGTTGTTATCGTCGTCTCTGAGATCACCACGGTGGTTCCGTCGCCTTCCGCGCCGTTTCGTCCGCCGTTTCCGCCGTAGGAGAAGACGCCGTTGGCCCCCGAAGCGGAAGTTTCAATCGTGCCGCCGGTAATCGTGGCCGTCGAGCCGCCCATGACCAGCAGGCCCGCGTTCAGGCCGTAGAAGCTGCAGCTGTCGCCGCCGTCGGAATCCCCTGTTTTCGTCACAGTGGGGTTTATGATGCTGACCGCGTCCGCCGTGTTTATCATCAGGGCGCTTTCATCCGCGGTATCAGAGGAATAGGTCTGATCGGTCTGTTCTGCAGCCCCGGTAATCTCTGTCGCGGCCGCATATTCAAAGTCAGCCCTCCCGCCGGGTTGACCGCCCGGTTTCTCCGGAGGCTGTCCGCCCTTTCCATCCGGGGGTGTCCTGTCTCCGTCCGGTTTTTCCGGAGGCATCCCCTCCGGGGGCATCCAGTCGCCGTCCGGTTTTTCCGGAGGCGTGCCATCCGGGGGATTTCCATCCGGAGGCGTGCCCATTTCGCCGGCTGCGGCGCCGGGTATTTCCGTGTTCTCTTCGGCAAGAGCGTTCATACTGAACAGCATGGCCAGAGCAAGCAGGATCGCAAAGAATCTTTTCATGGAAGTAACCTCCTTATCCATCATTTCATCTGCCGGGAACTGTTCTTCCCGACAGGATGGATCTTATCCGGGAAACCTTGAACGAACATTGAAATCAAACAGAAAATCAAAACACGATCGGAGGGATTCGGAAATGAAACTTACCTTTCTGGGCGCAAATCATCAGGTGACCGGCAGCCGGACGCTGCTGGAATGGCATGACGGACATTTTCTGCTGGTGGACGAAGGCATGATCCAGGGCCATAACGAATACGAAAACGCGCCCCTGCCTGTCTCCCCCGGGCAAATTGAATATGTCCTTCTGACGCATGCGCACATCGATCATTCGGGCATGCTGCCCCTGCTCGTCAAAGAGGGCTTCCGGGGAAAAATCTACGCCACATCGGAGACGATGAACCTCTGCGCCATCATGCTGGAGGACAGCGCATCCATCCAGGAGCGGGACGCGGAATACCGCACGAAGAAAAACCTGCGCCAAGGCGAAGACCCGGCAGAGCCTCTCTACACCTCGGAGGATGTGCAGAATACCATGAAGCTTTTCCGTCCCTGTCCCTACGGGCAGGTAATCGACGTGGACGAAGGCCTTTCCGTCCGTTTTACGGACGCCGGGCATCTTCTGGGCTCCTCCTCCGCGGAATGCTTTCTTTCCGAGGCGGGAAAGCAGATCACCATGGTGTTCAGCGGTGACGTGGGAAACACGAATCAGCCCATCATCCGGGATCCCGTGCCTGTCCGGGCGGCGGATTATCTGATGATCGAGTCCACCTACGGTGCCCGCCTGCACGACCGGGCGACAGATCCCCTTCCCTGCCTCGTGGAGATTCTCCGAAAAACCTTTGCGCGGGGCGGCACGGTGATCATCCCCTCGTTCGCCGTCGGGCGAACGCAGGAAATTCTTTATTTCTTCCGGGAGATCAAGATGCAGAATCTCCTGCCGGAGCTGCCGGATTTTGAGGTTTATCTGGACAGCCCCCTGGCGGAACAGGCGACCGGCGTCTTTCTGCAATGCGATACCGACTGCCTGGATGAGGAAGCGCAATCCATCATGAAGGCAGGAGAAAATCCCATCTGGTTCGACGGGCTGAACATCACCGGGTCCGTGGCGGAATCCATGGCACTGAACGCGATCAAGAAGCCCAAGGTCATTATCGCTTCCAGCGGCATGTGCGAGGGCGGCCGGATCTGCCATCATCTGAAACACAATATCTGGAATCCCGCCAACACCGTTCTTTTCGTTGGATACCAGGCGAACGGCACCCTGGGGCGCATCATCTATGACGGCGCGGAAAAGGTGAAAATTCTGGGAGAAGAAATCAACGTAAAGGCTGAAATCGCCTTCCTGAGCAGCGTTTCGGGACATGCGGATCAGGCCGGCCTCCTCTGTTGGCTGGACGGCATGGAGCAAAAACCGGCACGGGTGTTCGTCAACCACGGAGACGACGAAAACAGCCAGGTCCTGGCGGAGAAAATCACGGAGCGGTTCGGCCTTCCCGCTGAAGTGCCGTGGTCCGGCTCCTGCTTTGATTTGCTGCGGGGAGAATGGGTTTATCTTGCGGCTCCGGCGGAAAAGGAGCAGAAAACGCCCGCCGGGCAGAGCGAGAAGCAGCGCTCCTCAGACAATCCGTACTACCGCAGCCTGATGGAAGCCGCCACCTCTCTGCTCCAGTACGCGAAGAGCATGGAAAGTCATGCCAATCACGACATCCGGAAGCTGACAAAACAGATTCTTTCCCTCCTGGAGAAATGAAACCTTATTGCCCCTCAAACATGGCCAGTTCGTCCAGCGCCCTGAGCATGCTCACGATGTACCTTTCTCCGGAGACCGGCCATTTGAAGCCCAGCCGGAACAGTGCGGCCTCGGTGAATTCACAATCCGCGCCCAGCTCATAGCGCCGCTCCTCGCCCTCCCGGCTCTGATAGGCAATCAAGGCACCGGACGTATCGCCGGCCTGCGCCTTCCGCCGCGCGAATTCCTCATCCTCCAGCATTTCAATATCAAAACCGTATTCCCGCATGGCATACACGATATCCGCGAAGGTAACGGTGTGATTGTTCATCGGATGGAAAACGGTAAAGCGCCTGTCGGTCCCGGCCAGAAGCAGGATGGCCCGCGCTGTCATATCGATTTCCGAGAATTCCGTCCCGGTATTCAGCAGCGAATACGGCACCGCCCCGATGGCCTTGTAGCTGGCCAGGGAACGGATGAAGGCATTGCTGTTGAAATTCACCTGGAATTCACCGTCCCGGTGACGTCCCATCAGATTGCCCAGGCGCATGATCTTCGCGTCCAGCCCGCGGTTCACCGCCTCCAGCACCGCTTTCTCCGCCCTGAACTTGGACAGCGCATAAGCATTGTCCAGGAGCTGACCGTTGTACAGCTGATTCTCGGTGATCTTCCAGTCTCTCGGAGGCTGACCGTCCAGGCCCTCGCCGGCCACGCTGACGGTCGATGTCTGGATGAACCGTTTCCCCGTCTGCTCGCACAGCCGGATCAGGTTTTCCACCCCCGTCACGTTCACCCGTTCCAGGCTGTCATCCTTCACAAAGTGCTTCACCAGCGCGGCACAGTTGACGACGGTATCAAAGGGCAGATCCCGGACGTTTTCCAGAGAATCCCGGTCTGTGATATCCCCGGGAACCACGCGGATCCGGCCGGACTGGAAGTACGGTTCGGCGTTTTCACTGAAATAGTAGAAGTACAGCTGCTTCAGCCGCCCGGCAGGATTTTCGCCCCGCATCAGACAATACACGGTATTGTCCGTCGCCGTCAGGAACTCCCGCAGCAGATGGATACCCAGAAAGCCCGTCGACCCGGTCAGCAGCAGATTTCCGATATCATGTCCTTCCAGCCCGGGCAGCTCCTCCTGAACGTTATGCTGCAGATTCAGCGCAGAATAATCATAGCTGCGCAGGGCTGCCTGCTCATCGTCCTCCTTTGTGTCCGGCTGCTGCCCCATCGCAAGGCCGGCAAGCTGTCTGGGTGTCTGGGCTTTGAACACATCCGCGTAGACAACGGGATACCCCCTGTCCGACGCGTTGATGGCGATGATCGCCGCAGAAAGCGACGTGCCGCCCAATTCAAAGAAATTATCCTCGGCGCCGACCTTCTCCAGGTTCAGCAGCTCGGCGAACCAGCGGCAGAAGTCTTCCTCGACCGCGTTGGCCGGCGGCACATAGTCCGCCGTGTCCGGGATGAATTCCACCTGCGGCAGTTTCTTCTTGTCGATCTTGCCGTTGGGCGTCAGCGGCATATGATCCAGCTGCATCAGCACGCCGGGGACCATATACGCGGTGAGCGATTTCCCGATCTGCGCTTTCATCTCCGCCGGCGGAATCTCCCTGCCCGCAGTATAGTAGCCCGCCAGGAACCGGTTGTTTTCCTCCCCGGTCATCACCACGATGCTGGTCAGCACGCCGTCTACGGCGTTGATGGCGCTTTCGATCTCTCCCAGCTCCACGCGCAGGCCCCTCAGCTTGACCTGATTGTCCGTCCTGCCGTGGAAACGCAGCCTGCCGTCCGCCGTCCATGCCGCCAAATCGCCGGTGCGGTAAGCCCGCATCCCGTCGACTTCTATGTATTTTTCCGCGGTGAGCTCGGGCCGGCAGATATAGCCCCGGCCGACACCGTCGCCGGCGATGATCAGCTCGCCCGGCACCAGCGGCGGAAGCTTGCGGCCCTTTTCATCAAACACAAAAGCCTTCACGTTGCAGGCCGGTTTCCCGATGGTGATGACATTCGGCGAAGTGACCTCGTCCATCGTGCAGCTGATGGTGGCCTCGGTGGGACCGTAGCCGTTCATGATATAGGCATTGGGATTGAGGCCGCGGATCTTGTCAAACAGCGCCGGAGGGAACGCTTCCGCGCCGAAGTCATAGGAAACCACGCCCGCGATGGCGTCCCGCATCATCGGAAGACCGATGATATTCAGCAGGAAGGAAGGCGTGCAGGTCATCATGTCCACCCGGTTTTCCGTCATCAGCTTTGCCAGGGCCGCCGGATTGTGGATCTCCTCCTCGGTCGCCATGCAGATCGTCATGCCGGAGGACAGGGGGATGAATTCCTCCATCACCGATACGTCAAAGGTGATGGACGCGAGCGCCAGAGAAACGTGTCCCCGTTCCGTGTATCCCAGAATCTCCGGATTCTTCGGATTGGCGCTGACAAAATTCACCAGATTCTTCTGGGTCAGCATGACGCCCTTGGGCTTGCCGGTAGAGCCTGATGTAAAGATCACGTAGGCAGGCTCATCGGGCCCGACCTGTACACCCGGGTTGTCCTCCCGGGAATCGGCAAGCAGTTCAGACAATGTGACAACCTGGCAGCCGAGACTCCGGATGAAGGCTTCCCGTTCCTTCAGGGTATCCCCGTCGGTGATCAGCACCTTCGCGCCGGCATCCTCCGTCATGACCCGGACCCGGTCGTCCGGATAATCCGGCGCAATGCACAGGAAGGCTCCGCCGGCCTTCAGAATCCCCTGCCGAACGATATACACGCCCGCGCAGCGGGGCAGCATCAGCGCCGCAATGCCGCCGGGTCCGATACCCAGATCCGTCAGCCTGTGCGCCACACGGTTGGCCTGTGCATTCAGCTCCGCATAGCTGAGCTTCTCCGTCGGCGTCACCACGGCTGGGCGATCCGGATATTTTACGGCGCTTTCTTCCAGCAGGCAATGGACCGGGCGGTATTCCACGGGCCAGGCCGTATCGTTGGCCGCGTCCAGCAGCTGCCGCGCGCTGCCGGTCATCAGATCGATCTTATCCAGGCTTTCGACGGTGAGAAGCTCTCCGGCCACCTGCGCATAGAGCTCCAGGAAAGCCGTGATCATCGCGCCGGTATAGCGGTCCGGCGCATAATCCGCGATCAGGGCATAGGTCCCCTCTTCCTGGAACACATCCACAGACAGCGGCGCCTGTACGTCCCCGAGCTTCTGGGCCAGGCTTGTGCTTCGCTGGCCCGCCACGGTGTATTCGTTGAACGCGCTGCCCTGATAGGCAAAGAGGATATCCGGCCTGATGCCATAGGCGCGGCAGACCTCCGCGAAGGAGTACAGATCATTGGCCGTCAGGCCGCGGATGAGATCCGCGGTTTTCCTGACCAGATCCGCCGGCGCGTCCGCGCCGCTGAAAGCGATATGGAAGGGATAGGTTTTAACCAGCATCCCGACCGTGCGGAAGACCCGCGGATCCCTGCGGCCGTTATAGATATTGCAGAACAGCGCCTCGTCCTTTCCTGAGACCCGCGCCAGGGTATAGGCAAAGGCGAAGGTGAAGAAGGCGTTCTCCGTCACATGCAGCCCGTCGCACCACTTCTGAACCCGTTCCGCCATGCCGTCCCCGAGCAGCAGCTTCCGGGTATGCTCCGTTGCCGGTTCGCCGCCCGGAAAGTCTCCGTCGGGCAGGCTGTTCCCGTCCACACCGGAAAACAGACCGTCGTAGTAATCCCTGGCTTCCTGATAAGCCCTGCTGTCCCGGGCCGCGCGTTCATCCAGCGCGAGGTCATAGGCGGTGTATTTCTCCGGAGAAAGGATTTCTCCCTGGAACGCCCTGTCCAGATCCTCCATAAACACGGTCAGCGACGTTCCGTCGAAAATGATGTGATGGAAGTTGACATAGAGGTACACGGCGGACTCCGTCCGATAGACCTTCGCGTCATAGAGCGGACCGTTTTCAAAATCGAAGCGGCTGCGATGCGCCATGCGCGCCGTGAGCTCCTCCTCGGTGATGTTTTCCGTTTTCGCATGGAATTCCCGCCTGACCGGCACCATCACCGCGGTATCCTGCCGGTCGGGTATGATGCGGCAGTTCAGCACCTCATGGGCCGCGACAGTGGCCTCCAGCGCCCGGCACAGCCTTTCGGCGTCCGTATCCGGAGACAGCCTGAACAGGAACGGCAGGTCATACGAGTCATTGTCCGGATCCATCAGGCAGGCGGAGTAAATGCCCAGCTGGGTCTGGGTCAGCGGATAGGAATCCCTCGGCGCTTCCGCCGGTTCGGACGCCGCAGGCGCCGCGGACATAAAATGCTCCACCAGGGCATTTTCAATATCCAGCACGCTGCCTGTCGCCAGGACATTGACGTTCGGGCTGTATCCAAACTTCTCCTCGATGTCCACCGCCAGCATCAGCGTCGAAATGCTTGTGAGCCCCAGCTGATCCAGGCCCATGTCCACAGGGAAGTCCTTCTGCCCGATGATCGGAGAGATCAGCCTGTAAAGCTGTTCTTCCAGCGCCGTTCTCGTCCTCGGTCCGGAGGTTTCCTCCTCCGTGCTGCTGAACACGGGCTCCGGCAGCGCACGCCGGTCAACCTTGCTGTTCACGTTCAGCGGGATCTTTTCGATCTGCATGATGAAAGCGGGCACCATGTAGGGCGGCTTGCGGTCCAGAATGAACTGCTCCAGCGCGGAAATATCCACCGCCGTGTCCGAGACGATATACGCGCAGATCATCTTGCCTCCCGCGGGGGCGTCGCGGGCTGTCAGCGCCGCGTCGGTGATGCCGGGAAACTCCCGAATCACACTTTCCACCTCGGTCAGTTCAATGCGGAATCCGCGGATCTTTACCTGGCCGTCCCGCCGGCCAGCGAATTCCATATTGCCGTCGTTCCCCCAGCGCACGATGTCGCCTGTCCGGTACACGCGGCTGTAAGCAGGATCCTCCGTGAACGGATTTGTGATAAAGACTTCCGCGGTCTTTTCCGGACGGTTCAGATATCCGGCGCCCACCTGCGCCCCAGCGACCAGCAGTTCCCCCATCGCCCCGACAGGCAGCAGACGCTGATAAGCGTCCGCCACATACAGCCGCGTGTTGTTCACCGGCACGCCGATCGGCATGCGCTTCCCGCCGTCGGTGATCCTGTAGGCGGTCGTCAGAATGGTGCACTCGGTAGGACCGTAAACATTGTAAACCCTGATCCCCGCAGGAGGATCAAAGGGCACCAGCGCCTCTCCACCCATGGACATATATTTCAGCGTTCTGCAGTCCGTCATCAGGGAAAACTGACGGCCCACCTGGGTGGTCATGAAACCGTGGGTGATCGCATTCTCGTTGAAATACCGGTTGATCGCCCGCAGATCGGAGCGCACCTCATCGGAGAGAATGTGCAGCTCGCCCCCGGCGCACAGGATGGGATAGATATCCATCATGTTGGCGTCAAAACCGAAGCTGGCATACGCGGCGCTGCGACTTTCCTCGCTCAGGGCGAACTTGGGAATATACCAGTCGATAAAATTCACCAGATTGCCGTGGCACAGCCTGACCCCTTTAGGGGTGCCGGTGGTGCCGGATGTGTAGAGCAGAATAAAAACGTCTTCCGGGGCGATTTCCCGCTGAAGCGGTTTCGCCTCCGGGAGGCTGTCCAGCTCGTCGGTATACAGGAACGGCCCCTCATATTCCGACAGCAGACCCTGCAGCGCCCGGTCCGCCAGGACCAGCGCGGCGGCGCTGTCCTGAACCATGAAGTTCAGGCGCTCCGGCGGATAGGACGGGTCCAGCGGCTGATAGGCCGCGCCGGTCTTCAGGATCGAAATGGCCGCCACCGGCATCCATTTGCAGCGGGGCAGCAGCGTGGATACAACCGAACCCCTGCCGATGCCCTGCCGCGCGATTCCGGCCGCAATGGCGTCGGTCAGCCTGTCCAGCTGCGCGTAGGTCAGCCTCTCGTTCTCATAGATGACGGCCGTTCTGTTGGGAAACTTCGCGAAGGACCGGGCCAGAAGCTCCACCACGTTCCCCGCGGAAGGAGCCAGCTCCCAATGCGGAAAGCTCTCCAGCGCCGCCAGGTCCCTGTCGCTGATCAGGGAAAGCATGCACAGCTTTTCGCATCCTGGAAGCTGCGCCGCGATGGATGCCGTCATTTCAACCAGCCGGCGCATATTCTCCGCGTGATACCAGTCCTTCCGGTAGAACAGGGTCAGCTGCCCCTCCTCCGCCAGAAGGCAGAGTCTCCACTCTCCCGCCCTGTCCGGCGCGGTATCCCGGTCGAAGCAAAGCAGTAGCTCCTGCGGCAGACCCAAAGCATCGTTCAGTTCGCCGATATCCGAGCCGAGATGTTCCCGTGCCTCGCGCCGCCGGTCCGCCATGCTGCTCAGATAGTCTCCGGTCGGGGCGTTTTCGTCAAAGACCGCGTAGAACGGACAGCGCGCCCCCTCTTCCTGAACCCAGAACAGGCTCTCGTTCTGCGCAGTGTATTTTGCCAGCACATAGGCAAAAGCCGAAATCAGGATGTCACGGTCCGCTTCCCCGCAGGCCGTGCTCAGCGAGGCAAACGCGCCGCCCTGTTCATTGTCCGGAAAATCAATCGCCGGGCAGGAATCGATTTCCATGCCGGAAAAATGCTCCTTCCACCAGCTCACTATCTGATTTTTATTCATGACGGATCCCTCCCTAGAAATGATTGCCGATTGATCATGATGCGGCGGCGGCCGCGTGTTTGTCCCGGGAATAGAGCCACGCGCTCAGAACCAGCGTCAGGCTCTGCGCGATCAGATAACACCACCAGATCGCGGAGGCGTCGATCAGCGCCGTCAGGATATACAGGAAAACCGCAGGCAGGATCGTGCCGGACAGCAGCGAGATGCCTGTCGCCCGGACTTCCTTCTCCTGGACCTGGAAATAGTAGATAATCATCGTATTAAAGCCGGTAAACAGAAGCGACAGCGCGTAAATGCGGATCGCGTTCACCGCCAGGCCGCGCAGCGCCGCTTCCTCCATGGAAAACAGGTTCACCACCACATCCGACCCGAGCAGATACAGGGCGGTCGCCAGCGCCATCAGGATGATTTCCATCACGAAACCGTAGCGTATCGTCTGATGCATCCGCCCGCGATGATCGGCGCCGAAGCACGCGGCGAGGATCGGCTGGCACGCCTGAGCAGCACCCTCGTAAAGCGCCATGGCTACCACGGACAGCTGCGTAATCGCCCCGTATACATCCAGGTACATCGAACCACCGACCTGCATGATGCGGACGTTGAACAAAACCGTCCCCACCGCCATGCCCAGCTGGGTGATGGAAAGCGGCACACCGGTCTTCAGCAGCCTCCCGATCCGCGCGGCGCTGAGACTCCCCCGCCACAGAACGAGACCGTTATTCTTCTGAAACAGATGGCAGGCATTGATGAGAAGCGCCACGGTATAGGCGAGGCAGGTCGCCAGCGCCGCACCCGCCGGACCCCATCCCAACGGACCAACAAACAGGACGTCCAGCCCCAGATTCACCACCGCACACACAATGGTGGACAGGAGAGAAAGGAACGGCGCCCCGTCAAAGCGCACATAGACCATCAGCTGCTGGTACAGCATCAGCGGAATCATAAACCAGAACAGCACCCGGGCATAACTCACGGTGGGATCCAGGATGGCTCCCGCCGCGCCCAATCCCTGGACAATCTGCCGGGTAAACAGCAGGCCGGACAGCGTCATCACCGCGCCGCATACCACCATCAGCACAATGCTGCAGGTGTAGAAGCGCTGCGCCTCCAGCCTGTCCTCCTTCCCCAGGGACTGGGCATACAATGTCGCTCCGCCAGAAACAATCAGCATGGACAGGACATTGACCGTCATATAGACCGGCATACAGATGCTGATCGTGGACAGCATATCCGGGCCGAGATAATGATTCAGGATAATCGCATCAATCAGCGAAGCAACGGTTTCGCTCAGCATGGCCCCGATCGCCGAAGGCAAAAGCTTCGAGAACATCGAGCGGTAAGAATCATGCAAGTAATCCATTTTTCTTCCCTTTTCCCGACGCCTCTTTATTCAAATTTCAGACGTTTGTCCAGACCCGTCATTTTAATCACGCCCATGATCTCATCGGATATATGCCGCATGGTCAGCGCCCCGTTCATTTTCTTGTGCGCGGCGACAAGCTGGCGCAGTCCTCCGGAGGAAATATACTCCAGCTCTGAGCAGTCAAAAACGAGGCCGGTGATGTCAGCGGGCAATTGGTTCAGCTCCGCTTCCAGTTCCTGCGCGCTCTGGGTATCCAGCCAGCCGCTCAGCTTCCATTCGGCAGTCTGTCCCGATCTGCTTTTTTCAATCGTCATTGCTTTCCTTCCCTTCCTGATGGATGATGATGTTTTATGATGATGTCCGATCCCTGTCCCGTATTCCATTCTGAACATGTATAAATGCCGATAAATTATACCATAACCGAAAAACATTCGTCCAGTACAAAAAGCGTCCTTTCCGCTTCTTGCCGGAAATCCAGCCTCAGAATTTCCTTCGGCGGCGAGCGCCGGGAGGAAACCGGCCCGGCATCTGATTTACGGCGATTCTCCTGGCCTTATCCCATAATTCTCATTCATCTTCAGGATCTCCGTCCGGATTTCCTCCACCAGGCTCTCCGGCGCCACCACCCGGACATCCTTCGCAAACTGCAGCGCCCATTTCTTCATGGCTTCCCGGCTAACCTTCATATGGCAAGAAACCGTCCCGTCGTCCCGATCGAAGAAGGAGACATGTTTCCCGAAGAAATCAACCACCAGCCCCACATCTTTCCTCCGGATGATGAATTCCACCTTCTCCGGCTTCCCGGAGAACATATTCACATGCTGATAGACATAATCCTGCAGCTTCAGGCCATCCTCCAGCCCGACCACCTGATTCCCAGGCTTTACCGGCGTATCCAGCTTGTTGATTTTCATGATCCGGTCCACCCGGTAATTGGCCACGTTGTCATAATTGTCCTTATTGCAGATCAGGTAATACCGGCCGTCACTGGCCACCAGCTGATACGGATTCAGCAGCTGTTTCTTTTCCGTTCCGTCCTCATTCAGGGATGCATGCAGCTGCAGATCCGTCCCATAACGGCCGTACACAATCTCCACCTGTTTTCCTTCCGCAATCGCTTCATCCAGCACTTCAATGATCAGGAACAGTTTCGGATTCTGCGGCGCGTCCGCGTTCATGCTGTGCACATGCTTCATCCGCTGGCTGAAATAGGGGCCGGACAGTTCCCCCAGCTTTTTGATCAGCTCCTTCCTCGGTTTATAGGGGACCGAACGGGAAAACAGCAGACCGTCAATGAGCATATGCAGCTCCGATTCCGCAAAATCATGCTCATCATACAGATCCGTATAAATCGTGTTTTCTTCCTTTTCCCCGGTCTTCTTATTGACAGTATACCGGGTGATCGTCCTGTAGCCGGTGATGAACCCCGCGTCGATCAGATCCATGACGTTGCTTTTGACCGTTCCCCGGTCCACCGGCATGTCATAGTCGCTCCGCAGTCTGTCCATGATCTGCTGCTGCGTCATGGGGTGATTCACATCGGTATACTTCTTCAGAATATTCAGAATATACAGAATGCTGATCTTCTTTCCGCCGTCCATCCACATATGTCCTTTTCCCCTTTCCCGGTTCCGGCATCAGCATATCAGCAACGCGGGAAAAAAACAATACCGACTGAGAATTCAGGGTCTGTTCTCCCACACCTATCGATTGTCAACAAAGCCGAATTATGATATATTGGTTGTACAGAAAATTCAATACAGGAAACGGAGGAATCAACATGTCAGTCAATCGTTTCGTTCTCAATGGGATGTCTTTCCACGGACATGGCGCCATCAATGAAATCCCGGGTATTGTCGCATCCAAAGGCTTCAAAAAAGCTTTTATCGCGTCCGACCCGGACCTGATCAAATTCGGCGTGACAAAACAGGTGACCGATCTGCTTGACCGGAACGGGATCGCGTATGAACTCTATTCGGACATCAAACCGAACCCCACGATTGAAAACGTGCAGCACGGCGTGGACGCATACCGGGCTTCCGGCGCTGATTTCATGATTACCATCGGCGGCGGTTCCTCCATGGATACCGGCAAGGGCATCGGCATCATTGTGAACAATCCGGAGTATTATGATGTCCGCTCTCTGGAGGGTGTCGCGCCAACCAGGAACCGTACGGTGTTCACCATCGCCGTGCCCACCACCGGCGGAACCGGCGCGGAATCCACCATCAACTATGTGATTACGGATGTGGAGAAAAAACGCAAGTTCGTCTGCGTGGACCCGAATGACATTCCGGACGTCGCCGTCGTGGATCCGGATATGATGGCTTCCATGCCCAAAGGGCTGACTGCCTCCACCGGAATGGACGCCCTGACCCACGCGATTGAGGGGTATACCACGAAAGCCGCCTGGGCGCTGGCCGACTGTCTGGATCTGGAGGCCATCAAACTGATCGCGAAAAATCTGCGCAAGGCCGTGGAGAACGACCCGGACGGGCGCGAAGGGATGGCGCTGGCCCAGTATGTCACCGCCATGGCCTATTCCAACGTCGGCCTGGGCATTGCCCATTCCATGGCGCATACGCTGGGCGCGGTCTATGACACGCCCCACGGCGTCGCCTGCGCCATGATGCTCCCCATCGTCATGGAATTCAACCAGGAGTATACCGGCGAAAAGTTTAAGGCCATCGCCGAAGCCTTTGGGGTGGACACGACGGGCATGGACCAGGCGGCTTACCGGAAAGCAGCGATCGATGCCGTCCGCCAGCTGTCCGTGGATGTCGGAATCCCGACAAAGCTGGAAAAACTGCAGGAAGCCGATCTGCCGTTCCTGTGTGAATCCGCAGCGGCAGACGCCTGCGCTCCCGGAAACCCCCGCGCCGCTTCCCTGGCTGACTTCGAAGCCATGTTCCGGAAACTGATGTAATGATCCTTATCCACCAGAAAGGGGGAGGGCTCACGCCCTCCCCCTTCTGTTCTATCCGTATTCGAAACGGCACAGCGGTATCCTTTACCGCGTTACATCTGTTCCTGCTGTTCCATCAGCAGATCATAAAACATCTCTGGATCGATCAGCGTCAGTTCTCCTTCCTCCTGTGGCTGAACATCCTCTTCCGGCTTCTCATCCATATCCATCCCTCTTCCCTGCATACCGCGCTGCCGTGCCAGTCGGATACTGCCCCTCATCATGCCGAATCCCGATGGCCATTCTTTTCTTTTTTATTCCCTGCTTTTTCCTGTTTCATTATACCAGTTTCAGAAATGATTCACAAGCCAAAGATCCTATGCCAGCCGTCCCGACCGTTCCCCCAGTTCCATCTCTGCCCAGGCATTCCCTGTTGGTTTTCAGCCTCTCTCCGACCCTGCATTTCTTTGGTTTTCCGAATCTGATAAAGTCATCACAGCACAAAAAGGGTTCCTGTAACCTACAATAAGGGTGTCCTGAATATCTCGATCATGGGATTTGGACTGAACTTCGAAAAGATCTGAAACAATATCCCTATCATCATTCAAAAACCCGGTTTCGATACGGATCCGGGTTTTTGCTTTTATGGATTTGATACGTTTTTTCTTCAGACAAAAAAGCAGAACCGTCCTGGATTAATACAAAATGGAAACTGTGAAGCAAACAGAATGGACAGAAGCGGGAAACGGAAGTCTGAAAACCGTCTTGACAGTGTACACGCATTCCGTGTATAATCCTTTCATGATCAGAAGCTTTGCTAACAGGGAGACCGAAAAAGTCTATCACCAGACTTTTTCCAGAAAACTCCCGCAAAACATCCAATCCGTCGCTTTACGTAAACTGATCATGATCGACAATGCAGGATGTCTGGAGGATCTGCGCGTTCCACCCGCAAACCGCCTCGAAAAGCTGGATGGTGACCGGAAGGGACAATACAGCATTCGGATCAATGATCAGTACAGAATCTGCTTCACCGTAGAAGGCAACAACTTCTTTGATGTGGAGATCGTCGATTATCACTGATCTGCCTGGAAAGGAGGCAAGCCATATGAACAACCATATTCCAACCCCTACAATGGGCGAGATCCTGATGGAAGAATTCATGGGACCGATGAATCTCTCTGCTTACAAGCTAGCCCAGAGCATTCATGTGCCGACTTCCAGGATTCAGGATATCCTGCATAACCGCCGGAAGATCTCAGCGGATACTTCTATCCGCCTTGGCCGATTCTTCGGAGTGTCAGATCGTTTCTTCCTGGATATGCAGAACGACATCGAAATCCGGGAACTGATCGAGAAACTGGATGGAGATATCACCACGATCAAGCCATACGCTGCCGCCGCTATATAAGATTGGTATGCAAAACAAAAGCAAAAACAGGAGGATGATACCATGCTTGCACCAGGAAACAGAGCTCCGGATTTCTCCCTGCCGGACCAGAATGGCCGCGTACACTCTCTGGCTGACTATCAGGATCAGAAGATTATTCTGTATTTTTATTCCAGGGATATGACATCGGGCTGTACGAAGCAGGCCTGCGGATTTGCGGAACTGTATCCGCAGTTTCAGGAGAAAGGCGCTGTAATCATCGGCATCAGCAAGGACAGCGTTGCCAGCCATAAAAAATTCGAGGAAAAGTACAGCCTGCCGTTTGTGCTTCTGTCCGATCCCGAACTTCAGGCGATTCAGGCCTATGATGTCTGGCAGCAAAAGATGAACTATGGAAAACCAACCATGGGCGTGGTCAGAACAACCTATCTGATTGAAAACGGTGTGATCACCAAAGCCTTCGGAAAAGTCAAAGCCGCGGAGAATCCCGCGCAGATGCTGGACGCGCTGGAATGAAAATCAGAGATCTTCCAGCAGCCAGTCAATCTCCTCCGCCTCGTCTACCCATTCGAGGCTGTCTTTGATCCCGGCCATGACAGACTTACAGCCAGGACAGACTGGCGCAGCTTCCCTGTACCGCCGGCAGCAGACGGAGCACTCATATTCCCCTTTTTCCAGAAAATGCGTATGATGAATCCAGTGCGGTTCTTCTTTCTTCTTTTTGATTTTGACCATTGTATTCTCACCTGTTCATTTTATAAAGCGGAAACATCAGAATCCTCCCGGACCGGCATCAGCGTCTGCTGCCGTTCCGGGATCTATGAGGTTTTCCGAATCTGACTGAGCCATGATACCACAAAAAGAACATTCTGTGAAGCAGGCAAATCGGACAAAAATGGGAAAAAAGTCATGCTACGACAATTCCTGCCTTGCACAGCTTCCCTTTTCATCGCATGTGACCCGGATCTTCTGCGGAATGCTCTCATCCAGCTTATCCACATGGGAGATGATCCCGACAAGCCGGTCCCCGGCAGAAAGCTGATTCAGCACATCCAGCGCCTTATCGAGCACATCCGGACTGAGCGTCCCAAATCCCTCATCAATGAACAGCGCATCCAGTTTCTTCTCGCCGGAATGCATCTGCACCACATCGGAAAGGCCCAAGGCCAGCGCCAGAGAAGCATAGAACCCTTCCCCGCCTGAAAGATTGGAAGACGGACGTGACTTGCCTGTGCCTGTTACAAGCACTTCGATTTCCAGACCGGCTTTGGCATTCTTCCTGTCTGAATCCTTCTTATGAACCAGTTCATACTGACCGCCGCTCATGATATCAATCCGGCGGTTGGCCATTTCCAGAATTTCACGGAAAACAGCTCCCATCACATAACGGTCAAAGCTGATCTTTCCGCCTTCGCCGGTCGATCCGACCGCCAGCGTTCCCAGGGCACTGAGCCGGCGCCAGGCGGAATCGGTCAGGGCAAGGGCTTTCCTGTATTCCTTTGCCCTGTCCAGAATCTTCCTGTGCGCCTTCAGCGTGCTGTCTCCTGCATTGTATTTACCGTCCGCTTCTGTCTGGTCCTCTTTCATCCCGGCAATCCTGGCATCCAGCTCCTCCAGATCCGTGACGGATTTGCCTTCCGTTTTCTCCTCCAGTTCCATGATCCGGTTCCCGGTATTCCGGCAGTCGCTCTCATAATCATGAACAGCCTTTGTCTGCCACTGCAGCCATTCTTCCTCCTCCGCATCTCCCAGCGGCGCCAGCACCGCCAGGGCGGTCTCTTCATCGGCAAAGCCATTCCCGGCCAGCACATTTTCCGCCTCACGCTCCGCTTCCTCCAGTGCATCCTTCAGGCCAGGAAGTTCCTTGCGCTTTCCTTCCAGACTGCCCTTCGTGGCGGAAACATCTTTCTCCGCTTCTTTCTCCGCACGGACATGTTCCTCAATGCGGGCCTGCAGCTCCGCCTGTCCGGCATTCCAGACATCGATCTGACCCTGGGCCGCTTCAGCCGAACCGAACTTCAGCATCTTCCTCAGCGTCGCCGCGGCGCTCTCCGCCGCCGCAAAAGCGGCATGCTGCCTGCCTTCTTCCTGTTTCAGTTCTTCCATCCCGGTGACCAGTTCTTCCAGCAACGCCTGGCTGTCCTTCTGCTTTTTGACAAGAAGATCCCGCTCCGCCCGCTGCTTTTCCGCTTCCTTCAGCGCCGATCCGGCGGCTTTTGCCTTCTCCTTCAGATCCTCTTCCGCCTTTTCCAGGAAGCTGTCCTTCGAAATCTGTTCCCAGGCACATCCCGGGAACAGCGGTTCCGCCTTCCGGAGCAGAGCATTTTTTCTGCCTTCCAGGTCCGTCTTCCTTTCCTGTACCAGGGTTTCCTGGTGTTTCCGATCCTCCTCCGCCTGCCTGTATGCCCTTTCGGCCGATCTCACTTCGGTCTCCACAGGCGTACCATCCGGCCGCACGGCAAAATGCTCCCTGTCCGCCCCGGTGTGCACTGCGCCGCAAACCGGGCAGGCCGCCTGACCGGCAGCCTCAATCTCCGCGCGCAGTTTGTCCGCCAGGATCCCTGCCTGGCCGACAATAAACCGCTGATAAAGATCATGATGCGTCCTTTCAGCTTCCACCGCCTTCAACGCCAGTCCGGACAACCGCTCCGTCTCAGCCGTCAGCTGAGATTCGTCTGTTCTCACCGACCTGACGGTCCCGATGATCCCATCCTTCCCGGTCAGGGTTTCCCAGGCTTTCCCGGCCGCTTCATCCGCTTTCGTCAGATCAGCCACCCAATGATCAATATCCTTTAGTTCTTCCAGCCGCTTTGCCGTATCGGCCTGTTCCTCCTTCAGCGCCTGCAGCTTTTTTTCTGCTTCTTCCCGGGCAGCGCAGGCTTTTTTCCCTGCTGTCTCCGCCTGAACCTGTTCATTCATTCTGTCCCGCAGTTCCCGGTATCTGGGCAGCTGTTCCTTGAGGCTGTGGATCTCATTTTTGAGCTCCTCCACCCGACTGAGCGCATCCGCGTCCCCGGCAGCGGTTTTCTTTGCCTCCTCCAGTTTCCGGCCGAATTCCTCCAGGGCCTGCTCCAGCGCCCTGATTTCACGGCCAGCCTTCTCCAGCGCGTCAGCCGCCCGTTTCCTGGCCTCGGTCTTCGGCCGGACCGTATGAAGAACCATCCCGACAGCCGCAATCAGCTTCTTCCGTTCTTCCATTTCAGCTTTCCGGGAAACCAGCTCCGCCAGCAAGCCTTTCTTTGTTTCCAGTTCCTTCAGATCATTGTTGACGCTTTCCGCCGCGCCGCGCTCCACATTCAGTTTCTGAAGCGTTTCCCGGATGCCGTTTTTCCTGCTGTCCAGCTCAGCCAGACGTTTTTCGTCCTCTGAAACGAGCTGTTCAAGCCTTTCCAGAAAATCCGGATTCTCCGGATGATACCGGATCCTTTCCTCCTCCGGAAAACCATCGTCAATCAGCGACTTCAGCTTTTCCTGATTTTCCTTTCGCTGATCATACAGCATGTCCTTGGCGCCGCTGAGCAAATCCTGATACCGTCTGAAAGCGGAATTGTCAAACAATTTTCCCAGGATCTCATTTTTCCTGTCACTGTTCGCTTTCAGGAACTCCCGGAACTCGCCCTGCGCGAGCATGACAATCTTCCGGAACTGTTCCACATCCATCCCCAGAAGTTCCGCACACCGATCATTGACCTTCTCCTGGCCCTTTACAGTGACATGATCCGGTTCCGTCAGCACCGCGTCCTGCTTCGCATCACCGTACTCATCTTCCGTTCCGCGCTTTTTCGAGAAATGAAGCACTCTTTCCACCGTATATTCGCGGCCGTTCTGCATGAAAACCAGTTTCACCACCGTATCCACGGCGGGGCTGACCAGATCGCAGTGCATCCGCAGCGGATCCCGTTCCCTGCCGCTGGTTTTGCCGTACAGCGCAAAAGCGATGGCATCAAAGATCATGGTCTTGCCCGCGCCGGTCTCGCCGGAAATCAGAAACAGACCCTGACTGAAATCATCGAAATGAATCACCGCTTTTTCCGCATAGGACCCGAAGGCCATCATTTCCAAGGTTATGGGTTTCATTTCCGACCCTCCTGTCCGAGTACAAAGTCCAGTATCCTGCGGTATGCCTGTTCATCCGGCTCCTGCTGCGTTACAGCGGCGTTCCGCGTCAGCTCCCCGACAAACGCCATCAGTTCCAGATCCCGTTCCTCCGCCTCCACGCCATTGTTCCTGTCCCTGTAGAAGTCCGCAAACAATTCCTCCACCGGTTTTTCATGCATGTCCTTCGTTCCGGAAAAAAACGCATCGCCTGTAAAAGCACTGAATTCGGACGTCAGTTCCATCACCGTGCTGCCATGAGCCTTTGCTGTCTCATGGATATAGTCTGATATCAGAGGCGTGATCCGCTGATCCGTCAGAATGACTTTCAGATACTCATTTTCCCACGGATGGGCTTCCGCTGTCCTTCTGATCTCGTCATAGGTCCCCCGGATTTCCCGCATGCGGTGCAGCGGTTCAATCTTCAGCAGTTCCGTCCGCACCTTCCCGGCCTTTTCCGGAAGCGTAACCAGCAGCGGCCCTTTGTCCGGCTGCTTTGTTTCATTGAAATGATACGCCATGGGCGTGCCCGCATACCGGACCTCTTCGCGGCCCACATGATAGGAAGAATGGATATGTCCCAGCGCAACATATTCAAAGCCGTCAAAGGCTGTATAATCCACCTGGCCGACACCGCCGACCATGGATTCCGAACCGCCGCGTTCAGCTTCCCTGCCTTCCGCCGTCACATTCTGATGAGCGATCAGCACATTGCGCCGCGTGAAATCAACATCCTGGGCGGCCAGAATCCTTCTGACGGCCGTATCATAATCACGAATCTCCTCATCCCCCAGCGCCTGGGCGATCATCGCCGGATAGATATACGGAAGCAGCCAGAATGTGACCTTCCCATATTCGTCTTCCAGGGTCTTATGCACCAGCTCCACCGACTGCCCGATCGGCCTGGAGATATAAACATCCCTTGCTTCCAGCAGCGGGCTGAGACACGACAGGTGATAAACCGAATCATGATTTCCCGCGGTGATCAGGACAGGAATCCCCATATCAGCCAGCGCTGTCACGAGGAAACTCAGCAGCTGCGCGGCCCGGCCGGGAGGAAGGCCCCGGTCATATACATCCCCGGCAATCACAACCGCGTCCGGTTTCAGCTCACGCGCCCTGTCCAGGAAACGGTCCACCCAGACCTTCTGATCCCCGTTGTCTATCAGAGACGTTCCATAAATCGACTTCCCCAGATGCAGATCGGCCAGATGCAGAAATCTCATGCCTGAATCTCCTCCATGTACATCATTGGTCTCCCCTGCTATTTGTGATCCTCAGCCTGTGAATTCTATCATATCATACCAAAGACAGTACGGCAAAGAAGAGGCGGTAACTTTTTTATCCTATATTTGATTGAAATAAAAGTTGACCGGCAACAGAAAAAGGCGGCCGAAGCCGCCGACAGAGTCGTTGATGAGGAGATTTATCAGAGACAGTACAGCCATTATCATACCTGCTCCGGCGCTGGTTTTGCATAAAATTGCCATGGAAAGAAAACCATTCGTATATAACAGTGGGATGGAATTGTTTTCCTTCCCGGTGCAAAGATCAGACGAAGAGAGGTATGAATATGGGAAACCTGAAAAAATGGATCTGTATCCTGGCGGCAGTGACGCTGTTGTCGGCGGCGCTGCCCGCCGGCGCGGAGAACGCATCCGGAAAGGGCGGAACGCCCCGGCTGACGGCGGAACGGCTGGAAGAAATAAACGGCGGGCCGGATGGCATCCACCGGCGCGACGGGGCGGTGACCCTCCTGGAGGGCCGGTGCACGGAGGAGAAGATCACGGAGCCGGAAAGTGCGGCTCAGGCGGTCGAGTCGATGATCGGCCTGATCGGCGGAGACGAACGGAGCCGGTTTGAGTACCTGAGGACGCTGACGGACGCAGCAGGAAACCGGTATTACGTGTTCAAGCAGATGTACGACAACACGACGGTGCTCAACGGCGCGGTGAAGGTCGTCACGGATCCGGAAGGAAACATGATCGGTCTGACCAGCAGCGTGGAGGCCGACCTGCCGGAAGCAGAAGAATCGGAAGGCATCACTGCCGCGCAGGCAGAGGAAACGGTCCTGCGGGAAGCGAAAAAGCGGGATGCAGTCCCGGCCGTGGTTCATGGCGCGACGGAAAAGATGATTCTGCCCCTGGTAACGAGCACGGACAACGAGGAGAACGAACTGGATGAGAGCCGGTTCGTCTGGGTCGTTTACACGGAAAACCCTGACGGCGGCGTGGCCGGGATGACGGACCTGCCCTACCTGGCGCACTATGTGACGATGACCGGGGAATACCTGTACAGCCTGCCGACTATACGCCCCGGGGACGAGGCAGGCTCCACCGGATTCGGCGCGGGATACGTGTTTGAATTCATGGAACCAGCGGACTACACCGGCTATGTGGACCTGTCAGACGGCACGGAGAAGAAAATCACCGTCACCCTGATGCGGGACAGCCGGACAGGGATGTACTACCTTGGGAACATCGAGCGCAGAATCATTGTGGCGGACTGCTGGGAATTTCTGTACAACGGAGGAAACGTGGTGCTGGAATACAGCCCGGACAACAGGGAATGGGACCAGACCGGCCTCCTGTCCCTGTACAATTACTGCCGCGCATGGGACTATTACGCCGCGATCGGCTGGAAGGGCGGCGACGGAAAAGCGACGCCGGTTATGATCCTGAACAATTTCTGCGATAAAGACAAGGCGCCGGTGGATAACGCGGCCTACATAGGATACGCGCTGGGCTGGCAACTGTTCGCATCCAGCAGGGAGAACGACTATTCTCAGTCCCTGGACGTGATCGCGCATGAGTTCACGCACTGCGTGACCGGCGCGGCGATGACCTATAACAGCTACATCAACGATTACGGCGCCATCAACGAGGCAATCAGCGATATCCAGGGCAACCTGTGTGAGATGATGTCCGGCGCGACGGAAGATACCGCCTGGATGCTGGGGGAGACAGGACTCGAACCGGTACGCAGCATGAGCGACCCGCACCGTTTTGGCCAGCCGGAATACGTATGGGATCTCTATTACGACGCCCCGGTGCAGACGCCGACGATGATCAATGACGTGGGCGGCGTGCACAGCAATTCCTCTCTGCTGAACAGGATTGCCTGGCGCCTGTGCGAAAAAGGCGGGATGACCCTGGAGGAGGCCCGGGCTTTCTGGTTCGCGGTTGACTGCGCGATGGTCCCCGGTACGGATTATCCGCAGATGAGCGAACTGCTGCCCTGGGTGCTGAAAACGCAGGGAATGGAAAGATACAGGGGCGCGCTGGAGGAAGCGATCGCGGAGACGCGGATCGGCACGCGGGAGATCCCTGATATAACGGACCGCCACGCCTGCCTGCTGACCCTGGCGCTGCCGGAAAAGGAAATGTTCATGGACGGAAACTGGGCGCTGGAAATCGTCAGCCTGAACGATCAGGCGCTCGGGATACTGGCTGGAGAGACAGAGCCGTCCGGAGCGGAGAAAGCGCTCCTGGAGGCACTGATGGACGTGAAAACAGAAGGGGATGAAAGCCTGACCCCGGATGAAGAGGAGAAACTGACGGCGTTCCTGGGAGAACTCATGCAGGATCTTCTTTACAAAGACATGGGCTCCGCGGGGGAAGACGGACGGACCATCCGGATGATGTGCCCGCAGGGGCGAACGTTTCCGCTGCTTCTGCACCTCGCGATGGATGAAGATTCCGTGGTGCCGGAGGCCCTCGGGGCGGCCGTGCTTGTCGGCGGTACCTGGTATGACCTGAGCGGCCTGATCGAACTGGCAGACAAGCTGATCAGCCAGCCGGAGAAACTGCGGTTTGAGGATGTGACCGGCGCGCTGGATAACGGGCTGCTGACGGATCTGTTCATCACCTGGCTGGAACACGCGGACGAGATCACAAACCTTGCGGATTACCTGAAACTGATCGCCTTTGAAATCACGGACGGGGAAACCTGCGAACTGCCTGCGAAGGGACTGGAGGGAATCCGCGTGACAGAGGTCCGCCTGGATATCGACAGGGAAATCCCGGAGAGCGCGCCGGCCCGGAAATCCCGCCCGGCGCCCGGCGCAGGAGAAGAAACGGTTCTCAACCGGACACCGTGAAACGGGGCCGCAGGCCACCCGCGAAGCCCCTGACCGGATGACAGCAGGGGGCTATTACAGGAGAAAGCCCGGTGAAATACCTGGTGGATTTCAGGCTGCGGAAAGTGGCCGAATACCTGGTGACCACTACCCTCTCTGCCGGAAATCGCCCAGAAGTCCGGCTTTAACGGCACCAGCTATATGGCGGAGATGTTCAAAAGAACCTTCGGGGTTTCTCCCACCGCCTACCGGAAAACACCCCCCGCGCAGTAAAGAAACAGGTCTGCTGCTTCCAAACGCAGCGAAGAAAGGAATTTTGTCATGATGGTTATCAGCAAGACAAAATACGAAGCTTCTGAATCAGGAACACCGTTGATGCCAGAGAAATGTATCAGATGGCATTCGAGCTTCTCTGACAGAAAAAGGGCCTCCCCCTGTCCTGAAACATACAAAGAAAAACAGTCAGACCGCATCGGATCTGACTGATCGCCAGAGGATCGAAAAACCTTTTCAGACAGAAGATTTTCAGTTCGCCCTATCTTTTCCGCCTTTCTTTCCCAGCAGATTGATAATAATTGTTCTTTTACTCATACATTCTCAGATCCGCCGCTTTCAGGAGGGAATCCAGATCTGAGAATTCTTCTGTCGACGCAACACCATATGAAATGGAAACTCCGCTGACAAACCGCCCTTTCCAGTCAGCACAGATCTTCTCCATCCGATCCAGACACTTTCCCCGGTGTTTCACCGTGTACACCTTTTGATACGCAGCGCCCTGCGGGGATGGCAGTGAAAATGAAAATGAAAAATCAGGACCCCGGGAATAGCTCATGTTCAGGAATTTCTATTCGTGTTCCCTGACCCACTGAAGAAGTTCTTCATATTTCATGCTACCGTCAGCTACCGATAAACCGACATGGACCAACTCTTCATCCGTGCAGCGAATGCGAATGCCATTCATTTCAAGGAATGTCAGCATGATATACGTACCAATCCGCTTATTTCCATCGACAAACGCATGATTGGAAATCAGGGCATACCCCAGCCTGGCTCCTTTCTCTTCCTTCGACGGGTAGAATTCCTGATCTCCGAAGCCTGAAAATGCGCTTTCCAGCGCAGAATCCAGCAGTCCCTCATCCCGTACACCGACGCTTCCGCCGGTTGCTTCTGCAAGCAGCTGATGCAGAAGCTTCACTTTTTCTTTGGAGAATTTAATCATTTTGCAAGCTCCTCAAAGGCGGCTTTATGTTCCCGGAGAATCCGCGCTGCAACGAAATCGATCTTTTCATCTTCTGTCATCTCGATCTGCGGCTCAGTATCCAGATCAATCACAAGGAGCTTTGGCCTGTTGTTTTTGAAAACTACGATATGGCCTTTTTTCTCAGCCATTTTTGAGACTTTGGAAAAGTTCTGATTTGCTTCTGTAGCAGTGACAATCGCACTGGTATCGATATTCATGAAGCCACCTCCTTCCATCAAATAATACTCCAATTATAGGAATAATTCAACCTATAATACAGGGATAAAAAACACTGTCCGGATCAGTCCAGGTGCTCCCCGCAGCATGTTGCGGAAGCATCCACACACCGCGCCGGTAAAAAGAAAAAGCAGCCGAAGCTGCCTGTGGGGTCATTCCAACCATTCCGCGGGATGGAACCAAAGAGCCGTCTCTGTACTATCCTGTTCCACTTATGCAGCCTGATCGTAATCCATAATCAGGATTTTGCTTGCAATGGCTTCCACCTTTTTGAGAAGTTCATCAATCTTTTCCATGACGGAAGTGGGATAAACCACTTCTCCGCACTGCGTGCATTTCCTGCATGGAACGTTTTCAATAATCACATAACAGTTTGGAAGCTGCGCGAAATAAGTGCTCCTGTCGTTTACCATGGAGTCAGCTTTGCAAATCAGGCATTTCATCCTTCATTCTCCTTCCTGGTTCTGAAATCGTCACTCCACTTTTCACGGTCCGGACGATAAGCAGTGATGATCCGGCTGATCTGTTCGCGGAATAATTAATTTTACCGGAATCGTCGTATTTTTTCAATTGTGGTAAAATAGCTTGCATCATCGGCATTGTTGCCGGAACAGCAGAACTCGTCAACATGGGCCGCAAGATCTACAAAGACATTACAAGCGATTAAGAACCCAACTCAGAACCATCCCAGGTTAATACGCTGCCGGTTGGATGAAGAATCCAACCGGCTTTTTGCCGAGATGAAAGCTTCTTCTATTCCGCAGCCTCAATCTGCGAGAGTAAAGTTGTCAAGGGTGGTTTTACAGTTCTTTACATTCCAGAAAATCCTTCAGCCTGATATGTCTGACCGTACTTGTGGAATAATCCATATCATCATTTGTAATCAGAATCTTTTGCCTTGCGTTATCCAGTCCGTTGAATGCGTTGAACTCCCGCTGGTATGCTTTTTCATCTACCACACTGTGAGCGACTTGAATCAAATACTCTTTGCCGGATTTGGAAGCGATAAAATCTATTTCCTTTCCGGCATTGTCATACAGTTTTACGTTGTATCCCCGCCAAAGCAGTTCCAGATAGACGATGTTTTCCAGATTGTGGTCAATATCGAAGCGATTATTCGGACAACGAATCGAATTAAGGGATACATCACCGTCATAGCACTTTTTGTGAAATTGCAATTCCTGTTTTGTCTTTGCGGAATATTGCTTCATTAATTCTGTTGCAAAGGCTTTCTCCAAGTATTCCACATATTTCACGATCGTGTTTTCTGAACATCTCTCTTTCTGCTTCACCGCTCTGTAGATGGAATTATATGAAACAATTCTTCCGTTGGATCTGAGTACGAAGTCCGCAACTGCACGAAAAAGGGATTCCTTCCTGATATTAAACCTTCGGATAATATCTTTGTAGATGATCGTCTCATCAATATCTTCCAGATAGCGAATCATAGCTTCCCCCTCAAATTCTAACCTTTTGGGGAAGCCGCCCCAGATCAGATAGTCAGAAACAGACAGTTCACGATTCAGCTCCTCTGCATATTCCCGTAATTCTGTCCAGACAAAAGGGTGAATCTGAAAAGAAACATAACGTCCGCTCAGCGCATCCGTAAACTCAGAAGAAAGCAGCTTGGAATTTGAGCCGGATATAAAGACTGAGCAGTTTTCCAATCGCAAGGTCTGACATATATCCGGCCAGTTTTCAATTTCCTGAATCTCATCAAGAAAAACATAACATTTTTCTTTTGTCCGGTGTTCATCCACGTATGTGATAACCCGTTCTGCGTCAGGCAGCAAAGCTCTTGTGCGCTTATTTTCAAATTCCAGAAGAATAACATTGTCTGTTCTGTTCAGGATACTCTGTGCCAGTTGTTTCAGAATAACGGATTTTCCGCAGCGACGTATACCAGTGATTACTTTAATCAGATCGCTGTCAGCAAACGGTTTGATCTGAGCCAGATAATGCTCTCTTTTTATCATATCACAATCACCTCTCAGGATATGATTGTACTGCAAATTTTTTGTAGAATCAAGAAAAGTTTGCATCATATTGCAAACTTTTTGTCTATTTTGAAAAAGTTCGCAATAAATCCATCTGCAAAACCCATCATCCAAACGGAGCTAAGCAACCAGTCCGCTGTCATCGCCAACACACTTCGTCAACTATTGCAACAACAAACGCAGCAGCAGAGATCGCGGATTAAACCGATTTGAGAACCAGGGATGGTTCTCTTTTTTTCTTGTTTTATTTTTCCATTGACGCTTTGCATCGATATACCATCACCATTATCACCTGAAGGGCGATTCCCTTATCTTTAAACTCACGAGGAGAATGTGAAAAGTTGCGACGCATACGTCGTAAGTATTCAATCATTCATTGCAATATCATTGATTTTCTCCTGCAGGAAGATTTGATTATTCCGTAACAGCACTGCCAGCGCCCGGTACGGGCGGCGAGTAAGCACGCCATTTACCGGGTTAAATGATTCCGCGCAGCAATCTTCCCCGTCATCCGTTATTTCCTCCAGGCAGTTAATCAGCTCATCCAGCTTATCATCCAGCCTTTCCCATGAAGAATCCAATCGGCTTATTGCTGATATGGAAAAGACGGCCGAAGCCGCCTGTGGGGTCGTTCCAACCATTCCGCGAGGGTGGAACCAAGGGTCGTCCCGCTGTTCCGTGCCAGCAGAACTTGCCGGCGGGGGAAGAACCGTTCACCAGACTACTTTGATATTATATCTGGTAAACTTCTCGTCAGAAGTAATAACCGGCAAGTTCATATCCATTGCCTGAGAAATGATAAGCCGATCAAAGGGATCACCATGATCCTTGAATGTGGGAAGTGAACGAATCCCATCTATCTGCGGAATGGATGTCTGCAGAATATGAACATCCATCTCTTTGCAGATTTCCTCAATTTCCATCGCACTGGTCTCGTCTATATCCAGCTTGCCAATCTGTTCCTTGATCATAATCTCCCAAATCGAAGCAATGCTGACATACAGATCATTTTCACCTTCGGAAATCTCAACCGCCCGCGAAGAAAGGCGTCCCGGATCAAAAATCATATAAATCAGAGCGCATGTATCAAGCAGATATTTCATTGCATGTACTCTCCAAATTCAGGAATCGGATCATTGAAATCGTCACTGATGCCCCTGAACCGATCCGCCAGCATGCCCAGTTTACGCTTCGGATGCTTGTCCTCGTGAATAATCACTTCCACAGACGGATTATTGACCAGGAAAAGAACATACTGATAAACCGCAGTCTGCTGCTCGGGAGAAAGCTTTTTAAATGCTGTTTGCATGGGCCCGTCGTAAGGCATATGATCACTCCCTTTCGATTCCTTATAAAGATCATACCATAAAACTCCCGCAGATTCAATTCGCCAGGCGCTCGAGGACGTGTGGAAAAAGTCCCCGGAAACCGATTGCAAAACCGGAAAAACTCCTGTGCTATCCTTCAGCCATCAAAGAGAGCCCCGCCGGAAAGGCGGCCGGAGAAAGGAATGGAAGATATAAATTCGCGCCAACCATCACCTGGCTCGTATCCCGCCATGTTGTCACGCAGGAATTCGCACCCGCCCAGCGGACCTATCATTCGGAAAGTGATTCCGGCATTCTCCATCCGGGAATGTATTCCCCCTATATCAACAACTGAGCAGAGAAAGGAGGCAAGAAACAGAAAGCGTCCGGTTGAATGGAAACTCAGAACCATCCCGGGTTGATACACTGCCGGTTGGGTGAAGGATCCAACCGGTTTTGCTGAGATGAAAAAAGACGGCCGAAGCCGCCGATAGTGGAAAAAACGGGTCGTCCCTACGTTCCATAACGTCCCTGACCGTTCCATTCCATCATCAGGTCATCAACAATATAATCTTCTGTCATGCAGTGCAGGTCGCCGACACCTTCCCGCATCAACCGATATTCCATGGAATGATAGAAAAAGGTGCCCGGATTGCCAGATAGGGGTATGTTTCCCTTGGGATAAGACATGATCCGTTTTTCCATTTTATCAATGCACCTATCCATCTTGCTCCCTCCTCTCATACCCTAAATATATATTTTTTAGTGTCTTAGTCAAGATTTGTACCCTGTTTTTATATTTTTTTAGGGTATGTTTTTGATTCATGCGCTTCCTACCATCCTATCCTCCAGATCATTTGTATTTGGCTTTTGTCTTTAACCGTACCCAGCCGGAAGAATAATGGATATAGACAACTGGCTGGCCCCGAAAAAACCATACTCAAGCTCAAGCATGGATCAGAAGGACGACCAATTTTACGATATCGAACAATTCACATATTAATCTTTTTATCGTATTATGATTCGTCGTATTTAAATTCGTCGTATTTAACTTGACTAAAGGATGTTCGTACTGTATACTGACCTTGATACTCATTAGGAATCTGAGCGGGAGGCGATTCGTCATGCTTTATTTCAGAAATCGAGAAAAAGAACAATTGATCAGCTTTACCAAGCAGCCCCGCTATAAAGCGATGGCAATATATGGTCGCCGCCGTACAGGAAAAACTGCTTTAGTCCTTGATTTTCTTGAAAACAATCAGGATACATCCACTGCTTATTTCCAGATAACTACCTTTGACTATGCTTCCTGCCTGAATGATTTTATCTCTGTTCTCACTTCTTTTAGCGGACAGTTAAAACCATTACTTCGTCCGTATTCTACCTTCCGGGATGTGTTTACTTTCTTATCCACAACACAATTAACCCATCCAGCATTGATTATCATTGATGAGTTTCCTTTTCTGGCAAAGAAAAACGAGAATGTCACGATCGAATTCCAGTGGATTATTGATCATGCGTTGAAGGATATGAAGCTGATCCTTCTTGGATCCAATCTTTCTTTTATGCGTAAACAAATTCAGAATGATCAGTCGCCGCTTTACGGTCGTTTTGATGTCATCATGGAGATATTGCCCTTCTCCTTTTCCGAAATACATGAATTGTTTCCATGCTTTGAAGATGCCGTTGAAGTGCTCGCCCAGACGGGAGGCGTAGCACAGTATGTCATGTATTTCAAAGACTATTCATCCGTTCAGAAGGCTTCTGATGCTTTGCTGTTTGACCGCACAGGCCGGCTCTTTCTCGAAGCCCCTAACCTTTTGATGCAGGAGGTTCGTGACATAACGACCTATGTTTCTATTTTGAGGGTAATTGGTGCTTCCGAAAAAGAATCGGGTAAAATTGCAAAGCAATGCGGAATGGATCAGCGAAACATATATCCCTACCTGAATAAACTGATTGATCTGGAAATCGTTTCTCTGATTGACAATTCATTATCAGTAAAAAAAGAGCACCGTTACCGTATTTCAGATTCCTTTTTCCGTTTTTACTATACTTTCCTGGAACCGAATGTCTCTCTCATCTCAACTCTTCGGGAAAAGTCCCGAAGCATCATTCTGAATGATCAATATCATGAATTCCTTGGATTTGTTTACGAGGATATAATCCGTGCCAACATTTTTCAATATGCGTTGGACTATAAGCTACCCTTTGTGCCCCGGTCTTCCGGAAAGTGGTGGGGACAAGTCTGCAAAAACAGCGTCTGGCAGGAAAGTGAAGTAGACGTCATAGCCTATGATGATCATCATCTCATTATCGGCGAATGCAAATATCGCTCTAAAGCAGCAGGAATCCAGGAATTGGACAATCTGAAAATGAAAGCTCAATTTATTCCAGCTAAGGGACGTAAACTATTCTTTCTTCTTGCCAGCAAAAATGGTTTCACTGAAGAAGTCAAATCAATACAAGATCCAAATCTAATCCTTATTGATCAGATTTGATCATCCGTTCAAGCATTATTGTTTTTTGTTCAAGTTTTACTGTTTATTCTATAATAAAACAAAGCCCGGAGCATAAACTCCGGGAAATCAACATCATCACTTCTTGTCTATCTCTCAATCTGAGCTTCCTGTATGATGTAAGTGACCGCTGAGAAGCAGGCCAAGGTTGTCAATGAAAAGTACCTCACAGTAGAATAGAACGCCTAATTAAACGCACGGGCTGAAACTACACTAAGCCAATTGATTGTAATGAATCGTCCTGTCAGAAGAAACGCGCTGAACCAATTATGAAAAAATAGATCCTACCATTTTTCCTTTGGTACAAGCAAATTGCGAAAACCGTGTCCCGAATATTATTCTTCGTGAATTGCGTTTCTGTATGATATTTGAAAATAACGCAGAAATATCAATGATTCTACGCTGCGTAGATTTTGTTTCTATGCTGCATTCTGGATATTGTATACCGTATCCCTAGCAGGACACGAAATTCTCACTTTTCACGTCCCGCAACAATGACAGAGGACCAGGTAAGGATGGGAATCACTGCCTTCTCATTCTCCCCGCCACACTCTTATTCACTTCTGGATTGTGTACTTCGCCGGGTTCTATTCCCAACTACCTTATTAAGTGCTTACCACTTCGCTGGTTCTTCTCTTACTATCTTATTATGTGCTTATCGGCCTTTCATCTCCCCGATCTTCACATCCCATTACTTATCTTATTTGCTTCTTATGGAGAGGATGGGAATGGTGGGAATGGTGGGAATGGTGGGAATGATGGGAATGATGGGAGTTGTGCATCCACACCTCGATACCTCGGTAGTCTGGTATTTTTATGCTTTGTTTGTGTGGTTCGCCGCAAGGGCTTCGGGGACTTTACTTATTTGGGTGCTTTGGGGGTGGTGGTTCTTTACTTATTCACTTCTTTGGCTGACGAAGGAGTGTCGGAGCGGTCGTGCTCCCACTCTCTCATCAATTTCCGGCTTGCCGTTCTTCGCTTCGTTACATCTGGCTCATAATTGGGAGAGTCGGGATCTGAAACGAGAGCATCAGCGCGAGCCTGCTGGGTTTTGATATATTGGATTTGGGCTTCTGTGAGCTCTGGGATATCAACTTCTTTATTCATAGTTTTCTCCATTTTCACATCTTATCCATCCGTCGCTGCTGGCGCGTCAGCGCCCGTGTGGTCATCGCCGAGCGAAGCGAGGCCAGAGGTACGTAAGCCAGAAGAAATCTGGAAACGTTGAAAGCGCTTGCCCCTATCCAGTGTCAGCGCACCTTCTGGTTATGAAAGATTGGGATACGTAGAGAGTGGAGCGTTTTAGTCCAGGGATTGCTTGTGTAGAGTTTATGTGCTTTGGGTTGGTCAGTTATTATGGATTGTGATATCCACATGTGTTCTACCGTTCATCCCGGAGCTATTGGGTAAATAAGCTACCCGGGAAGGAGATGACCACACTCTCAAATTCGAGACGCAGCGCGTCTTATTTCTGGAAAGCGCTGAATTCAAGACGCAGTGCGTCTCGTTTTCTTCTTCATTCCTTCTTCTCGAAGTCATCCAGATTAAGCTCTCTCCGAAGTTCTTCTTTTGTCGGCAGATACGGCATGTACTTGGCTGCGAAGATTTGCTGATTGTCCTCTGGCAACGTATACTGTACGACTGCATCATCCTTTTCGGCGCAAAGAAGAATTCCAATCGGAGGTATATCCCCTGGATTTATACGCTCTCTGGTGTAATAGTTGACGTACATCTGCATCTGACCTATGTCTTCGTGTGTCAGTTCATCAATCTTCAGATCGATAAGGACATATCCTCGAGAGATTGAATTGAATTGATAATGGTTTCAAAGAGAGGCCATAGTGCTTTCAGGACACCTAATTTGATCTGGCTGACTTGTCCTGCAACATTAACAGTCATTTCCATTGATTCGCCCCCTCACAAACGTCACTCATCACTGTTGTTTAATATCTTATACTGGAATAATACATCTTTCCTCATAATATGGTATCAACGAGTCATGTGTCAGGAAAGACATATTCTCTGCTTTTGCCTGCGCTACAAGCATTCTATCGAACGGATCGTGGTGGCGTGGTGCTTTTTCCGGCCTTAAAATCGTTTCTAACGCATATACATGTTTATCTTTCATTTCCAGCGGAAGAAACCCTGCTTCCAGACAAAAGCCCGATAATTCCTTGCCACTGAATTCAAGATCTTCCGGGTGTGATGTATGCTTAATGGACGCTTCCCAGATTGATACAACACTATAATACACAGCATTATCCGGATCAAGAATCATTTTTCTGGCCTTCTCAGAGAGCTGAGGATCATCATTTAGAGCCCAAATCAAAACATGAGTATCAAGAAGTAAATTCATAGTGTTCCCCCAAACAGCTCTGCAATCTCATCGTTGTGCTTATCCAAATCTTTGGGCGTTTTCAATTTTCCCTTCGCAACCCCTATTCTCTTGGATACCGGTTTTTCTTGATATGCTGTCATTTTTACAACAGGTTTTCCATATCTAGCAATAACAATCACGCTCTCTTGTCCGGTCTCGATCAATCTGACCAGATTGGACAGATTTGTCTTTGCTTCCAGTGTGTTGACCTGCATTTATATCGCCTCCAATATTCTGGTCTTGTTGGTCAGCTTATCAACACCTTGAGTATAAATGATTTCCATTTGAATTGCAAGTTGAAAACGTTGATCTGAGCGCACTTCTGATTTAATCTGGTCTGTACCAAGGAGGGATCCGTATGATTGAGACTGTATACAAGATTACCGGTGCACCGCGGATTGCGCTGCTGAGCGATCTGCACAATCGTTCATTCGATACCGTGATCACCAGTCTTCGCAGCTACCGTCCGACGCTGATCGCCATTGCCGGCGATGTCGTATCCAGCTGGTATCCGGAAAATGATCAGAGTCCTTTGGAAACACAGGAGAATGTAAAGCCGTTCTTTTCGGCCTGCGCTGATATCGCTCCAACCTTCTTTTCCCTTGGAAATCATGAACAGTTCCTGGATCAGCAGGATCTGAAAGAGATCAGCAATCCCTGAGCGTCTCCGTAAGCAGTCCCGTCCGGACGCAACTGATTAGCCTGATGCCGGACGAACCTCGCGTCATCTCGGTAGTTCAATACGTCACCACCGCCGATAATCATCTCCCATTGTCCTTCGGTCAGCCTGTATCCGTCCAGGCCCGAACCGTATTCGTCAATGATATAGGCATGAACAGTGCCGTCTGGCGCATCAAAGACAATACAGTCCTGCGGAACCCCTTCGATCATAGTGATTAGATGCTTTTCATTGATTTTAGCAACGCGAGTATCGAAAAGGCTGGTGTCACCTGTTTCCTGATTAAGACGCAGCATTTCCATGATCTGCTCTGCACCCCAGGCTTCTGCGTCAAATCCTCCGGAAATGTTTTCGCCGTCATGGCTCCAGGTGATTTCAACAACCTGATTCCTGTCGACAGCGATTTCATATCGGCCCAGCACATAAGCGTAGTTTTCCAAACCCTCATATCTGACAATGAAGACATTGTTATCTTTTTCTTCTACAGTTCTTATATAATACTCCTGCAGAAGCAGCGTAATGCCATAATTCTGTTCCAGCGCTTGATCGGCATATAATTCCGCGTTGACTCTGGCGGAAACAGTAATTTCTTCTTCTGCCAATGAAACAGACATGATCATCGTCAGGATCAAGACCATAATAAGACAGATTTTTTCTTTCACAGGACATATGCCTCCATCCATTTACTATTTCATCTTTGTTTCGAAAAAACAGTGTTCCCATATACTTCGCTTTCGCAATCATTTTTCTGTTCAATGGATGAAAGAATAGTGGGAAAGCCAATGCAGCGACTGCAAAAGTGCAGGGAGACAGGCTTTTCCAAAACTTGTTCTTGACAATCCCTTCAGAAGGGGATATAACCACTCCTGTTGAGTGCCCGTAGCTCAGCTGGATAGATTGTCAGACTCCGACTCTGAAGGTCACAGGTTCGAATCCTGCCGGGCATACGTCCCCGGAAGCTTGTAAACAAGAGCTTCCGGGGTTCTTGTTTTTGAGTTTTCCCAATTACGGACAATTGTGGAGGCTGTCTGTCCAGCCGTGGGCGGCGGCGAGAATTTGAAAATTGACGGGTCTGTTTCCGTATGATACAATCGGAATATCTTCAGATGTGCATTACTTCTCAATGGGAGCAGCCTTTTGCCCCTTTTCCTTTGGCTTCTTGACTTTCTTCCTCACAGGCGGCTTGCAGTGGGGAGAGAAGTTGGGTGTGGCGTAGTTCCAAAGCCTGTCGATAAAGTCGTAGAAGGTTCCGACACCGGGGATATCCCAAGGCTGGAAACCGGAGAGGACAGCGAAGAATTGTGATGTGTGCAGGGTTTCGAACCAGTGTGTGACGGAAACGACATTCATCACAATCATCAGCAGCAGGGATCGCAGCATACAGGAAGGTGGACGCGGTTCAGCTCCACGGGAGGAATATTGATCCTGCATGATACGATCCACAGCAGAGAGATCGAGTTCTCTGAAACGGAGGTAAATCTCTCGAATTGCAGGAGGCTTGGATCTCCAGTTGATCCGATACATGCCTCCAATTCCATTCAGAAACCGTCTGTAGTCAAGGTGAGAGTTGATTACGGGTTTCATGCCTAAGGCCTCCAATCGAGCTAGTAGATGTCCCGGGGCGCGGGCACATTTCTTCTCGATTGGTCGCCGAAGGCGACCGCAGATTTTTGCGGGTTTGTCAAGTGCTTTTTTGCGGTTTTCTCAAAAAAATTTCTGCATAATATGCAGAAACATGTGAGGGACGCAAAAAAAGAAGACCTTTGATCACTTATGGATCAAGGGCCTGGAATTCCGAAAGGATATATTCTATTGATGCGAGGAGTAATCATGAGAAAGAGCGCTGCGATCCTGACGATCATCGTACTTCTGATGCTGTCCGTACTGAATACCGCGACTTTGGCGGAGGAGCAGGGCGTGCTTGGACGCCTGACGAAGCTGAATGTGGATGAAACCACGCTGACCGAAGCCATTTCGGAAAGCTATTTCAGCAAAGTACCGTTTTCCCGCTATCAGTTTTTTGATAATCTGAACAGCATGGTTTCAGCGCTTGCCAGCGGACACATCACCGGGATGGCGCTTGATGAATATACGGCCAAATATTTGCTTTCAAGAACGGAAGAATTTACGATCTATAATCCCCCTGAAAACGCTCCCTCCTATGCCTTGAATTTCTCCATGCTGCTCCGCGGGGAGGACGCCGCGCTGCGCGACCGGATTTCAGAAGCAATCGAGTCCATGAAGTCCGACGGGACGCTGGAGGCCCTGAAGAAGCAGTACGTTGACGAAGTCATCGCGGGCGCGGAGCCCGAAGCGATTGTGCCGGAAACATTCGATGGCGCGCAGACCCTGCGGGTCGCGCTGACGGGCGACCGTCCGCCGATGGATTACTTCTCTGAAGCCGGGAATCCTATCGGCTTCAATACGGCGCTTGTGTCTGAAATCGGAAAACGGCTCGCGATGAACGTTGAATTCGTACCGATTGATACGGCCGCGAGAGCCATCGCGCTGAACTCCCAAATAACGGACGTTGTTTTCTGGATGGAGGCGGGCGATTTTGGCAACTGGGCGATGGCCGACGTAGAGGATCAGCCGGAGAACACGGTCGCAACCGTTCCATTCCTCAAAGGCGCGTTTACCATTGTTGTACCGGCTTCGTCGGAGCTGCTGAACGGGAATTGACAGGGGAATCCGGGGGATAAGCGCAGATGACATTACTGGAAAAACTGGATAGAATCCTGAATCGAGGGCGGCTCCTGGAAAACGATCCTGGGCGGCCTGTGGGTCACGCGGTCCAGATCTCCGCTCTGGCGCTGCTGATCGGTACGCTGCTGGGCGCGTTGATCTGCCTGCTCCGCACCCGGAAGAATCCGATGGCCCGGGGCTTCGCGCCGGTCTATATCGCGGTCCTTCGGGGAACGCCCGTGCTGATGCTGCTCCTCCTGTTCTATTACGGCGTCTTCGCCCGGGCGGGCCTGGCCTGCATGATGGGATCCCGCGTCGTCCGCGCCTCCCGGAGCAGTATAACCATGCGGCATGTCCGGGAGCGCTGCGAATGCCTTCACATCACCGGGAACATGTTCTTCAACGCCGCGTTTGCGTGCCTGCTGGGGGAGCTGAACGGCCGGTCAAAGGCGCTGTGTGCCAATGTGATCAGCAACCGGGATTACGCGACCCTGGAACGCACCGTGACCATGCAGTGTCGGACGGTTCCCATCTACCTGCGGGTCACGGAGCAGGCGCTTTCGACGCCCGCGTTCTTTGATCAGCTTCGGCAGGCGATGGCCAACGCGAACCGGGCCAGCGCGCTTTCCTGCGAGGAAATATGTGCCGGGTGCGGCCTTTATTATCCGAAGATCACCATGATCTACTACGACCGCCCCATCGACCGGGAGCTCCTCCCCGGCTGCCGGCAGGTTGCGCTGAAGACCCTGGACTCCATTGGCACCCTCCTCCTGAAGATTTACCGCGATGAGGCGGACGCGCTGTATCTGAAATTTGACACCTTGCTAGATTCTACCCCGCAGGAAATCGATCGGATGGCCGAGCGGATGGAGACGCTCCTGGTTGTCATATAATGAAAAGATGCCGCTGGCATGGGCATTGAGCATGCGCAGCGGCATCCTTTGCGTTTTGATTTCATTCGCCGATGCTCTGGGCGGCGGTGCTTTCCGCACCGGCGGCTTCCTCCGCCCAGGCCGGGAGGGACAGGCACGCAAGCATCACAAACGTCAGCATCTTTGAGGATGGTTCAGTTTCTGCCTGGGAATACTATAGATGAAAGCCTGGAGACTGCGGCCATGATCATTCCCATCATGGCAGCTTCGGAGAGAGCAGGGTTGAAATACAGCGCAACAGTGATGAAGAAAGACAGTCCTGATATAAGTCTGGCTCGATTTTTCATTACGGTCATGATCGTTGAAAGATATTGCTTGTTTTTGTGAAGTATTACAGGATATTTCCATAAAACTAGCAATGCCGTGCAGGACGCAGGAATAACAAATCAGTAGAAAAGTTCACCTGACGAAGCCGTCATAAAAAGCCCACCTGCATCAGGTGAACTTTTCTACTTTGGACAAATCGCCATTCACGCGACCAAGTCGGGGTCCGAAGGCTGCTATATGCGGAAAGTAGGGGATTTTGCAGGAGCCAGAGGACCGGATTTCAGGCAGGAAGAACCCGGGACGCCACAGTGAAACCCGGCGGATCGGCGTCAGCCTGTAAAAATGGGCAGGCTCGCGCAGACCATCCTGTTGGATGGCAAAAAAGGACTATTCATCAAAAAGCCACAGGCAAGAAAGGTTTGCCTGTGACATCGCCGTAATGGTCGGGGTTCATACTTATTATTTCAGCTTTCCATATTGTTCATTATCTACCGATTCCAGCCACTCAGATCTTCCATCCTTACCCGGCACCTCAATGGCCAGATGCTGGAACCAGCTGTCGCAAGCGGCTCCATGCCAGTGCTTGACGCCCTCGGGGATGTTCACCACATCACCGGGATGAAGCTCACGGGCTTCTTTGCCCCATTCCTGATACCAGCCGCGGCCGCTGACGCAGATGAGCATCTGACCGCCGCCTTCGCTGGCATGATGGATGTGCCAGTTGTTCCGGCAGCCAGGTTCAAAGGTGACATTGAAGACGGGCACCTGCTCAGTGGAAAGCGGAGCCAGATAGCTCTGACCGATGAAGTACTGCGCAAAGGCATCATTTTTCTGTCCCACGGGGAAAACGGAAAGGTTAGAGGGTACGCCGTCCAGTTCGCTTTCTTCATCACCGTACACTTCCTGGATCAGAGGGAATGTACTCCAGGCCTTAGGCCAGCCGCAGTAGAAAGCCAGCTGCGTCACGATCTCCACCGCCTCTTGTTTTGTGACGCCGTGATCCTTGCCAATGGACAGATGTGCCTTCAGCTGCGGATACAGGCCGGCGGAGAACAGCGCCGCGATCGTTATCATGCTGCGGTCGCGGGGGAAAAGCTCCTTTTCCCGGGACCATACTTCCCCGAAAAGAACGTCGTCGTTCAGTTCCGCAAACTTGGGAGCCAGTTTCCCGAGATGATCTCTTCCGGCAGTTTGCTTCTTTGCCATGATAAAACACTCCTTATGTTTTATGGATTTGTTTGAATGCCCTGTGATTCCAGCCATGCCCGGACATCGTCCGGCAGGCCCGAGCCGCCGGAATAGTGAACGGAGAGCCCGGGGACGATGACAGCCTGCGGAGCCAGCTTGGCAATGGCTGTCAGGCTCTGGCCGAAGCGCCCGCCACCATGGGAGCAGAAGGGCAGAATGGTCTTTCCGCTGAAATCATAGGATTCCAGGAAGGTCGCGATGGGCATGGGAATGGACGCCCACCAGTTGGGATAGCCCAGCAGGATCACATCATATTCGTCGATGCTCTGGGGTGGATTGGTGATCGCCGGACGCGCCTGCTCGTGCTGATCCCGCTGTGCCTCCATCAGCACGGTATTATAGTCATCCGAGTAGGCAGGGATCGGTACGATTTCAAAGATGTCCGCGCCGGTCTGACGCTGAATTTCCTCCGCGACACCCTGTGTGTTGCCGCTCCAGGAGAAATAGGCGATCAGCATTTTGCCGGAGCTTTCCGTCTTTTCCACCTCGCTGCTGGTAGACACGGTTCCAGAGAGCGTTTTTCCGGCGCTGCGAACCAGCCGGATGCCCAGGTTATAGCTTTCCATGTTCAGCTCGCCAGCCGCGCGGTAGGCACTGCGAAGATTCTTGCCAAAGTCGTTCCATCCACCGCCGCGATAGACCCGGCGGGTGCCGGTTTCCGCGCCCGTGGGATCGACGGTGTTTGTCAGCTCGTATGCGCCGTAGAGATCCCAGCACCACTCGTTCACATTGCCGTGCATATTGTACAGGCCCCAGGGATTCGGCGCGAAGCTGTTCACTTCCACCGTCGTCTGCCGGTAACGCCCGGGCCGGGTTTCCAGCACTGAATCGTCAAAGTAGTTCTCCTCGATCTCATAGGGATAATGACCGTAGTAATTGGCTTCCTCCGGACCTGTGGCATGGATGGTGCTAAAGGGCGTCGTGGTGCCTGCCCGGCAGGCGTATTCCCATTCCGCTTCTGTTGGAAGACGATAGCCATTCGCGCCGCGGTTCCAGGTCACGGTTTCACCGTCGATCACATAGGCTGCTGTCAAGCCCGCTTCCGCGCTCATAGCGTTGCAGAAGCGTACTGCGTCCAGCCAGGTGACGCTTTCCACCGGCAGGTGATCTCCCTTGAAGCTGCTGGGGTTGACACCCATCAGGTGTTCGTACTCAGCCTGGGTGACCTCATAGGGACTCATCCAGAAGCCGGATACGGTGACCTCATGCTGGGTTTCATCGTCGATACGCCAGTTTTCCGTTTCGGGGCTGCCCATCAGGAAGGTACCGCCATCGATCCACACAAAACCGTCATCCACAGGAGTCTCCTCGCTTTCCGCTGCGTGAGCTGCCGTGCTTTCCACCGGCACGGGAGTCTCATCCGCGGCGTTTTCTTCTTTTACCACCGTACCCCAGGGTGTCGCTTTCTCATTCCAGCTGTCTTCGTTTCCGGCCGGGAATGCGAAGGTCAGCCCCATACCGATGACCACTGCCAGCAGAATGCCAATCAACGAGATCAGCTTCCTGTTTGTATCGGCTCTGCGGTTCAGGAGCTTGGGCAGCTGTGCGCCGATGAATACCCAGAAGAAGGCGATCAGCAAAGCTTCCAGGAGCACCAGCGGAACGGCTTTATCGTAATCAATGAAGGCGAAGGGAACACGGTAGAACAGGTAATCCGGATAGCCGTTTTTCAGGAACAGCCACAGCCCGGCTCCGGCAGCCAGAATGGAAAAGACAAAGCTGATGCGCCGTACATTTGAGCTTTTGACGCCATTGAGTATGGCAGGAATATGAATGCCCAGGTGCAGCCCCATCAGCACAAAACACCAGTGGGACAGGGTCAAATGCAGCCTGCGGCCCAGAGATGCCCGCATGAATTCTGACAGGAAGGGTACGGCGTGCACGCTCATATTGACCCCGCACAGGGCGGTCAGTACAAAGCAAATCACCAGGGCAGCGTTGACCAGCGTCTGTACGGTTCTGAGAGGCGTATACTTTCCCTTGAACAGCGCCGCGTACCATTTCCGGTTCAGGATCTGATGCAGAATCATCAGCAGCGTCATGACGATGCCGGTCCATTCATGCCCGGCTTCGCCCGTGACCTGATAGCTCATCAGCAGGAGCAGGCCGACACCCAGCAGGACGTCAACAATGTGTTTGCAGTGTTTCGAGCTCATGGGGCCTCCTTGATTCAGGGCTTAATGCCCAGGGAGGCTGCCCATCCCGTCAGCTCTTCCGCCGTGGTGCGGGAGCTGAAGCGCTTCCCTTCCAGCCAGGTGCCCGCACCGGCCTGCTCTTCAAGATGCTTCATGCTGCTGCCCAGTCCGCTGCCGCCAGAGGTGAAGAACACTGCCAGAGTCTTATCCGTCAGATCCACGTTTTCAACAAAATTGGAGACGATGCGAGGCACGTCACCCCACCAGATGGGATAGCCGATCAGGATGGTGTCATACGCCGTCAGGTCAGGCAGCTCGCCCGCGATGGCAGGTCGGCAGGAAGGATCATCCGTCTCGATGGAGGTACGGCTCTTGCGGTCGTTGTAGTTCAGGTCGGCGTCGGTGTAGGGCTCCTCGGGGACAATCTCATACAAATCGGCTGAAAGTCCTTCCGCCAGCTTTTCAGCCACGCCTTTGGTGGTGCCAGTGGCAGAGAAATAAACCACCAGAATGTGGCTGGTGGGCTCTGTCGCTTCTGCAGCGGAAGCGCCTTCCTCCGCAAAAGCCGTCGACAGACAGGAAACGATCAAGGTCAGCATCATCAGCACAGCAAGCATCTTTTTCATTTTGTTCAGCATCTCCTTTTCTAACATATAAAGTCTACAATCAACCCCGTACACAGGGAAAACAGCATTACAAACGCGAGATAGATCAGGAACCGCTTCCAGCCCAGAACGATCTTCATCGCGCCAAGATTGGTAATCTTGGTGGCGGGGCCGGTCAGCATAAAGGCCGCAGCGCTGCCCATGCTCATGCCGTCCGCCAGCCATTCGTTCAGCAGCGGAATGGTGCCGCCGCCGCACATGTACACCGGCACACCGATGGTCGCCGCCATCAGCACACCGAAACCGTTGTTCTTTCCGAACAGGCCGCTGACAAAACTGCCGGGTACGTGGATCTGATACAGTGCCGTCAGCAGAATGCCCAGGGCGAACATGGGGCCGGTGGCTTTGATATTCCGCCAGACGTTCTTCAGAAACCTGAGCAGCATATTGGGATCGGTGTCCCGGCTTTTTCCCTCATGGAAGCCGGTGAAGTCAAAGAAACTTTTGCCTTTTCCGCTGTAGAACAGCCGGATCAGCCAGCCCGCCGCGCAGCCGCACAGGAAGCAGCTGACACAGCGGATGATGAGGGCTGTCTGCCCCAGGGCGCCGCTGTAGAAGATCAGCTGCGGGTTCAGCAGGATGCTGGACATCATGAAGGCAGCCAGGTAATCGTCCTTCACTCCCTGCTCCGAAAAGGATGCGGCAATCGGGATGGTGCCGTACATGCACAGCGGCGAGGCGATGCCCAGCAGACTGGCCGGAATGACGCCCAGCCAGCCCATTTTGCGCTGGCCGATTCTGGCGAACGCGCCGTGGATGTACTTCTTGCCGAACACGGAGACCGCGCTGCCCAGCACGATGCCCAGCGCCCAGTACGGCGCGATCTGCCGGAGCTGAATATCCAGGTAGTACCAAAGATAGACGGCTTCCCTCTGAATCCAGTCCCACATGGCTTATTCTCCGAGGACGAACAGACGGTAATTCCGACTGCCCAGCCCGTTCTGCGCGCCGACGTCCAGGGTATATAACCCGTTCTGACGCTCGATGCGGCGGCGGAGGCTGCCGCTGTCCGGCATGGCATAGACCAGATCGATGGCGGCCTGATCGATGGCCAGCGGATCAGTGGATGCCAGGATGCCGATATCGTGCATGTCCGGCTCGGCGGGATTTCCATCGCAGTCACAGTCCACAGAAAGGCGGTTCATCACGCTGATGTAGACGATGTTGTCGCCCATATAAGTATCCACACCTTTTGCCGCGTCCGCCATGGCCTCCAGGAAGGGATCCTGCTCGCCCCAGATGCCGCCGCTGGTCTTGGTGCCGCCGGAGTGGATCCACACCTTGCCCATGGAGGAGCCGAAGCCGATGGATATGTTCTTGATGGCCCCGCCGAAGCCGGCCATGGCGTGGCCTTTGAAGTGGGTCAGCACCAGGAAGGAATCGTAGTTGGCGAAGTGGCTGCCCACGTAATCCATGTTGATGCGGACGCCGCCTTCGATGGGGATCTCCATGCTGCCTTCTTCGTCCAGGATATCCAGTTCAGCCACGTCCGTGAGGCCATTGTCCCTGGCCTGCTGCCGGTGCATGGCGGTGGAGGATCGGCTGCCGCCGTAGGCGGTATTGCACTCCACGATGGTGCCGTTTACCAGATGGATAAGATCGCCAATCAGCTCAGGCCGCAGATAATTACTGCGGGTGCTTTCGCCGGTGGACATTTTGACGCCTACTTTGCCTGGCAGTTCGATGCCCAGCGCGTGATAGGCTGCGACGAGGCTTTCCGGAGAAATGTCACTGATGAAATATACGACCGGTGCAGATTCATCCTCCGTGTAGTGAGGCAGGTCATTGGTGTCCAGACTCACACCGCCATTGGTGACCAATGTATCCGCAAAGGCGGTGGCGCAAAGCATGCAGAGAAGCAATGTGACAGCAAACAGTTTTTTCATGGCAGGCCTCCTTATTTCATTTCCTTTTCCCACATGCGGACGGCGTTGATGCCCAGCGTGTCCGCAAGCATTTCCAGTTCCTTCACTTCGTCCGCGCTCAGCATGATCTGCGCCGCCTTTACCGCATCCTCCACATGACTGACTTTCGTCACGCCGATGATGGGCAGTGTGCCCTTGGCAATGGCCCAGGCCACAGGGATCTGCGCGATAGAGACATTGTATTTATCCGCCAGCTTTTTCATGGCAGCGTTCAGCGCTTCCAACTTGCCAAGCACAGGATTGTAAATGGCAGCACGGTCAGACCCCTCCGGCATGGGATGCTGCGTGTCGTACTTTCCTGACAGTGCGCCCTGCTCCAGCACCATGTAGGAGAAGAACACGATATCGTTCTCCCGGCAGTACTGGAGAATACCGGATTCTTCAGAGGAGCGGTTGATCAGGCTGTAGTGATTCTGCACAGCAGCAAGCCTGAGCCCATGCTCTTTCAAGATTTCATCAGCCTGTCTGATCTCCGCCAGATTATGGTTGGAAACGCCAATCATCGGAGCGTCCGGCCTGCCTTCAAAGTACTTGGCAACTTCCTCAGTCCAGTGGGGAGCGCCCCATACGTTGTGGATCCAGTAAATGTCGAAGCGGTCCAGTTCCATCAGCTTCAGCTGCATTTCGATCATATCGGCCATGGCCGTCGGTTTGCTGGAGGCACACTGCGGGGTAAACTTGTCAGACACCAGATAGCTTTCCCGGGGCAGACCCTTCAGGAATCCGGCCAGTACCTTTTCGGATGTGCCCATGCCGTAGGCATAGGCGGTATCCCAGAGGTTCAGCCCGTTAGCCATGCCCGCCTCGAAGATCGGGCGGAGTGCGTCTGCCGTCAGATTGCCGCCAAAGGTACCGTCGTTTCCCCAAGCCCAGGCTCCCAGTGCGATTTTCGGTAAAGTGTTCATGATGATACCCCTCCTCAGATTTTCTGATTGCCTGTAGACCAGACATGTTTTTCCTTTGCGTTCGCCGGTTTGTTCTGGGCCATCACGCCCGCCAGCGGATGAGGTACATAAGGCGCTTCCAGATACACAACTTCTTCACCCGTCAACTCCAGATCCGTCGCTTTTGCAGCGCCATCCACATGGTGGAGCTTCGTCGCGCCGACCACAGGGGAAGCAACCTTGGTCAGAAGCCAGGCCAGAGAGACCTCCGTCATGGTCACGCCCCGCTTTTCCGCGATTTCCGCTACCCGGTCGATGATGACCCCGTCCTGCTGCGCGGTGGCGCCGTACTTGAACTTGGCGTAGGCGTCCTTCTCCAGCCGCTCGGAGGTTTCACCAGGCTTGCGGGACAGCCTGCCCGCCGCCAGGGCGCTGTAGGGTGTCAGGGCTATGCCTTCCTCCTGGCAGTAGGGCACCATTTCCCGCTCCTCCTCCCGGAAGATCAGGTTGTAATGCCCCTGCACAGAAATGAATTTAGCCCAGTCTTCGCGCTCCGCGATGGCGTTGGCCTTGGCCAGCTGCCAGGCGAAACAGTTGGAGATACCGATGTATCTCGTCTTGCCTGCCTGAACGACCCGGTTCAAACCGTCCAGAATATCCTCAATGGGCGTCTGCCAGTCCCACATATGATAGATATAAAGATCCACATGATCCATGCCGAGATTCTGCAGGCTCTTGTTGATCATCCGCTCGATGTGCTGCTGCCCGGTGATGCCGCTTTCGATTTCATCCTGGGTGCGGGGCAGGAATTTCGTGGCCACGACTACCTCGTCACGCTTCGCAAAGTCCCGCAACGCCCGGCCAACGTACTGCTCACTGGTACCGCTCTGGTAGGCAATGGCCGTGTCGTAGAAGTTGATGCCCATCTCCAGCCCGTGGCGGATGATCTCCCGGGAGTGCTCCTCGTCCAGCGTCCAAGCGTGTTGCCCCTGGCCTGCGTCGCCGAAGCCCATGCAGCCCATGCAGATGCGGGAAACAGTCAGATCGGAATTACCCAGCTTTGTGTATTTCATGGCTTAAGTCTCCTTTGCGTTCAGCAGCTTTTTCAAACAGGTATAAGTCAGGTCATAGGCGGACTGATAGACATATGGGATTTCTGCTTGCGCCATGGCTGCCTTCTGCTTCTCCGTCACGCTGGTGTAGGGGTAAATGCCGTAGATAAACGGGAAGAAAGCATACAGAAACTGTTGGCGCCCCGCTTCGTTCATCTCCGGGATGTACTTTTTCACCATCCGGGTGACAGCATCCAGCGACGCACCATAAGCCACCTTGAACTCTGCCAGCCGCTCCGGACGGGAATTGGCCTCCATATCGTAAAGGTTCATGGACAGTAGCCGAAGCAGCCGGGGCCTGTCCGTGAGCGTGCGTGCCAGCGTCCGGGCCAGCTCATCGCGGGTCATGGAAGCTCTGTCAGCCATCACAGCGTTCATCGCGTCCACCCACAGCTCATATTCCCTTTGCAGCAGCGCCAGGAAGATTTCTTCCTTCGTCTCGAAATAATTATAGATCGAGGTGCGGGTAAAACTGGTGGCTGTGCCGATCTCCTTGATGGTAATCTCCTTGAAGCTCATGGTTTCATAAAGCCTCGCGCAGGCCTCAATAATCTCTTCCTTACGGGCTGCCGTCAGTGCCGGTGAACCTCTTGACATGGACGATCCCTCCTTAAAACAAAACTGACACAATGTCATCATAGAGAATGATATCGCAAAGCTGACACTGTGTCAATTTAAATTTTAAATTTTGGCATTCACCTCATTTTCCAGAGTTTTTCCGACTAAATGCCAATATCTGACAATTTTACTGCTGCCTGACACTTTTTGTCCGTGGAATCATATGAGAAATAGATCTTTTCCCGGTGGTTCCTGCTCCCGTTCCATTCATTCAGAAAGGACGCGCTGACGCCTTCATCCATTGTCTTCTTTTCATACTGTTCTCTGCTTATCGCGTTTCGCACCAGGAACTCCTCCAGCAAGTGCTTCTGCCGCTCAAAAAGAATATGATTCTTCCCGGCATAAAGGCAGCTGCCATATTCGCGGAAATATGGTATACTTGCCGAGGGCAACCAGCCCCTGGAAAGGTATATGAATAATGGCGAGACAAAGTGTTTTTGAAATGCCATTTGAAAAAGTTTATCAATGCCTTGTTCAGAAGGCAGAGAGAAAAGGCCGGACACAAGCAGAGGTGGATCAGGTCATCAAATGGCTGACCGGATATGTAAGCATAGATATTTTGACAGGACTGACATATGGCGATTTTCTGTCGTTAGCGCCTGTCTGGAACTCCAGATCTGAACTGATTACCGGCTCAATCTGTGGAATTAAGGTTGAAGAGATTGCAGATACTATGACAAAGAGGATGCGCCAACTGGACAAACTAATCGACGAGCTAGCCAAGGGAAAACCAATGGATGTAGTGCTCAGGTGATGACTTATCTTTGATATTCCTGACCATTCCCATGTGATATACGGGATAATTGTGAGGGTAAGAATGTTTATCAAAAAGCTGGACTACGAGAAGTATAAAGGACGGAAATACCAAGCGGAGATTCTCTCCGACAGGTTCCTGTCCATTGAGCCCGAAGAAGACGGCTTTGATATCAGATGGATCATGTCTGATGAGCCCCTCAGGATGTCCATCAACGATGATATGCTGCAGGACTGGCTGGACCATCCGGTCGCCTACGGCGCTTTTGAGGGAGACAGGCTCTTGGGGTTTGTGGAAGGCTTCCTGGAGAAGTGGAACAACAGATACACCATCGCCAACATCTGTGTGTTTGACAGTGCTGACCGCAGGAACGGGGTGGGTACAAAACTGATAGAAACCATCCTGGATGAAGCGGTCAGGAGCGGGGCCAGAATGGCCGTTCTTGAAACGCAGAGTTATAACTTCAAAGCGATCTCTTTTTACAAAAAGAACGGTTTTCAGATCATCGGATTCGACAGGTATGCCTATTCAAACCGTGGACCTGAGGAACATAACATGCGGATTGAAATGGGCAAGAAATTACAGGATTAGAAGATACCAATAGCCGACAAACTCGGAATCATCTTAACCATGAGAAACTGCCGAAGAGAGAGGAGACAATCAGTAATGCTGGAAATACTGAAGAACAGGTTTCAGGGCAATATGAATCTCCATCCGGAGCTGCAATGGGCTGATGTGGAGAATCGTCTGCGTGAAAAGCCAGACGTCATGGAAGTTTTGCGGAAGATGGAAAAAAGCGGCGGTGAGCCGGATACCATTGGTTTTGATAAAGAAACAGGGAAACTGATTTTTTGCGACTGCGCAAAAGAGTCGCCTTCCGGGCGAAGAAGTCTGTGCTATGATGATGAAGCTTTCCAAAAGCGGACGAAAAATCCGCCCATTGGGAGCGCTGAAAAGAAGGCTCAGGAGATCGGAGTTTTGCTGTTGACAGAAGAACTCTATTACAGGCTGCAAGCCCTTGGCGACTTCGACTTAAAAACTTCTTCCTGGATCAGTACCCCGGCAGAGATCAGAAAACAGGGCGGAGCCCTTTTCTGCGAAAGGCGTTACGGGACTGTATTCACGTTTCATAACGGGGCAGACTCATATTATTCTGTGCGTGGATTCAGAGGTTATACTCTTTTATAACTTCATTTTGTCAGGATCCTGATGATCCAGGTCTTTAATAGTTTCCATAGCGGCCTCCGTACTTTCTCAGATTCTGGTGCAATGATAATCCCGGAGTTTCAGCGTAGCAGAACAGGCGTAACGATCAGAGGTTCCGTGTGCGGATTATGGTCATCTCCGCGGAACGTGCATCATCGCTCACCGGAAAACGATTGAGATGCAATAGAGGTAACCATAGTTACCGCGAATGGGTAAAAAAATTTGCCCCCAGACATTTTGCATCCCCCTCTCTGCATCGTCCGATTTCTCGTCGGTAACTTTGCTTACCGAGAATATCACAGTCAAAAAATAAAGTCAAGAGGTTTACGAAAAAAATGTTGATTATTGTTACCACCTGTGTTATACTCCTTGCAGATTAAGGAAAGGAGCGGCGACAGATGGCTATAAACTATGAAGAAACCTTGGGCCAAATCATTAAGCGTAAACGTCTTCAGCTTGGCATGAGTCTCCGCGATCTTGCCAAAGAAGCCGGTGTTACCCATGTCGCGATTCTGCGAATTGAAGAAGATAAGTATAAGATTGTTGATCCTAAAATTTTGACGGCAATCGCGAACGCGCTGCATCTGGATCGGCTTTTCCTGCTTTCCCTGAATGGTGCAGGTGTAGAGGATGAAGATATCCGGATCATTGCCCGCGCAGCCGGGAAGCTGAATCCGGAACAGAGGCAGCAGATGCTTGAAATGCTGAGAGGATCTTTCGCTGAGGCTTTCAAGAACACCTCGAGCGATGACCTGGATGACACAGAGGATGAATATCTCGATGAACGCGTTTGATCGTTCCTTTGGAAGAAAAGAGGCAGTCCAAAAATCCGCCGAATTGCTGCGGGATATGAGGACTGTCTCTTTCCCGCTTGATGTATATGGATTGCTGTCCTCTTTCGGACAACAGATACAACTTGTGCCGTATGCAGAGCTTGAAACGAATCCTGATAAGAATGCTGCGGGTGTAAATCCGCAGATGATGAGCAAAGACGGGTTCTGCACAAGAATCCGGGATGCACTGATTGAATATGGCGATAAGTTTGTGGAAGGCTCTGTCTGGTATGTCTATTATGATGACACAGCCTGGAAATCCCGTATTCGTTTTACACTGATGCATGAACTGGGGCATATTACGCTCCGTCATCATCAGCTGCTGAATATGGATACGCTGATTGATCTGGACAGCAATCCGGAGTACAAAGCCGCTGACAAGCAGGCGGACTTATTCAGTATTAATGTTCTTGCCCCGGCACCAGCTGTTTACAGAATTCTGAAAGAACACGGGTTCACCTATGACAAAAAGAAAGCTGACTGGCAGCTGACGAATCGGAATGCTCCGTTTTTACAGAATCTTGGAGATATACCGCATCCGGAAGTGTTGATTATGACAGCGTTCGGTCTTTCTCAGCCTGCTGCAAACTGGCGCTTGCATGAATTACCTCTGGAACTGGAAGTCTGGAAACAGGTTGATCCTGATCTCTATGCTCTTGTAGAGAAACTGCCGCATCGTGCCGGCTGGTTCTGCTGGGTATGTCATACCCGCAGACGGACAACTTCCATGTACTGTCCAGGCTGTGGAAAAGGATTTCACTACGAATTCAAGGATTTCGGGAAATTCACGCGGCCTGTCATGGGGTTACGAAAAAATGGCCAATTTGAATTCTGCTCGGTCTGCGGAAACGAAGATTTTCCGGAAGACGCGGAGTTCTGTCCGATATGCGGAAACCCTGTCGTGAACGAATGCGAAAACGCGTTTCAGACAGACGGAGACTTTATTCGCAGCGGGATGGAGATCATTCGCGGAACACATCGCTGCAGGCCCGGTGATATCTACTGCGGAACATGCGGAGTGCTTACCGCATTCGGAAGAAGGCACGGACCAAAGGAGAACATGTGGCTTCCGTCACCAACCAGTGATCGGTGCCGGACCTTGAAAACCCATTACCCGGAAGTCATACCGACGGATGACGGAAGACTGCTGAAATGTCCAGCCTGCGGAAGCACCCGAACCATGCGTGATGGAAGATACTGCGCAGATTGCAAACAGCCGCTGCAAAATGTATGCGATTCCGAAGGGAAAGGCGCTCATTCCTGCGGGGCAAATGATCGGTACTGCAGTATTTGCGGAAAGCCAACGGTCTTCCATCGGGCAGGATGGCTTACGGAATACACAGAAACCAGAGAGTTTGCGGAACTGCTGGCCGCAGAAAAGCACAGCATGAAAAAACGCGCATCCCGATTACTGATCCAGCCGGACGGAGAGATCTGCGTATCATAAACACGGAGGGAAATGCGAATGCTCGATGCCAAGGACTTTACCTATAAAGCCTTTCAGGATAAACGCGTAAAATCACATCCTGGATTCGCTGAAGGACAATCCGGTCCTCTTCTCCTGGCAACCCACAGGGAAACCGGCGAGAAATACATCGTAAAGCATACATACAGGCATAACGCGGCAAACGAGTATGCCGCCTGTTGGCTTGGCAATAAGTTGGGCGTACTGACGCCTCAGGCCTTTTTGCTTTCAGGTGATGGACCGTTCTCTTCGAAACAAGCCGTTGCAATTACTTTTATAGACGGTCTCTCATCTTTTGATAAAAGCAATCTTTCCGCAATTCAACAGGATGAACTGATAGGACAACTCGCCCTTAATATGCTGATCGCGTCAGGCGACAAACTGCAACTGGGTGCCTCCGGGGGACATATTTATTCATTTGATTTCTCTGAAGCGTTCTATGCTTCGGATGAAACACTCTTTAAAATGTTCCTATTCAATGAAGACATGGCGATTAGCATGACCGGGCAGAGAGTTGGATCATTCAGGAATTATCTGCGCGGCGTTAACTATGATATGTCTGATATAGCAAAAATACTCGGTCTTGATCCGGGAAAGCTGAAAACTGGTATGCGAACAGTAGCAAAACGTGTTCTGGACATTACGGATGAGGAAATTGAAGAAATGTCAGACGAACTGATGCAGATATACCCGGTGGCTTACGGTATCTATTACGAAGAATGCATCCGTGCCATTCAGGATCATGTCAGGAAGCTGGAGGATGGTGCTGAAAAATGACAATATCTATGATCATGGAAAAAATGATCACGGTTTCTTGCGGAAATATCCACGATATTGAACACTTTGTGAAGGTGTGGTCTTACGCGAAGACGATTGGAGAACTGGAGGGCCTCGATTCCGAAACACAGTTTCTTCTTGAAACAGAGGCACTTACCCATGACATTGCTTGCCCCGTATGCCGCAAGAAGTACGGCAATGCTAACGGAAAACTCCAGGAAAAAGAAAGTCCTGCATTGATCATAGCTTTCTTTTCTGATACAGATCTGACAGAATCGCAGGTCGAAAGAGTATCCTATGTTGTCGGCCATCATCACACATACAATGGTGTTGACGGCTTGGACTGGCAGATACTTCTTGAGGCTGACTATATTGTAAATGCATCTGAGAACGCATATTCGAAAGGGAATGTTCAGGAATTCCTGGAAACTCACGCAAAAACAGCAGCGGGCAAAAGACTGATTCAGAAAGTGTTTTGTCTGTAGTACGGAGGAGTTGACATGAAGACAGCGCTCATCATGGAAGGCGGGGCCATGCGCGGCATGTTTACCTGCGGAGTGATCGATGTGCTTATGCGGCACGGTATCACCTTTGATGGGGCGGCGGGCATTTCCGCCGGCGCTGTTTTCGGCTGCAACTTCAAATCAGGACAGATTGGCCGTCCGATCCGCTATAACAAGAAATACTGCGCGGATCCTCGCTACTGCAGTATTCGTTCGCTGATTCGAACCGGGGATTTATACGGCGCTGACTTTTGCTATCGGGAACTGCCGGATGAACTGGATGTGTTTGACCGTAAGACATTCCGGGATAATCCGCTGCGTTTTTTTGTCGGGGCAACGGATGTCTGCACAGGCAAACCGGTTTATCATCTGTGCACAGACGGCGGATCGGAAGACATGCTCTGGTTTCAGGCTTCCGCTTCCATGCCCATCGTTTCCAGGCCGGTAAAGATAAACAATTCATTGCTGCTGGACGGCGGAATTGCGGATGCTGTCCCTTATGCGTTCATGGAAAAGCAGGGCTATGACCGTAATGTGATGATTCTGACCCAGCACAAAGGCTACAGAAAAGAACCGGTGTCCGGTGTGATGAGAATCATGCTTCGGAAATACCCGCACATCGCAACCGCTATGGCTGTCCGTCACCAGATGTATAACCTGCAGATGCAGGAAATTGATCAGCGGGAAGCATCCGGCGAATCCCTTGTGATCCGGCCCCCACAGCCTCTGAGAATCGGACATACCGAAAAGAACCCGGATGAACTTGAACGGGTTTATCAGATGGGCGTTTATGAAGCTGAAATGAGACTTGAGGATATCCGGGATTTCCTTGCGGGAGGTGAAGCGCAATGAGTACCCTGCGGGATGATGTTTTGAAGTATATCCGCAAGGCATATAAAGGCGAAATCGAGTATCCCTGGATGCGCTACCCGGACTATGGCGTCGTTCGCCATAAGGACAATCAGAAATGGTACGCGCTTTTCATGGATATACCTCGTTCAAAGCTGGGACTTTCCGGCGATGAGATCATTGATGTCCTGAATATAAAACTGACAGACTTCCTAACAAGGGATTTTCTGATCAAACGTGACGGTTTTTTCCCGGGATACCATATTGCCAGGGGGAACTGGATATCTGTTCTGCTGGATGGGACTGTTGAACTGGATGAGATCTGCCATCTGATTGATGTGAGCTATAAGGCGACTGCCTCAGCGAAAACCAGGAAGGCCATTCGTCCGCCCAAGGAATGGATTATCCCATCAAATCCGAAATACTATGACAGCGTGCATGCTTTCGATGACACAGACGAAATTGACTGGAAGCAAGGCAGCGGAATCAAAACAGGTGATATTGTATTTATGTACATCGGACTGCCTGTTTCGGCAATCCTGTACAAGTGCGTTGTCACGAAAACCGATATCCCATGGCAATTCCGGACGGAAGGGCTGACAATTACCAAATTGATGAGGATTCGTCTCCTGAAAAGATACGCCCCTGATCGTTTTACATTTGAAGTGCTGAAGAATGAATATGGGATCTTTGCGGTACGCGGTCCCAGAGGGATTCCACAAAAGCTAAGCGAGGCATTGAAATGAGTATGAAAATCGGCATTCTGTCTGATACCCACGATCTTCTCCGTCCAGAAGTGATTGACGCGCTTCAGGGTTGCGACTGTATTCTCCATGGCGGGGATATCAGCAGTCAGCGTATTCTTGATCAACTGGAGCAAATTGCTCCTGTGAAAGTGGTTCGCGGCAATAACGACAAGGAATGGGCTGAACATCTTCCCTTATTCCTGGATTTCGAGCTGGGCGGACTCCGGATTTATATGACCCATAAGAAAAAGGATCTCCCCAAGGACCTGACTGCTTATGACCTGGTGATCTGTGGGCATACTCACCAGTATGCATCTGTCTGGCAGGAACCTGTCGGAAAGCATCGAACTTTGCTGTTTAATCCGGGAAGCTGTGGACCGCGAAGGTTTATCCAGCCGATTACCATGGCGATTTTGCGGATTGATCCGGATGGATGGGATGTAAAGCAGATCCAGATCCCGCATCCTGTAAAAGAAAAAGCACCAAAAATCGACAGCGGAAATATCTATCGGCAGATTGAGATCGTTGTTCATGATACGCAGAAAGGCTTGTCTGTTGATTCCATTGCCCAGAAGCGCGGACTCGACAGGGATTTGGTGGAACAGATCGTCAGACTCTATGTGACGCATCCCGGCGTTACTGTTGACGGCATCATGACAAAAATGGGATTGCTGGGAAAGCTTTAAGAAACGGAGGATTGGTATGCGCCTGTTTGTTGGTCTCCGGCCATCTGAAGCATTCCGCAGGGCATTGTCAGAATTGCAGGCCCAGCTTCAGGATGCCGGTATTGCCGCAAAGTACCTGGATCCTTCCAATCTGCATATGACCCTGGCGTTTATCGGCGAGTGGCCTGAAAATGTCACCGGCATTCTGCCGTCAGTGAAAAAGCCATTTTCACTCACACTTTCCCACGTTGGCCTTTTCAGGGAAGCAAGAGTAATCTGGGCGGGTGTTGAAGCATCTGAGCCGCTGAACCAACTGGCCGAATGCGTTAGAAGCAGTCTTTCTGCGGCAGACGTTCCGTTTGATCCGAAGCCATTTGTTCCGCATATTACACTGGGACGGAAACCGATTGTTCCGGTGGCATTTGACCTTTCAGAGATTATCATTCCCACAGCGGAAATGACCGTATCGGACGTGTTTCTCTACCGGTCTGATCGTGGCGAAAACGGGATGGTGTATTCTGTGATCGGAAGTGCTTTGGAGAAAGGAGTGGCATCTTCATGAGCCTTTTTGCCATCGGAGATCTACATCTTCACTTTCAGTCCGAGCTGAAAGCTCCGGGACAGCTTCGCGAACCCATCTGGAAGGATCATGAAGTTGAATTCAGGCGGAACTGCGAAAAACTGATCAAGCCGGAAGACACGCTTGTGCTGGTCGGCGATCATAGTTGGGGCAAAAAGCTTCCGGAATGTGAAAAGGATCTGGAGTACATCATCTCACTGCCCGGAAAGAAAATCCTGCTGCGCGGAAATCATGATATGTTCTGGGACGCGAAGAAAACAGATGCGTTAAACCAGCAGTTCGCAGGAAAACTGTTCTTCCTTCAGAATAACTATGCTTCCTATCAGGACTATGCCATTGTTGGCACCAAGGGGTTCACCTTTGAAGGACCGTTTTATGTGCGAATGAATAAGATCGTTGGTTGGGATGCGGCGGCAGAATCAGCTGCAATTCACCTGATTGATCGTGAAATGGAACGTCTTCGGATATCTTTTGAAGCTGCAAAGAAGGACGGCTACAACCGCTTTATCATGTTTCTGCATTATCCGCCTACCAACATAATGGAGCGGAACAGTGATTTTACCGTCATTGCTGAAGAATATAAGGCGGAACAAGTGATCTACGCGCATTGCCATGGAGAACATCGCTTCCATGACAGCATCGAAGGCCGACAACATGGAATTATGTACCGGCTGGTATCTGGCGATTATCTGAAGTGGATGCCGCTTCAGATTCTGTGAGGTGATCGTTTGACTGTATATATTGACGCTGATGCATGTCCTGTGACACGCATAGCGGAACGAATTGCAAAAGAACACGGTGTTCCTGTTGTCCTGCTTTGTGACACAAACCATCAGCTGACGTCTGAATACAGCACTGTCAAGATTATCGGTGCAGGCGCGGATGCAGTGGATATTGCGTTAATCAACCTCTGTAAACGCGGGGACATCGTTGTCACACAGGATTATGGTGTTGCTGCATTGGCACTGGGGAAAGGCGCAAGGGCAATCCACCAGAGCGGCAAATGGTATACTGACGAAAACATTGATGTTCTGCTGATGGAACGCCATTTGGCAAAGAAAGCAAGGCGCAGCGGAAAGCATCACCTGAAAGGGCCCGCGAAGCGCACAGATGAAGACGATAAGCGCTTTGCAGAAAGCTTTGAACGACTGGTAAGGGAGGCTTTGAATGACCAAGGTTCAGTTTTATGATCAGGTAGAGGATCAGAAGCTTCGGTTTGCCGTGATTGTAACAAGAACTGAAGGACACTGGGTGTTTTGCAAGCATAAGGAACGCAACACTTTGGAAGTCCCCGGAGGCCACAGAGAGCCAGGGGAAGATATCCTCGAAACGGCAAAACGCGAACTGTATGAAGAAACAGGGGCCACTGATTTCAGTATCGAACCAGTTTGTGTGTACTCTGTAATCGTACCATTGAATTTTGATGGGCAGGAAACCTTTGGAATGCTATACTATGCGGATGTAAAAGCATTTGAAAAGGAGCTGCACAGTGAAATTGAGCGGATTGTCATTCAGGATGAGCTGCCGACTTCCTGGACATATCCGGATATTCAACCATATCTGATGCAGGAATTATTCAAGAGACGAGGCAACAATAACTAAATTATGGGAGGCACCGATGCTGGATAATAAAGGCTTTGATCTATGGGCTGATGGATATGATAAAGCGGTGGGCATCTCTGACGAAGAAAATACATATCCCTTTGCCGGATATAAAGAAATCCTGGGACGGATTTATCAGACCATAATGGAGAAACCTGGCGCTACTGTTCTTGATGTTGGATTTGGTACGGGTACGCTGACGACAAAGCTGTATGAAAAAGGATATACTATTTACGGTCAGGACTTCTCCTCCAGAATGATTGAGCTGGCATCTCAAAAGATGCCTAAAGCTCAACTGTTTCAGGGAGATATGGTTAATGGATTAGTAGTGCCGCTGCTTCTTCAGAAGTATGATTTCATAGTTGCAACATACTCTTTACATCACTTGACCAATGAACAGAAAGAAGTATTTATCAGAATAATGCTGGAACGACTGAATGAAGACGGTTGCATTCTAATCGGTGATGTCGCTTTTGAAACCCGCAGAGAACTGGAAAAATGCAGGCAGGAAACAGGCGAAGAATGGGATCAGGACGAAATATATTTTGTTGCGGAAGAGATGAAAAGAACCTTCCCAGAACTGGAGTTTGAAAAGGTTTCATATTGTTCTGGCATATTCAGATTATCACGGAAAAAGGAGAGTGCGTACAATGCAGTTCATGATTAAGGCCCTGGATTGAGAAGGTAAGCTGGCAAAGCGGATGGAAGTCAGACCGCGGCATCTGGAAGGTATGGAGAGGCTACGCTCCAATATTATCTGTGCAGGCGGATTGCTGAATGATGAAGGAAAAATGAAAGGTTCGGTGCTGATCCTTGATTTCCCATCCCGCGCTGAACTCGATTCTTATCTGGCTACTGAGCCCTATGTTGTTGAACAAGTCTGGGAAAAGGTCGAAGTTGAAACCATGAACGTCGTTATTGGAGGGAAATGATCATGAAAGAGCAGATCAATGTGTTTGACTATTCTGAACAGATTATGAAAGCGCTTCGCCGGGGAATCCTGCTGAATACCAACGGCGACAAGTTTAACAGTATGGTCATCAGCTGGGGCCACTTTGGTATCATCTGGGGAGAGCCGACTTTTGTCGTTTATGTGCGGGAGCATCGCTACACAAAACCTCAGCTGGATAAAACCATGGAATTCACGCTCAGCATCCCGCTGGACAAGCCCGATCCGCTGATCAGCAAAGTGTGCGGAAGTCTGTCCGGGCACAATATTGACAAGGTGAAAGAAGCAAAGCTGACGCTTGTTGATCCGGAAACAAACAACACTCCGGCGGTTGCGGAATATCCGCTCACGCTGGAGTGCAAAGTGCTTTATACCCAGAAGCAGGAGATGTCCCTGATTCCGGAAGATATCCGGGAAAGCAATTATCCTCAGGATATAGACGGAACAAATCCTCTGGCGAATCGCGATCCGCATACCGCTTATATCGGCAAGATTGTAAATGCCTACATTATCAAGTAAGACACTTTCCTGTTATTTCACAAGCGCCGCGCCAAGATCAAAGGCTTTTCTGCATTCTTCAGGAAAGACGGTCCCGCGGCGCTTTTGCTTTGCCTGCGGATCGAACCAGGCAACCGGGCCTGATCCGCTTTCCATCGATTGTTTTTATCAACCCAGGTCTCTTCTGTTCTGAATCATCGTTCGTCTCTTGGTATCCTTTGTCGCAAAACAACTGAGAAAAAATGCAGACTGTCTGTCAACGATCTGAATGAAGGAGACCAAGCAGTATATCACCATGCCGTTTCTCATCATTCTTCACGCTTTCAACGGTTGGAAAACGTTCCGCAACCGGGGCATATGTCCTGACTGCCGCATACTCGAATCTGGCAATCTGAGGATACAGTATTTTCCTGCCAAGACAGCTGTATAGCAGCGGAAGCAGAATCGCCTTCGTTTTCTTCGGCTGAAGTGCCTTTCCGGTTAATTCATGAAACACGACTGCGTGATGGCCTTCTTCTGACGCCAATTGTCTGAAAGTCTCCTTGTCGTGTGGATCCCTGGCCTTATCTGCCAGCGCATTGTACATCAGAACAACGTCCAGTTCGCCCTGCTGAGCTTTCAACAGTGCTCTCATCTCTTTATCTGTTACGGGTTGCATATATGTTCTCCCATGTTCAGTCGTATTCTGTTCTGAAACCACGTTCTTCCTCATCTACTGGAATTACGCGGCTTTCCATGTTTTCTATGTGGATATATCTACCGCGCTCAATGGCAAGAATGACCGCGTCGATCTGCGGTTCATTACCCTGAAGCTCCATAGTGACTGTGCCGCTCCAGTCATTTCTGACCCAGCCTGTGCAGCCGTTCATATCTGCGGCCTTGTGCGCTCGGTATCGGAAACCTACGCCCTGGACAGAGCCATAGAACACAAAATGCTTTCGGATCATTTCACCAAAGCGGCTCCCATGTCGAAAGCCTTCTTCATTTCGTCAGGGAATACGGTCTCGCGGCGTCTTTGTTTAGCTTGCGGATCAAACATGGACCAAGGCCAGTCTGTCTTGCTGTAATCTTTCAGCTGGAGCGTATCGCCGGAGACCAGTATCTCCGTCGGACCGACAAAAGCACTCATCGTCTGCTGATAATTCTGGATCAGCCGGGAATAGGCTGTGTCCGGCGCATTGCTTGTCATAATGAGCAGCACAGGAACAGGATGCGTATTGCAGCATGGCGTTTTCCTGTTATAGGTCAGGTTCTGAAAAACCAGCCTTTCATATAATGCCCGGAAGGAAGCTGTCATTTCTGACAGATAGTTCGGTGAGCCTATAATCAGGCTATCCGCTTCTCGAATTGCGTCCAGAACAGGCGTCAGGCCATCCCGGCAAATACAATGACCTTTCATTTTCTCTTTTTTACATCCAAAGCAGGAAATGCAGCCCGTATACTTATCCAGGCGGAACAAATCGAAGCGGATAACCTCAGCACCAGCGGATTCCGCGCCTTTGGATGCCTCAGTGATCAATGTTTCCGTGTTCCATCCCATACGCGGGCCTGCGTTAACAGCAATAATCTTCTTCATGACGTCCTCCTTCAATCAGTCCGGATTGATCAGATAATTTCTGACAAGCGGGTAAATCGCCCGATAACCGTCTTCTGTAATATGCATCCCTTCGATTGTGTATTCCGCCTTCAGACGGCCTAGTTCGTCTTTCAGCGGATCATTTACATCAATAAAGCGAAGTCCCTTCCTGCGGGCCATTTCACGAACGGCCTGATTCGCAAGCATAATCTTCTCATTACTCCGAATTTCCAGTACGGGCTTCATTTCTTCAATGGCCGCTTCGTAATTGACCGGATAGTAGGCCATCAGGGTAATCCTGCAATCGGGTATTTCAGTCAATACCTGATCAAGGATCTTTTCATATTGACCCATGATTCCTTCGATGGAAATATCGGCGTTGCTCAAATCATTTGTGCCGATATTGATAAAGAGTCGTGCAGGTTTCAGATCCAGAATGCAAGTATCAATACTGTCCAGTAATTCCTGCGTGACATAACCGCCAATACCGCGATTGTAAACAGTTATTCCGAGATGGTCTTCCTCTGTAAACTTCTCGATCGGGAACATCTCCATCAGGGAAGAACCGGCAAACACAATCTGTCCCTTCAGGCAGCTTTCATTCAGCTTTTTATAGCGCTGAGCCTTTTCCTCTTTCGTCAAAACAACTTCGGACATGCTTCCTCCTTCATGAACCGATCACATTTGAGTGATTTCGATTCTGCGTTTGTGATCAATCTCAACAATTTTGCATCCAGGGATTGTGCTGTCGTGTTTGCATGCGTTCGGATGATCGCACCAGGTACAGGGCGATTCCATCTGTTCTAATTCATCCTACCGCCAATCTTGGCGATAGGATGAAAATGAATGTTCTTTCCTTGAACAACCATCCATATTTCAGGATTCATTCCGGTACAGTTTCACACAATGTGATCCATTAACTCATTTTTCAGTCGGGTATACGCTGCTACTTCGTTAAAACCTCCTTGCCAGCGCCTGGAACCAGGCAAGGTACTTCTTTTCATCCTTGCATTTGCAGAAACAGTAAAAATGCTTGGTTGCAGCGTCATCAGAGATAGCGATGTATGCTCTCTCCGGATTGCGTCCATGCAGCCTAATGGTCAGATCGGTAGCGAAGTAAGGCAAGGAAGAAGCGCGAATAATTTCCGTCAATGCGCCAATGCCGTTTTGCAAGAGGAAATGAGACTGCGGCATTGCCTCCCGTACGATTCTGTCCCAGTATCCTACCTGATCTGCCATCAACAGGCTTTCGCCGTTCATATCGGAGAAGGTGCACTGCTCCTGATCTGCTAAGCGATGATCGAGTGGCACGACAAAATACAGCTGTTCCGTTCCGCAGGAATGGCAGGCAAATGTCTCGTCCGCCAAACGATGATTCAGCAGGATCATTTGATACATGCCCTGCCGCAAGCCTTGGACAAGTTCTTCTTCTGTTCGCAGCTCGGTGGCGATCGTCCTGTCCGGATACAGGGAGGAAAGCAACGGACTTAGTTCCATCATGGGGCCGGGAGAAATCATGCCCACTGCCAGGGTGCGTGAGGAACGGTCCAAAGCCCGGACGCGGTTGATCATGTCCTGTTCTTCCATCAGAATATGCTTTGCGCATTCCGCAGCCAGGCGTCCATTCTCATTCAGATGAACGCGATTTTTTGCACGGTCAAATAGCTTGACGCCCAATAAATCCTCCAGCTTTTGCATAGAGCGAGTCAGGGATGGCTGCGTCAGGTGCAGCTTTTCAGACGCTGCGGACAGGGTGTCGCAGTCCGATACTGCACATAACTGCTCCAGTAAATAGGTGTCGATCATGTCTCTTTCCTCCACTATACGTTACACGTATGGTTTAATGCGACAAAAGCATTGTACATTCCTGCAAAGTTCCGCTAAAATTCTATACGTATCAGAGCTAAGTCTGTTTGGGATGGAAGGAGATTCCGATGAGAACACTGGTCGCCTATTTTACCTGGAGCGGCAACACCAAGGAGATTGCCGAGCGGATTGCACGAAAGACGCATGGAAAACTGTTCCGGATTGAAAGAGAAATCCCTTACAGTACCGATTACAACACATGCGCTTCTGATACAGTTATATTTACATAGTCAAATGGCTTTTCGCTACCAACAATAAGAAAGTCTTCAGGAACCATCCACAGAGTTAGTTTTGATTCACC
>CAMVEB010000013.1 GCA_947166385.1 uncultured Clostridia bacterium | reverse complement strand
GCGTAATTTTGGGCCATCCCTTGTCACATTCTTTTAGTTCATGCGTTCACCGTGCCCTCCTGGATGAACAGGAGTGTGAGAAAGGGCTCATTCAGCTTCTAAGCGTCAATGTATTTAGACGACTATCAATTGATAATCATAACAAGGAAATTTATAAGAAACTACAAAAAGTGCTTGCGTCCCATCTGATTTTATGATATACTATAATTAAGGGATCGTGAGGACAGTTCCCAATGAAAAGGCAAACACCGGCTCAAAACAAGCTTGTCGGCGTTCTTTTTTACGACATGGAGGCGGTGCAGGAACGGCAGGACACTATTTTTGCCAAAGCGAGGCAGAAGCAGGAATGAGCAGAACTGAAAAAAGTTCCTCTCAAAAAAAGTTCCTCTCGAAAAGTTTCTCCAACCAGGTAAATTCTTTCAAAGATCACAGGTGTGATTTTGCTTGAACAGGATAGAACTTTCCGATATAATACCCGCACAGGTTATCTGAATCGGAGGCAATTTATGAAGAAGCGGATCAGTGCAGTCACCTTACATTATATCATCATTACCGGTGGATTCTGGATGGCGTTTTGCGTCGTGACGGCATATGCAGCAGTTTTTCTGCACGGAGCCGGCTATGATGACCAGGAATTAGGGATCATTCTGGCCATGGGCAATGTAGGCGGAGCTGTTCTGAGTCCGCTACTGGGTGCGTGGATTGACAGAAACCGGAAAATCAGGCATGCGTCGGTTATTTATTTGTTACTGTCAATGCAGGTGCTGTTGCTTGTCGCTTTGAGGATAAATCCACAACGTGGATGGGTGTGTACTGTCTGTTATGTGCTGTACATCACTTTCATGATGCCGGTCAATGCGCTGAATCTGGATCTATGCGTTCGCTTGGAGCACGCCGGGGCTCCATTGAATTTCGGCTTTGCCCGTTCTATGGGCAGCTTTTCCTTTGTGATTCTATCCACGCTGCTGGGGATTCTGACCGAAAAGCTGGGATTTCGAATGCTGCCCTTTGCTGGCCTTGCGGTGATTGTACTGCAGGGTATCGGCAACCATCTGGTTGATCGGGATTTGTGTGAGGCGGAGCGGAATCTATCTTCTGTCGTTGCAGTGCAGGAGAAGTCATCCTCTCTGATGTCTTTTATCAGGGAAAACAAAGCTTTCTGCCTGATGCTGTTTGGAACGATTATCATCTTTATTGCTCATAACACGGATGGCAATTTCCTGATCAACCTGGTAGAGAATCTTGGCGGCGGTTCGGCTATTATGGGTTATCTGGCAGCGTTTACCGCGATCGTGGAAATTCCGGTTATGATGTTTTCGGACAGACTACCGAAACGCTGGAGCCGTGTCCAGTATATCCGTCTTGCTTTTGTTTTCTTTGTGCTGAAGACGCTGGCTTATGCACTGGCCCCCAATATTCCACTGCTTTTTGCCTCCAGAATCCTGCAGGCCCCGAGTTATGCACTCTATACGGTTCTGATTGTCGGCTATGCAGATGAAGTGATTCCCCGCAAGGATTCCGCGAAGGCCCAGAGCCTTGCTTTCAGCATGACGACAATCGGCTCAGTTCTGGCCAGTCTGATTGGCGGCAGTATGTTCAAGACATCCGGCGTCCGGCCCACAATGCTTACAGCTTCAGTCTTCGCACTTGCCGGGGCTGTCATTGCCATCGCGGCAACCTGCATGAGGAAAAAAGAATCATAAGAAAAAAGCCTGCCGCGGCAGGCTTTATAAGCAATGGAGTGTTATTGCATCATTTCATCAGCTAAGGCTTCGATCTGGTTTTTATTTTCCTCTGTGACTGCGGAGAGAATTTTAACGGTGCTCTCAGCGAAAACAGTATCTTTGCAGTTTTCCAACAGACCTTTCATGATCTTGGCTGCCGTTGGCGCCCAACTGCCGTTTTCGATCAAGCCGATCTTTCTGCCACGCCATCCGTGTTCCACCAGTGTCTCAATAAAGGTGCGCATGAAAGGAAAGATATCGGCATTGTAGGTTGTGGTGGCAAGCACGATCTTACTATAACGGAAGGCATCTTCAACACATTCGGCCATATCGCTGCGTGCCAGGTCGTTCACAGCTACTTTTGGGCAGCCTTTAGCTTTCAGCATGTCAGCCAGCATTTGTACAGCTTTTTCCGTGTTGCCGTATACGGAAGTGTAACAGATTACGATGCCTTCGCTCTCGACGCTGTAGGTTGTCCATGTGTTGTACAGATCCAGGTAGTATCCGAGGTTTTCCTGAAGGATCGGGCCGTGAAGCGGGCAGATGACCCTGATGTCCAACTTCAAGGCTTTCTTCAGTACTGCCTGCGCCTGAGCACCATATTTTCCGACAATGCCGAAGTAATAACGCCTGGCTTCACAAGCCCAGCCTTCCGGATCCTCTGCGTCCAGAGCGCCGAACTTTCCGAATGCGTCGGCAGAAAAGAGGATCCGGTCTTTTTCGTCGTAGGTCATGATGACTTCCGGCCAGTGAACCATGGGAGCAGCAATGAAATGCAGTGTATGAGTACCGAGGACAAGCTCGGTCCCTTCCGCGGCGATGATCCGGCGGTCCGTGTATTCATTCCCATAGAAGTTCTTCATCATGGTGAACGCCTTGGCGGAGGAAACAATGATGGCGGCAGGATACTTCTCCATGAAAGCAGTGATATTGGCAGAATGATCAGGCTCCATATGCTGTACAACCAGGTAATCCGGTTTCCGGTTCTGAAGCTCCAGTTCCAGATTTTGCAGCCACTGGTCACCAAAGCGCCTGTCGACGCTGTCCATTACGGCAATCTTTTCATCCAGGATGACATAGGAATTATAGGCCATACCTTCAGGAACAATGTACTGCCCTTCAAACAAGTCCAGCTCGTGATCATTGACGCCGATATAACGGATATCGTTTGTGATTTTACTCATCTGAATATACACTCCTTACAGTTGATTTCTGTTTTTTATTCTATCATAGAAAAGGGTGTTTGTGAAGAAGGGGAGAATATGGTAGACTGAAACTGGTTTTTGTGTTATTCGGTTCGAAAAGCGAAGAACCTTTTCATTGCAATCAAAAAATACGAGGGGGAATGATCATGAAACTGGTGGTTTTGGATGCGGCAACCCTGGGGGATGATTTGGATCTTACTCCACTTCAACGTTTCGGGGAGGTAACAGTACGGCCGAATACAGCACCGGAGGAAGTTGGAGAAGCGATTCGGGATGCGGATGTGGTAATTCTCAACAAGATTCGTCTGAACAGTTCCAACCTGGCAGGAAGCCGGGTTCGGCTGATCTGTGTTGCAGCGACCGGTTATGATAATATCGATACCGGCTGGTGCGGGCAGCAGGGGATTGCTGTTTGCAATGTGGTGGGGTATTCAACGGACAGTGTGGTGCAGCTGACGTTGGCTATGGCTCTCTCCCTGGCAACTTATTTGCCTGAATATACACAGTATGTTCGGGACGGAAGCTATTCTGCAGGCAATACGGCGAACCGCCTTTCTCCGGCTTATCATGAACTGGCGGGAAAAACGTGGGGGATCGCCGGATACGGCAATATCGGGCGGAAAGTCGGCATGGCTGCCTTGGCGCTGGGCTGCCGGATCCTGGTTTACAAACGCACATCGGAACCGGGAATATCGTGTGTGAATCTGGAAACTCTCTGCAGGCAGTCTGATATTCTGAGTGTCCATCTTCCGCTCAATGACAGTACGAGAAATCTGTTTTCTGCAGATAAGATTGCCCTGATGAAGCCGGATGTCCTCTTTATCAATGTTGCCCGCGGTGCGGTCGCGGATGAACACGCTTTGGCCGCAGCACTGCAAGCGGGGAAAATCGGCGGATTGGGGATTGATGTTTATTCCCAGGAACCGTTCCCGGTTTCCCATCCTTTCTTTTCACTCCGCGAGCATCCCAGGGTTTGTATGACGCCGCATATGGCATGGGGGTCGGTGGAGGCAAGGATCCGCTGCCTGCAGGAGATTGTTCTGAACATCGAAGCTTTTCAGCAAGGCAAACTCCGCTCCTGTGTAAATCAGGAATCCTTTTCATTATGCTTGTAACTTTCATCGAAAAGTGATACAATCACCGCCGTTAAGAAACGCTTTACGGCGGTTCTTTCCATTTTTTTGTCCGAAAGGAAGCAGATTTTCTTTATGCAGACGCTTTTACTGATCGCGGTTGCGCTGTTTGCCGGGCTGCTGATGACCCGGTTGTTTATCAGGTTTCATCTTCCGGATGTTACGGCTTATCTGGTTGCCGGTGTCCTGATCGGTCCATGCGTACTTGGACAGGCAGGACTTGGTTTCCAGTCTTTTGATCAGGTGGACTCTCTGTCGTTGATCAGTGATGTGGCCTTGGGGTTTATTGCTTTTGCTATCGGCCATGAATTTCGCCTTTCCGCCCTGCGACAAACCGGCAGGCAGGCTACGATTATCGGTATTCTACAGGCAGTGATTGCTTCGGCTTTCGTGGATATCGCATTGGTTGCGTTTCATTTCTTAATGCCGGATCTGCTGAGTCTGCCTGTGGCGATTACTCTTGGCGCTATCGCGGCGGCCACAGCCCCCGCAGCAACCCTGATGGTGGTTCGCCAGTACAAGGCAAAAGGTGCGGTTACCGATGTGTTACTTCCGGTTGTTGCCCTGGATGACGCAGTGGGACTGGTTATCTTCGCTGTTTCCTTTGGCATTGCTCAGGCCATGCAGAACGGTACGACCAGGATAGCGGCTTTGATTATCGAACCTCTGATGGAAGTGGTGTTATCCCTGGCGCTCGGTGGTATCACCGGTATTATCCTGACCTATCTGGAACGCTTTTTCCATTCCCACCGGAACCGGAACGCGCTGATTGTTGGCAGTGTCATTGTGAATGTAGCCCTGAGTCAGCTGAAGATTCCCGTAGGATCCTTTACCTTTGGCTTTTCCTCGCTCCTTGTCTGCATGATGCTGGGTACGGTGTTCTGCAATTTCTGCCCACTCAGCGAGGACCTGATGCTCCAGGCAGATCGCTGGTCCGGGCCGGCAATTACGCTGTTCTTTGTTCTCAGTGGCTCTGCTCTGCAATTCAGTGTTTTTACCGAGCCTGCTGTTATTTTGATTGGCTTGGTTTATATTATTGCCCGTTCACTGGGAAAGTATTTCGGCGCCCACTGGTCTGCTGTTCTGGCGAAGAGTCCGGAAAACGTGAAGAAATACTTGGGGATCACGCTGCTGCCACAGGCCGGTGTGGCTCTGGGCATGTGTGCTACGGCCTATCGGGTTCTCGGCGGGGCAGACGGCACACTGATTCGGAATATCGTACTGTTCTCTGTCCTGATTTATGAACTGATCGGCCCGAGCCTGACGAAGATGGCACTGACAAAGGCCGGAGATATCCAGGCTATTCCGAGTGAAGTGAAAACACGGCGAAAGAAAAGACTGCAGGAAATCCAGAAACCTGTTCCACCTACATTTGATAAGTAATTACATATTGAAAGGGGCTATGAAAATCTGACTTCTTCAGTCATTTCTTCACAGCCCCTTTTATTACCGACGCATATGGTTGATATCGACTAATGCCGTGTTTTCCGGGGTAAAACGGGAACCAAGGATGTCCATCAGCGCGTTGGCGGTATCCAGCGAGGTCATGCAGGGAATACCGAGTACCATGGCTTTTCGGTGCAGTACTGTGTAGTCGCCAACGGTATCATCTTTTACTGCCCCGGTGTAGATGATATAACTGACATCTCCGTTTTCCATCAGGTGGGTGATCTCATCGCTGGAGGAAGGGTCGGCCACCGGGCTCACATGAATTCCGACCGAAGAAATAGCGCGGGCAGTATCCTTTGTAGCAAATAACCGGATTCCCAGATCGTAGCATCGTTTAGCTACGGTAATGGCATCCGGAAAGTCCTCGTCTTCAACAGAAAGGAGGACGCCGGTGTGAGTTTTTTCCCGAGCAGTGGGCAGGGAGAATCCGGCAGCTGAAAGACCTTTGAAAAGCGCTTCCGCTTTAGTAATACCGATCCCGAGTACTTCGCCGGTGGATTTCATCTCCGGTCCCAGAATGGAATCAGCATCGTTCAGCTTTTCGAAAGAGAATACCGGAACCTTGATGGCACAATAGGGCGGGGCAGGATAGAGTCCGTTGCCGTAACCCATCTTTTTCAGCGGTTCGCCTAACATCACACGGGAGGCCAGATCTACCATCGGAACGCCGGTTACTTTGGAAATGTAAGGTACGGTCCGGGAAGCCCGAGGGTTTACCTCAATGACATACAATTCATTGTCGAAGATCAGGTACTGGATATTTACCAGTCCATGGGTTCCGAGAGCCAGCGCAAGTTTTGCTGAAATGTCACAGATCTTTTCCTGAAATTTCACTGTCAGGTTGAATGGCGGGTAAACAGCGATGGAGTCGCCGCTGTGAACGCCGGCCCGCTCTATGTGTTCCATGATTCCGGGAATCAACACGTCCGTCCCGTCGGAAATCACATCCACTTCCAGTTCAACGCCTGGCAGATACTGATCTATCAGTACCGGGTTTTCGATGCCACCGGCAAGAATACGCCGCATGTAGTCCATTGTTTTTTCGCGGGATCGGGAAATGGTCATGTTCTGTCCGCCAATCACATAGGAAGGACGCAACAGAACAGGATACCCCAGTTCCTCGGCGGCGGCAACAGCTTCTTCAAGTGTGCGTACGGCCATGCCGCGCGGCCGACGGATGCCAAAATGTTCCAGAAGCGCGTCAAAACGTTCGCGGTCTTCGGCAATATCGATGGACTCGGCACTGGTTCCCAGAATCGGGATTCCCTGATCGGCCAGGAAGCCAGTCAGTTTGATGGCTGTCTGTCCTCCGAAAGCGACTACGACTCCAACGGGTTTTTCCACCTGGATGATATTCCATACATCTTCCGGTGTCAGGGGTTCGAAGTACAGCCGATCCGCCGTGTCATAGTCAGTAGATACGGTCTCGGGGTTATTATTGATGATGACTACGTCGTATCCAATCTGGCGCAGCGTCCATACACAGTGGACAGAGGAGTAGTCAAACTCAATGCCCTGACCGATCCGGATCGGTCCGGATCCCAGCACGATGACCACGGGACGGCCAGATCGTTTCAGACTTCGGGACTCACATGCTTTGTCCGTACAGGAGTAAAAGTAGGGTGTTTCTGCGGCAAACTCTGCGCCGCAGGTATCTACCATCTTGTAGCTCATTTGCCATCCGGGAACGGAAGATGCGCCGGAGATGCGGCGGATTGCCTCATCCGGATAGCCCATCTTCTTAAAGATCTCATAATCTCCGGGCTGCAGGCCGTTTTTCTCCGCTTTCATTTCTGTTTCAGCCATTGCACGGAGCCGATACAGGAAAAAACGATCAATCTTGGTGATTTCAAAGATTTCATCGACAGAAATGCCGCTTTTTAATGCCTCAAACACGGTGAAAAGCCGGCGGTCGTCCTGCCGGGCCAGGCGTTCTCGCAACGGTTCATCCGTCAGCGGCGGCGCATTCAATGTATCCAGGGAAATCTCCGCTCCACGCACAGCTTTCATCAGCGCTTCTTCAAACCGCTGCCCAATGGCCATGACCTCGCCCGTAGCCTTCATTTGGGTTCCCAGGCGTCGGCTGGATCCATAGAATTTGTCAAAAGGCCATTTTGGGAATTTTACCACGACGTAGTCTACCGTCGGCTCGAAACATGCACAGGTTTTGCCAGTGATGTCATTCATAATCTCGTCCAGGGAATATCCCAGTGCCAGCCGTGTCGTCATTTTCGCTATAGGATATCCGGTTGCTTTACTGGCGAGAGCTGACGAACGGCTTACCCGTGGATTGACTTCGATCACTGCATATTCGAATGAATCCGGGTTCAGCGCGAACTGGCAGTTGCATCCACCTACAATACCAATCGCAGAAATGATATCCAGTGAAGCGGTGCGAAGCATCTGATATTCCTTATCGGATAACGTCAACGCAGGGGCAACCACAACGCTGTCCCCGGTGTGAATTCCGACAGGATCCACGTTTTCCATCGAACAGACGGCGATCACGTTTCCTTTCGCGTCCCTCATGGTTTCAAATTCGATTTCCTTCCATCCGGAGATACATTTTTCAACCAAGATCTGTGTGATGGGGGAGGCGTCCAGTCCACCACGGGCAATCTGGTGCATTTCTTCCTCATTCGTTGCAATTCCACCACCGCTACCCCCCAGGGTATAAGCAGGCCGAACAATCACGGGGTATCCGATTCTTTTGGCTACAGCCAGGGCAGTATCGAGCGTTTCCGCTATCCCGGAAGGTACACAGGGCTGACCGGCATTCAACATGGTTTCCCGGAATTTTTCCCGGTCTTCAGCCTTTTCAATTGCTTCAATCGGGGACCCTAAAAGGCGTACACCAAATTCATTCAATGTTCCATCCCGACTTAGCTGCATGGCGAGAGTAAGACCTGTTTGTCCGCCAAGACCAGCAATCAGTCCATCCGGACGTTCTTTTTCGATTATCCTGCGTACGGTGGTGGCATTCAGGGGTTCCAGGTAAATTTCATCCGCAAGGTGCTGGTCAGTCATAATTGTGGCGGGGTTGGAGTTTACCAGCACTACGTTGATTCCTTCCTGTTTCAGTACACGGCAGGCCTGCGCACCGGCATAATCAAATTCTGCTGCCTGCCCGATAACAATAGGCCCGGAACCGATAACAAGCACTTTCCGAATGGTCTGATCTTTAGGCATGTTTCTCTTCCTCCATCCTCTGAACAAAACGGTCGAACAGGATGCCAGTATCCCTGGGGCCGGAGGCAGCTTCCGGATGGAACTGTACAGTGAAGCAGTTCTTTTCCGGATATTCCATTCCTTCGCAGCTGTTGTCGTTGGCATTTCGGAAGGACTCAATTCCAATCCCTTTCAGGGAGTCTGCTACGACAGCGTATCCATGGTTTTGTGAAGTAATGTAGGTTCTTCCGGAACTCAGATCCCGGACAGGCTGGTTTCCTCCACGGTGTCCATATTTCAGCTTTACAGTGTTTCCCCCCAGCGCCAAGGCGACCAGCTGATGTCCCAGACAGATGCCAAATGTGGGCTTGACTCCGATTATTTTCCGCAGTTCTTCAATGCAGAAAGAGTTTTCCTTCGGATCCCCGGGTCCGTTGGACAACATGATACCGTCCGGAACGGAGGACAGGATTTCTTTTGCCGGTGTGCGCGCAGGCCAAACGGTCACACTGCAGCCGCGTTTTTGAAGGCTACGAATGATGTTGTGTTTTGCACCGTAATCGATCAGCGCTACCCTGTACTTTTCTTTTCCATCGGCAGGGCAAGTGTATTTCTCGTTTCCAGAAACGGTGTCCACCGCTTTTTCAACCCGAAATGTACGAATTGCGCTCAGATCTTCCGGAATTTCATCACAAATCATGGCGTTCATTACGCCTTCCTCCCGCGTGATGCGGACGATTTCTCTCGTGTCAACACCGCACAGTCCGGGAATACCCTTTGCTACAAGGTAATCATTCAGAGGATAAGCGGACCGAAAGTTGGAGGGTGTGTCGCACAGCTCCCGCACGATGTATCCGAACAGGGTGCTGTTTCCCTCGAAGTCTTCTTCAATCACGCCGTAATTACCGATCAGTGGGAAGGTTTGAGTTACGATCTGACCGTAATAGCTGGGGTCGGTCAGTGTTTCCAGATAGCCTTCCATCCCGGTGGTGAAAACAAGTTCGCCGATCCGGTTTCGAGTTGCCCCGATGCGTTTTCCTTCAAAGATCATTCCGTTGCTCAGAACTAAATAGGCCATTTTTTCCTCCGAAACAGGTAATTAACAGTCAGTTGGCGACAGAACATGCTTCCTTAATGATGCCTGCGGCTTTGCGCAGCAGTGGTTCAGGAATATTAAGTGCCGGAAGCAACCGCACTTTATTCTTGGCAGTCAGGCACAATACACCGTTTTCCATGGCTGCCTGAACAACCTGGCCTGCCGGTTTTTCCGTCTGAAGTCCTAACATCAAACCCATCCCGGAAACAGAGAGAATCCCATCCTGGTTTTCCAGCAGGCTCCGCAACAGTTTTCCTTTCGCATCAACTTCATCCAGGAAAACATCTGTCAGCCGGCTCAGCACGGACAGCGCGGCGGCGCATGCAACAGGATTTCCACCAAAAGTGGATCCATGGTCGCCAATGGACAGCACGTCCGCCACTTTCTCACTCATCAGGCAGGCCCCCAGCGGCAGTCCGCCGGCCAGTCCTTTGGCAGTGGTCAGAACATCCGGTTTCAGTCCGTAATGCATGTAGGAATACAGTTTTCCGGTACGTCCGTTTCCGGTCTGCACTTCGTCGATCATCAGCAGAATGTTGTTTTCTTTTGTATAGGCGGAGAGAGCATCGGTATATTCCCGACTGAGGGGAATTATGCCCCCCTCTCCCTGGATGCATTCAATCAGGATAGCAGCTGTTTTCCTGTCCTCACATATCCGGCGCAGTGCGTCAAGATCTCCGGCAGGAATGTGGACAAATCCGGGAGTCAACGGCTGAAACAGTTCGTGATAGTGCGCCTGGCCGGTGGCAGCAAGCGTTGTCAGAGTGCGTCCGTGAAAACTGTTTTCCAGTGTAATGATTGTGGAGCATTCTACCCCCTTGTGTTCAGCTGCCCATTTTCGTGCGACTTTGATCGCACATTCGTTGGCTTCTGCTCCGGAGTTGCCAAAAAACACTTTTTTCATTCCGGTCCTGGTGCATAGCTTTTCTGCCAACATGGCGCAGGGAGCAGTATAGTACAGGTTGGACATGTGTTGGACCTGGTGGATTTGCTGTTCTACAGCGCTGATCCATGCATCGTCTGCAATCCCGAAGGATGTCACGGCGATTCCAGATCCCATATCAATGTATTCTTTTCCATTCTCATCCTGTACAATAGAGCCTTTTCCGCTTACAATTTCAACAGGGAAGCGCTTATAGGTTCCGGCGATATAAGTCTGATCAAGTTCCTTAATGTTCATTGTCATATCCTCCGTTTCATTCCCATCCTGCCTGGCGGTCATCGAATGATTTTTCAGCAGCGGCAATCCGGGTGCCTGCGCCTTCATCTGTCAGCAGTTCCATCAGAATGGAGTGGGGGACGCGTCCATCCATGATAACCACGTTTTTTACCCCCCGGGAGATTGCTGTAGAACAGCATTCTACCTTGGGGATCATTCCGCCGGAGATGATTCCTGTTTTATACAGCGTTGGCAGCTCACTCAGTGCTATCTCAGGAATCAGTGTGGAGGGGTCATCCTTGTTTTTCAGTATTCCGGCAATATCTGTCATCATGATCAGAGTTTCCGCTCCGAGGGCTCCAGCTATGTAGGCGGCCGCGGTATCTCCGTTTATGTTATATGCATTGCCGCTCTTGTCGCATCCCACTGTGGATACCACTGGGATATAGCCATTGTTCAGGAGATCGGTCACCGGATTGATGTGAACTTTCTGAATTTCGCCCACATAGCCCAAATGCTCATCCTTCATGGTACATTGCAGCAAACGGCCATCCATACCTGAAAGCCCAACGGCTTTGCCGCCTTTCATCTCGAGCAGGTTTACCAGCGTTTTATTGATCTTTCCGGCTAGTACCATCTGTACAATATCCATTGTTTCCTTGTCGGTGACCCGCAAGCCGTTTACAAATTCCGGTTTCTTTCCAAGCCGATCCATCAGGTCGTTGATCTCCGGTCCGCCACCGTGAATCAACACCACCTGTACACCAATCAACCACAGCAAGACAATATCCTCCATGACCTGCTGCTTCAGCTGCTCGTTGATCATGGCGTTCCCGCCGTATTTTACGACAATCACTTTTCCCGAGTATTTCCGGATGTAGGGAAGGGCAGCGGTCAGAACTTCCGCTCTCTCCATATTGGTCAGGTCACTGTGCATGAGCACCCTCCTCTGTCAGGATCTGTAGTCTCCGTTGATTTTAACATAGTCATATGTCAGATCACATCCCCATGCGGTGGCTTCTTCTTTGCCAGCTTTCATGTCGCAGGAGAAGCAGACATTCTTTTCTGCCAGGATGGCAGCGGCTTTTTCCTCATCAAATTCCATGACATGTCCATCCCGGTAGAAGCAAACCGTTTCTTCAGCTCCATGCAGGTATAGTTCTATTACTGCGGGATCGAACGATATTCCGGCGTATCCAAGTGCACAAAGGATCCGCCCGCAGTTAGCATCCCGGCCAAATACCATGGCTTTTACCAAGCTGGAACCGCATACGGATCGGGCCAGTTTTCTAGCATTTTCTTTCCTGTCTGCGTTGTATACCCTCATCTCAATCAGATGTGTGGCGCCTTCGCCATCGGACGCCATAAGTACTGCCAAATCATGACATACGCTACCAAGGGCATCCCTGAACAGCTGGTAGCTTTTGTCATTTTCAGTGATGGGGCAGTTTCCGGCTTCTCCGTTTGCCATTACCAGCAGTGTATCGTTGGTGCTGGTGTCTCCGTCGACTGTGATCATGTTGAAAGTGTCCTGCACAATGTCAGAAACAGCTTTCTGCAGCAGTTCGTGACTGATCGCGCAGTCGGTCGTGATGTAGCACAACATCGTGCACATGTTCGGATGAATCATCCCGCTACCTTTGCTCATCCCTCCCAGTCGGACTTCTACGTTGCCACTGCCGTCTGCGGCGGGCAGCGTAAAAGACACGGCGAATTCTTTATTTACCGTGTCTGTGGTCATGATAGCGCGACTCGCGGCAGTACCTGCTTCCTGCATACCGGACAGTGTCCCTGCCATCTGGGCAATCCCGTTGGACAGTTTGTCCAGGGGAAGCTGAGGACCAATCACGCCGGTGGATCCCAGAAGTACGGAATCCACGGGAATCCCCAGAGCATTTCCCGCAGATTCCGCGGTTTTCCGACAGAGAACCATCCCGGTATTCCCTGTGGCGGCATTGGCAATCCCGGCGTTTACAACCACCGCGTGTACCGATTTCTTATTTTGTACAATTTCCCTGTCCCAAAGGACCGGTGCAGCTTTTACCTGATTGGAGGTAAAGACACCTCCGACGGTGCAGGGAGTGGCACTATATATCATGGCCATATCAGTCCTGCCTCTATATTTGATGCCTGCCTCGCAACAAGAAGCCAGGAAACCCTTTGCGGCAGTGATGCCACCAGGAATTTTACGGATGCTCATCTTCTCCTCCTACAAACTGGGTAATGTTCTCCTGGTTCAGGATGAACTCGTAGTAGTTGACGTCAGATTTATGTGTCCAGCCTATCTGGTTCCAAAAAGCGTTTCCGGCATCGTTCCGCGTGAATGCAATCAGAGAAACCTTGTTGATGCCCATCAGCTTTAGCTGCTGCATACAATAGGCAACCATTTGAGTTCCGATTCCGCGTCGCCTATATTCCCGGGCAACGCATACGTGGTATAGCGCACCCTGTCTTCCGTCAGATCCGCACAGGATGGATCCAACAATTCTTCCGCTGACCCTTGCGACCACGCTGGTAGTAGGATTCCGGCGGATGAACCGGTTGATATCCTCCGGGGAATCATCCAGAGCCCGGATGCCAAATCCCTGGATTGTCAGCCATAGGGCACGCACTTCATCGTAGTCGTTAATGGTCATGGGTTGTATGCGCAGATCGTTCATTTATTTCCTCGTGTTCAGTCCGGAGTCTTCATCAATCCCCAGGACGAGATTCATGTTCTGGATGGCAGCGCCTGATGCGCCTTTGCCCAGGTTGTCAAACCGGGCAACCAGGATTATTCGTGCCTCATTACCGAATACGGAGATTTCCATATCATCCCGACCTGCAAGGGCGCCGGCGGAAAGGAAACCATTTTCATCAACCGTATCTGTATACCTGATCAGGCCATGCTGGAAGTATTCCCGATACACTTCCCGGATTTCTTCGGGTGAAGCGTCGGTTTCTGCGTCAGTCAAAGGAACGGTTACCTCCATTCCGGCATAGAAATTGCCGACGACGGGACAGAACACCGGCTCATGGGTAAGCCCACATACCTTTGCCATTTCCGGCAGGTGTTTGTGGGTCTGCCCCAGACTGTATTGACGGGGAGCCTGATATAGTTTCGGCAGAAAATCCGCTTCGTATTCTGCAATCATCTTTTTTCCGCCACCGCTGTATCCGGTCAGTGAAAAACAGGAGAGCCTTGCTTCCGGATCAATTACGCTGGCTTGGAGCAAAGGAGCGATCAGCGCAATAAATCCACTGGCGTGGCAACCTGGATTGGCAATGCGTTTGGAGTCGGCAATTTTCTGCCGCATGCCTTTCAGCTCAGGCATGCCGAAGGTCCAGTCTGTGCTGGTTCGGTGAGCAGTGCTGGTATCAATTAACACGGTAGATTCCGATGTCACCAAAGCGGCTGCCTCAATGGCAGCCGCGTCCGGCAAGCAAAGGAAGGAGATGTCGGCGCTGTTCAGCGCAGCCGCCCGGGCCCGGGGATCTTTCCGGGTTTCTTCCGGCAGTGTAATCAGGCACAGATCCTTCCGCTCCGAAAGCCGTTCCCGGATCCGCAGCCCGGTGGTTCCAGAGCTTCCGTCAATGAATACTTTGGTCATAGGCACCTCGAGATTATTCCTTCTTTGCAGCAGCGTCCACTAACGCCTGGACTTTGGTAGGAAGGCCAAACAGTGTGATGAATCCCGCGGAATCAGCCTGGTTGTAATCACTCGCGCCAAAGGTGGCTATGTCTTCAGAGTACAGGGAATAGTCGCTCCATACACCTGCTTTGATGATGTTGCCCTTATACAGTTTCAGCTTTACTTTCCCTGTAACCTTTTCCTGTGTTTTGTCTACAAAGGCGGTCAGGGCTTCTCTCAGGGGGGAGAACCACAAGCCGTTATATACCAGTTCGGCGAATGTAACGGCGAGTTTTTGCTTTTCATGCATGGTCAGTTTATCCAGACATACGGATTCCAAGGCTTCATGAGCCCGGTAGAGAATGGTGCCGCCGGGGGTTTCGTATACGCCACGGCATTTCATGCCAACCAGACGGTTTTCGACAATGTCTATGATGCCGATGCCATTTTTTCCACCCAACTCGTTCAGCTTCAGGATAATGCTTTTTGCGCTTTGCTTTTCTCCATTCAGCGCCACAGGGATACCTTTTTCAAAATCCAGTGTGATGTAGGTGGGCTCATCCGGCGCATCCAGCGGAGATACGCCCATCTCCAGGAATCCGGGTTTTTCGTACTGTGGTTCATTTCCGGTGTCTTCAAGATCCAATCCTTCATGGCTCAGATGCCATAGATTTTTGTCCTTGGAATAGTTGGTTTCCCGCGTAATTTTCAGCGGGATATTGTGTGCTTCGGCATAATCAATCTCTTCTTCCCGGCTCTTGATATCCCATTCACGCCACGGGGCGATAATTGGCATATCCGGCGCAAAGTGTTTTACGGCCAGTTCAAACCGAACCTGGTCATTTCCTTTGCCGGTACATCCGTGGCAGATGGCGTCTGCGCCTTCCTTTTTTGCGATCTCAACCAAGCCTTTGGCAATGCAGGGCCTGGCGTGGCTGGTCCCGAGCAGGTAATCTTCGTAGATTGCGCCAGCTTTCATTGTCGGGATGATGTAATCATCCACGTATTCATTTGTCAGATCGAGGATATACAGTTTGGACGCACCGGTCTTCAGGGCTTTTTCTTCCAGTCCATCCAATTCGGTGCCTTGTCCGACGTCACCAGAAACAGCAATAATCTCAGGATTATTGTAGTTCTCCTTCAGCCAGGGAATGATAATGGAAGTATCCAGTCCACCGGAATAGGCGAGGACCACTTTCTTATACTCTTTTTTATTCATAAGAGCCCCTCCTTCATGCATGTTTATGCACGGACTATACACCTATTATTTTTTGTTGTCAAGTACTAATTCACTAAAAGTGCAAAAGCCCCAGTTCTGTATATTTATGCAATTATGCATGGATGACGAATATCACAGCCATTCCGATTTCATACATATCTGACGGATATATTTGAACCAGCTCACTCGAACTGAATAATAGGGAATATCGGTGACTGAGTGGAAATGCGGATATCTTGCAAACAATACCAAAGAAGAGTATGATATTACTGTTTCTATCTTGTTTTTACCGGAAAGGAGGAGGCCCACGATGCTGGAATGCTGCACGTTGGGCACCGGAGGCACGTTACCACTGGCGGACAGGGCATTATCCTCTCTTTATATCCGGGAAAACGGCTGCGGTCTGTTGATTGACTGCGGGGAAGGGACTCAGGTCGGCATCCGAAAACTTGGTTGGGGTTTTCGCTGCCTCGAGGGGCTTCTTCTGACGCATTTCCACGGGGATCACTGCACGGGTCTTCCGGGCCTTCTGCTCAGTCTGGAAAAGGCAGGCAAGACGGATCCCTTCCATATCTGGGGTCCACGGAACCTGAAACGTGTAGTGGAAGGACTATGTGTCATTGTACCACCTCTCAGCTATCCTGTGCTGTTGCACGAGCTTCCTCCGGAGGGGGGAGATCTGGAAGCTATCGGGTTGAAGATTCATGCTTTTCCAGTGGATCACGGCGGTATTCCCTGTTATGGCTATCGCATTGTTCTGGAACGCAGTCCTGCGTTTGATCCGGAGAAAGCGAAGTTGCTGGATATTCCGGTTTCCGAGTGGAAAAAATTGCAGAGCGGGGAGAGAATCCGCCTGAATGGCCGTACGGTTTGTCCGGAGAATGTGATGGGCGCTCCACGAAAGGGAATCACCATGGTTTTTTCGACGGACACGCGGCCATGTGAAACACTGCAGAAGTACAGTCACGGTGCGGATCTTCTGATTCTTGAAGGTATGTATGCAGATGAGGGAAAACTACCTCTGGCATTAAAGAATCATCATATGATGTTCCGGGAAGCAGCAGAGACCGCCCGAAGTGCAAATGCAGCTGCGCTGTTGCTTACGCATTTTTCCACCAGCTTGGAGGATCCGGTTTCCTTTTTACCGGAAACGAGAAAGATATTTGAAAGAACCTGGACAGCTGAAGATGGGCAAATTGTCACTTTACGTTATCCGCTGAAAGAGGAGAAGGCATGGATCAGTTTGTGCTAAAGGCACCTTACATCGCATCAGGTGATCAGCCACAAGCCATTGAATCACTGGTGAATGGCATTAAAGCCGGCCTGAAAGACCAGATTCTTCTGGGGGTTACAGGTAGTGGCAAGACATTCACCATGGCCTCTGTCATTGAAAAGGTACAGAAACCCACTCTTGTGATTGCGCATAATAAGACGCTCGCAGCACAGCTATGCAGTGAACTTCGGGCCTTTTTTCCGGACAGCCGGGTGGAATACTTTGTTTCCTATTATGATTACTACCAACCGGAGGCTTATATCGCTTCTTCGGATACTTATATTGAAAAGGATGCCTCCATCAATGATGAGATTGACCGACTGCGCCATTCAGCGACAGCTGCCTTACGGGAACGGAAGGATGTTATCATTGTAGCTTCCGTCAGCTGTATCTATTCCATGGGTGATCCCAGTGAATATGAGGGGCAGATGATCTCCATGCGGCCAGGGATGATTTATCCTCGTCAGAAACTGATCCGCAATCTGATCGACATCCAGTATGAACGAAATGACCTTGATTTTGAGCGTGGCACTTTTCGAGCCAGGGGAGATGTGATAGAAATAATACCGGCCGGGGAGAACCAAAAGGCACTCCGGGTAGAGCTTTTTGCCGATGAGATTGAACGCATTGCCCAGATCGATGTGACAACAGGCCATGTTCTGGCAACATTGGAGCATGCGGCACTGTTCCCGGCAACGCATTATGCTACGGATCCTGCCCGGATGGAGGAGAACATCAAGATTATTGAACAGGATCTGTTGAAGCGTATCGAGGAGTTTGAGTCTCAGGGGCGTCTTCTGGAGGCTCAGCGAATCGCACAGCGCACCCGTTATGATATCGAGATGATGCGGGAGATTGGATACTGTCAGGGCATTGAGAATTATTCCCGTTACTTTGATGGCAGGAAACCGGGGGACGCACCTTATACGCTCCTGGACTATTTTACAGATGATTTCCTTGTCATGATTGATGAGAGCCATGTGACGATTCCCCAGATTCGTGCCATGTACAATGGCGACAGAGCTCGCAAGGATACTTTGGTGAATTATGGTTTTCGGCTTCCTTCTGCGTATGATAACCGTCCACTGCTTTTTGAGGAATTTGAAAACCGTATTGGTCAGACGATTTATGTTTCTGCTACCCCGGGCCCCTATGAGCGTGAGCGAACACAGCAAACGGTCGAACAGATTATCCGTCCCACCGGCCTGCTTGATCCTCAGGTTATTCTGCGAAAGGCTACTGGTCAGGTAGATGACCTCGTGGGCGAAATCCGCGGTGTTACTGCAAAGGGAGGACGAGTACTTGTTACGACACTGACGAAGCGCATGGCAGAGAGCCTAACCGATTATCTGAAGGAAATGGATATTCGTGTTCGTTATCTGCACAGTGATATCCAGACAATTGAGCGTATGGAGCTGTTGCGGGATCTGCGCTTGGGCGAATTTGATGTTCTGGTTGGCATCAACCTTCTGAGGGAAGGCCTGGATTTGCCGGAAGTTGCGTTGGTTGCGATCCTTGATGCAGATAAGGAAGGCTTCCTGCGCAGTGAAACATCCTTGGTGCAGACGATCGGACGAGCAGCTCGGAATGCGGATGGTCGGGTGATTCTTTACGGCGATACCATGACGGAGAGTATGGCAAAGGCTATGTCAGAAACAAACCGTCGCCGAGCTGTTCAGGAGGAGTATAATCGGTTACATGGAATCACGCCGGAAACTATCCGGAATACGATTCGTTCGGTTCTGGAGATTACCCGCAGGGTTGAGGAAACAACTCCTCAGGCCCTGAATGAAGAAGAGCGCGCTGCATTGATGCGGCAGATTGAGTCGGATATGCTTACAGCCGCGAAAGAACTTGAGTTTGAGCGGGCTGCTCAGTTGCGCGATCAACTGTTGAAGCTGCGAGGGGAAGCCCCTATGAAGGATGACAATCAACAACGACGGCATCGCCGAAGGGAGCGTACGAGGAAAAGTGAGCACTAAAAGGGAAGAAGGCAATAAGGGAAAGAAAACGATTACCCGTGGAATCTATGCTCTCCCGCTACTGGCAGCTTTACCAGCGATTGCTGTTATTGTTGCAATAATGGTTCGCTTCTGGCCATCGGTACAAAAATTTCTGAGCATTCTAACGAAACTGGCGGTGAGAGGATGAAAACAGAAAGAAGCTTTGCCTGGGCTGCTGTTCTGCTGCTGACAATCTTTCTGACGCTGACGATCCTCAGTTCGTTGAGTATGCAGGTACTATTAAGCAAATCCCTGCATAGCAGAGCGGCGATGGATGCGTCGATAACCGATGGACAGATCACCAGGATTCATGAGAAAATTGATTTTCTGGCTGAGGAATACAGCTTTGATGCGAATGCTGTCAAAGCACTGATTCGTCGAGAAGAGCTGATTCGAATGAATCAGGAGATAGCTGTCTGGTGGACACAAATCATGGCTACAGGTTGGATTGAGGATGCCCCGAAATGTACTATTACAGGCTTGCAGGAGACCATACAGGCTTCGCTTGGGGAAAACACAGGAGTCACTGCGGAAGAAATCGCTGAAGTCATCGGGGATACAGTTCGAAAAACTGTGCTACCGGTCCGTGAAACACTGCTGACTACCGGTATAGGGTATATCAGCAATCGGGTTAACTGGCCGGAAACTGTTCATCTGGCATATGGCGTACCTGTGCTTTGTCTGTTGCTCAGCGTGTTGATGGCCGGGCTTATTGCCCTTCTGCTGGCCAGACAGATCCGCATATCCCTGATGTTTTATGGAACAGCAGCGGCTGGTACAGCTCTTTCAGTTCTTGCTGCGTGCATATGTTCTTATCTGATGGATTTTCACGGAATGATTGCCCAGGTGACAGATGGCTTGGCCCACGAGTATTCAGTGATGATGGGCAGGATCATGCTGGAGGCAGGTGTTCTGGTAATTGGATTACTGATTGGCGGCATTTATTGTTTACATCGTTACCGGCGTGCCGGAATAGTGGAGCCTGGTGTATGAAAAGAATTATCAATCTGCATACAATTCGTTCGTCACGGATTCCGGAAAAGTTGCGCCTGGCAGTTGCTTCGGATATTCACAGTGCACCCTTTGAAGATGTTTTGGAAGAATTTGCACGTTGTGACGCGGTTCTTCTTCCGGGTGACCTTGTGGACAGGCACCGCCATAATAATGATAACGCGCTGCGCTTTCTTCGGCAGGTACCTGAAATTGTTCCGGTTTTTTACTCTCTCGGCAATCATGAGGTCAAGTACAGGCATAAAGAGGAGTATATGAAGGCTGTCAGACGCAGCGCGGTTACTCTTCTGGATAATTCTGACTGTGTCTTCCACGGAATCCGTTTGGGTGGTCTCAGCAGTGTTTGTACGGGGGTTCCAAATCGCGCTTTTCTGGACCATTTTGAGCAGGAACCGGGTTTTCGCCTTCTTCTTTGCCATCAGCCGGAAGTCTGGGAGCGAGAAGTATGCGGCAGGGACATAGACTTCACGGTCTGCGGGCATGCCCATGGCGGTCAGATCCAGTTTTTCGGCCGCGGTCTGTATGCGCCTGGTCAGGGCCTTTTTCCACGACTAACTTATGGCTTGCATGACGGAGGGAAAATGATGATTTCCCGCGGAATGACCAATGGCGCCAAACCTCGCGTGCCCCGGATCAACAATCCTTGTGAATTAATCGTCCTGGAACTGCTTCCAGAATGATTGGGACAAAAAAATGGCACCAGTCAATCGCAAGTGTATGAATCGCAATGATCCGAAAGGAGGTGTTACCATGAATCAGGAAGACCTGAAATTGCTCCTGGATTGGTTTGAACAGAACAAAGATCACAAGCTGAATTTTATAGAAAAGGAAGGAATCAAACTGGCTGTCAGGAAAGCTAACACCGTGGGTGATCTTCTCCAGACGGCACTGGATATGCTGAGGAAATAATGCCGTCCGGTTTTATTTGATTATCTAATCAGCAGAATTATCAAATGGACATGGTTATCCAAACGACGAAAAGCATCACGCTCAGGTATGTATATCTCCTATCCCTATCTTCATGGATATATTATAATGTGAATATCATATGGGAAATCGTAATGGAAAAGAATGGATTTATATTCGAGAAGGAAAGAGGAGCAGCGAGATGAATCAATTCTTGTACGACGTTCAAAATCTGGATGTTCCCTTTGGCACAGCGGTTCTCTGGTGGCTGGGGCAGATGGGGCTGCTGATTAAAATGGGAGAAACTGTCTTGTGCATCGACTACTTTGCTTCGGATTTGCCGGAGAGACAGGTAACGCCTCCTATTCCAACGGCGGAAATGAAAGGAATCCAGGCTTTCTTAGGTTCACATAACCATTTGGATCATATGGATCATGAAGCCTGGAGAACCTGGGCAAAAAGCTGTCCTGATGCGAAATTTGTATTTCCTGCGATGCACCAGCAAGCTGTGTTTTCGGATGGCATTCCGGCAGACCGCTGTATGGGACTGAATGATGGAGAAAGCTGCCGGATCGGGGGTGTGATGATTCATGCGATTGCAGCAGCGCATGAATTTCTGGATCAGGATCCGGAATCAGGGCTTTTCCCTTGCCTTCAGTATGTTGTTGAAGGAAACGGCGTCCGGGTCTATCATGCAGGGGACACAGTGCGTTATGAAGGAATGCTGCCCAAATTACAGGCCTTTGGGAAAATGGATGCCGCGCTACTGCCGATCAACGGACGGGATGCTGTGCGATATCGAAGGGACTGCATTGGGAATATGACTTTTCAGGAAGCAGCTGATCTAGCGGGGGAATTACGGCTGCAAACCGTAATCCCCGGTCATTGGGATATGTTTGTGGACAATCCGGGAGATCCACGGGCTTTTGCAGATTATAGCGATGCGAAGTATTGCAATTTGCTTCGAGTTGAACTGCCTCAATATTTGACACCTGTTTATATCGGAAACAGGTGATGACATTGCGATTTATGCTGACTGGCACTTTTGTTTTTATTCTATATGTATGATGGAGGATACTAAAAAGGCAGTATTCACAGATAAACTGATTGCCATCGTTTCAAACGATTAAGGAGACACTGCGAAATAATGCGAAACGATCCAAGGATAAGAGCATTATAGTGATCAACAGTGTATGCGCTGTACACCTCGGGGTACATTTGTCAGCGCTTTGAATAACAGAGTACAGTCGGAAAACGCGGTACAATAGAACGGATGATAATTGAAAAAACACTTTTTTCATTGTATGATTATTTACAGAAGTCTGAAATGGGAAACATATAAGAGGAAGGAGAGGTCAGTCCATGAAAAAAGCAACCATGATCCTCGATAAAGATTATGTCATCGGGCGAATTGATCCCCGGATATACGGATCGTTTATAGAACATCTGGGTCGGGCTGTCTACGGCGGGATTTATGAACCCACTCATCCAACCGCGGATAAAAACGGTTTCCGTCAGGATGTGATCGATAAGGTTCGCGAACTCGGTGTTCCGGTAGTTCGCTATCCAGGGGGTAATTTTGTCTCCGGGTTTAATTGGGAGGATTCCGTCGGGCCCAGGGATCAGCGGCCGAAACGACTTGATCTTGCCTGGATGACAACGGAAACCAACGAGGTCGGTCTGCATGAATTCTGTGAATGGGCAAAGAAGGCTAATACGGAAGTGATGTATGCGGTAAATCTGGGAACCCGCGGAGCAGATGCGGCTCGGAATGTTGTGGAATACTGCAACCATCCATCTGGCAGTTACTGGAGTGATCTTCGGATCAAGAACGGTGCGAAAAAACCGTTTGGAATCAAGCTCTGGTGTCTTGGAAATGAAATGGATGGTTCATGGCAGATGGGTCAGAAAACAGCTTACGAATACGGTCGGGTTGCGAATGAGGCTGCTAAGGTCATGAAATGGGTGGATCCGAGCATTGAGCTGGTAGCCTGTGGCAGTTGCGGTCATGATATACCGACTTTTGGATCCTGGGAATATGAAGTGCTGGATCAGTGCTACGACAATGTGGATTATGTTTCTCTGCACCGATATTATGGTAATCCAACGGGGGATACGCCCGGTTTCCTTGCCCGCAATATGGATCTGAACGATTTCATCCGTGAAGTCGTGGCGGTTTGTGATGCAGTAGGCGGAAAGAAACACGCAAAAAAGAAGCTGAACCTGTCGTTTGATGAGTGGAATGTCTGGTATCATTCCAATGAACAGGACAGGGAAGTCTGGAAGGCGGACAAATGGGGAAGGGCTCTGCCGCTTTTGGAGGACGTTTATAACTTTGAGGATGCCCTGCTGGCAGGTGCGATCCTGATAACTTTCCTGAAAAATGCGGATCGGGTGAAAGTGGCCTGTCTTGCACAGCTGGTAAATGTGATTGCGCCGATCATGACCAGGAATGGGGGAGGCGTCTGGGCACAGACGATTTTCTGGCCGTTGATGCATACGTCAAAGTTTGGCCGCGGAACATCCCTGCGTCCGGTGATTTCTTCGCCGGTATATGATTGCAAAGATTATGAGAAGGTTCCGCTGGTGGATGCAGCAGCAGTTCTGGGAGACGATGGCTGTGTGACGATTTTTGCCGTGAACCGGGATACGGAGGACGCAATCACACTCGAATGCGACTTGCGAGCTTTCGGTTCTCTGAAGGTCAGTGAACATATTTTGCTGCATCATGAAGATGTGAAGGCGGTCAATACGGAGGAAAACCCGAATGAGGTCAGGCCCAAGAAGGGACGCGGAGGTAAAGCAGAGGGTGGTAAGGTCATTGTCAGACTGCCGGCGCTTTCCTGGAATGTGATCCGTCTGAAGTGACCGACTGTGGAGGGTGGCACAATCATGGCGAAGACAAAACTACAGTCTTTCATTGCTGATGAAGTTGACAAGGTAAAGGGGATTTGTGTACCTGTTCATGCCAGCAGACTGGAACGTGCCCTGGTTCGTAAAGTGAATTGCAATAAGCTACATCCTAATCCGGATGATGAATTCTGTTTCCCGGAAATCGGGCCGAACGAAAGCATTATTTCCAATTATGAAAAGGATTACCGTAGGGCTGGGAGCGATCGGACTTCTGCCCGAATGATTGGTTCCGGAATTGCAGAACCACTGGATGTTCAGAAGATTCACCCGAGCGGATATATGATTTTAAATGGGCATCATCGCTGGATTGCCGCTATCCGGACGGGGATGTCCCGCCTTCCTGTCCGAATTGTAAACCTGACCCAGGAAAAGGAAATCCGGAAAATGCTGGAGCTTTCAAAGCATGACAAACGGATTACCCTGGATCTTGAAGAAGTAGTATTTGTTACCGGTAAAGATGAAAAGATGGAGAAATCACTATCATTTCCGCTTAACAGGATTTACTTGGACCGTTTGAGGCTTGGGATTCCATCACTATTTGCTTACCTGACCGGAAGAGGCTATGATATCTGGCTTTATTCTTCCGGCTATGAATCGGTGGATTATGTGCGTGAATTGCTGAAGCTTTATCATACGCATGTAACAGGCATCATTACAGGAACAGCACGGAAAGCACCAAAAGATGTCAAAACCCTGAAGGAACTGGAGGCCCTGATGGCCTCTAAGTATTCCTATACAATCCACGCAGATAAGAGCTTGCTTCTTTGTGTGAACAGCAGAACAAAGGAATATCGAGAATATCCGCTGAGCGGCGATGCGGCCTGGTCTGCGGAAATCATCGACATTATAGGAGCGATGGAAAAGAATGCGTGAACAACAGGAAAGGATGCGGGTATCCTTTGATCTGGATGAAGTGCTTTTTGTATCACCGAAGACACATAAAACCGAACCGGAACTGCCGTTTCCGCTGAACCGGATTTTTCATGAAAGACTCCGGCTTGGCACACCTGATGTGATTCGCACTCTTCAGGAGTTGGGATATGAGGTATGGGTGTATACTTCTTCCTTCCGCTCGGAAAAATATATCAGGCGATTGTTCAGGCTCTATGGGGTCCATTTTGATGGGATAGTCAATGGGAACCGTCATATGAAAGAAGTCCAGCAAAACAGCAAAAACGTCCTTCCGCAGAAAATGCCCCAAAGATACAAGATTTCGCTGCATATCGATGATGAGGAAGTCATCTGTTCTCTGGGGCCTCAATACGGTTTTCGGGCTTATCTACTGGATGCCCAGGATGATGAATGGAAAGAAAAAATAGTTGCCCGTGCGGAGCAGGTCAAAAAACTGACGAATCTGGAACACAGGACAAATCAATGAAAGACCATGGGCGAAGATTCCGGATTGCGGTATTTCAGCAGAATCTTATTTCAGAATCATTTCCAGAATGCCATACTCTTCCAGATCATCCATAATGCTCTGGAAGGAGGAGGCAGGAATTTCATACAGGAAGTTCAGCAAGCCTGTGAACAGAGGCCGGGCGGTGCGGTGTACAAAGTCATAAAGAGACTGGTCATTGACAGAGAAAATATTGAAGTTTTTGATCAGCTCATGCGTTTTGAATTTCAACCTGGTGCTGGGGTAAGCAGCCGGGGTAATGGTTCCGCTGCAAGTGAACACCGGGACTGTTCCCCGGCTTTCGATTGGAGTGGAAATCGTCAGAAGGATATTTCCGCTCTCATGGGAATCAAGATGTATGGTGTAGTCGCAGTTTGGCAATGCATATCCGTTAATCCGAATTGCAGCATGGATGGAGGCGTCAGTGGGAAATGATCCAGGAATACCATCCATGTTCAGGTTCAGATCCAACAGCGATACAGGAAGGGTTCCGTTCTCTGACAGGAGGGAATCCGACGCGTTCCAGGATGCCTGCAGCGACAGGGAACGCAAGCCGTCTTTTTCTTCTGTCACATAACTTAATGAAGGAATGTAGCGGACACTTTCGGTGCTTGGGAGTGTCAGAAAGCAGGAAAAGCTATTCTCATTGCTGGTCTGTTCATACAGAACCTGGCTTTTTCGTCCGAGAATCTTTAAGTTTCCTCCATTGACAGAAGCTGTCAGATGTTTGCCTTTGGTAATGCTCAGGAGGAGATCCGGAATGGATTTGATTTCGCGTTCCAGGATGGAACCGTCTTCCAAAGGTGCACAGACAGCGGCAATCCAGGAGGTGAGGCGATAGTCGGTTTCGAGAAGTTCTTTCCAGCCTTCCACAATCTGACCAAGCCGGGCAGAGGTCAGTTTTTTGCTTCGCCGGATCCGTGGGAACTGCTCTTTCCATTTATCTACCATGCTACTGAAGGCACCGGTGGTCACGTAGGGATCCAGCATGACGAGGTAGGGAAGCGGAATGTGAAAGGTCTGCCAGGCTTTCCCAGCAAACTCCATTAAAGCATAATTATGCAGAAAGATGGTTTCCGATTCCAGAAGAGGGGATGTAAGACACATATAATCCGGCAGTCCGTAGAGGCGGAAGCTGATGGCAGCCGAAGGATTTGAAACAGGGATCAGATCAACATGGAGATCCATGGACTCTGTCTGGGGACACCAGGCCAGATTGCCTTTCAAATCCAGACTCTCCAACAGATCTGCATACCCCTGGATCCTGGCACGGTCCCGCAGGGAATACTCTTCAGCATCCAGGTGAAAGTGAAGATCAAAATCATAACAGTAAATTATCCGGGCTGCGAGTGAAACTGAGGGACCCAGCAGGAGCAGGACAAGTATGGATATCAACACTGCCAGTCTTTTTGCATGTTTCATGGTTAATCCTCCCCGAAAACCAAAAACAGGCGGGTGTGAAGGTACACCCGCCTGAATAAACTGAAGAAATTATTTGATTTCTACAGTGGCGCCAACAGCTTTGAACTGTTCAGCAATCTTCTCGGCTTCTTCCTTGGAGACAGCTTCCTTGATGGTCTTAGGAGCAGACTCAACAATGTCTTTTGCTTCCTTCAGGCCCAGACCGGAAACGACTTCACGGACAACCTTGATGACCTTAATCTTTTCGGAGCCGGCATCTTTCAGCACGACATCGAATTCGGTCTTTTCTTCTTCAGCAGCGGCAGCAGCACCACCGGCAGCGGGGCCGCCGGCAACGGCGATCGCGCCGGTTACGCCAAACTTTTCTTTCATTTCATCAACGAGTTCTTTTACCTGAAGCAATGTCATAGACTCAATTGCTTCGAGAATTTCCTGATTAGTCATTGAAATAATCCTCCATTATTTTTCGGTTATGCGGCTGTCATGCCGCAGTGGGGATCAGGCGGCTTCCTTCTTCTCGGCGATCTGCTCGAGAACGGCAACCAACCCGGATACGGGAGATACCAGGCATCCGACCATCGTGGCCAGCAGTTCTTCGCGGCTGGGAGTGGCAGCCAGACCCTTGATGGTCGCGATGTCGATTACTTCGGTTCCCATCAGACCACCCTTGATTTCCAGGGAGGTCAGCTTGTTCTTCTCGATAAAAGTCGAGATGATCTTCGGGGCGGCGGTTACATCCTTTTCGCCGAAGACGAAAGCATTGGGGCCCTCCAGCAGAGCATCAAGGCCTTCAATGTTCAGTTCCTTCAGTGCACGCGCAACAAGACGGTTTTTTAACACACAGTAGTGTACATCATTTTCACGGCACTGTTTCCGCAGAGCGGTTACCTGCTCAACAGTCAGACCACTGTAGGAACAGATCACCATGGATTCCGCACTCTTCAGTTTCTCAACAATATCGGCGACAACCTGTTTCTTAATTTCAAGATTGCTACTCATTTCCTTTCGCACCTCCTGTCCGGTTCAGAATAAAGAAACCCTTGCGTGCAGGCGCAAGGGAAAATAAACGTTCTCTTACACCTCGGCAGGCGGGTGAACCCTTTAAACCGCATGAACGGTACCGGCTGTCTTCGGCACTGGTTTCTCAAAACCTTTGCAATGATACCACAAATAATGAGGCATGTCAACGTTATTTGGATGAGGTTTTTAAATTCTGAATTGTTTCTTGTTTATTGAGACTAATGCCGAATGAGAAAGTTAATTCTTAACAAATAGAAATAAATTATTAAGAATTATGTTGACATCGTAATATAACAGTAATAAAATGACGGTGAATGACCAGAGAAAGGAGATGGCGTTTTTTCACTATGAAGAAACGAATGAAATGGCATATTGCCATTCTGATCTTGCTGCTCCTTTGTCTGATTCCGATCGTTTCTGCTCTGGCCCAAACCGGTACGGTCACAGCGTCTTCCCTGAATATGAGGAAAACCGCTTCATTGAACAGCAGTGTGGTAGCTGTCCTGCGATCCGGAAAGCAGGTAACTATCCTGGGCACCTCTGGCAGCTGGTACAAGATAAAATACAGCGGAAAAATCGGTTATGTTGCCAAGAAATATATCCGTGCCAGTTCCTCTGGCAGTTCCTCCGGAAAGAATAGCAAGTCATCCAAGAAAGCAACGACATCTTCTGACGGAACTTGCGGCCCAGGGGATTATGGGGATGCAGTCCGTAAGGTTCAGAGAAGATTAAAAACACTTGGATACCTGAGCAGTGTGGACGGGGATTACGGCAGTGGAACAAAAAACGCTGTCAAAGCGTTCCAAAAGCGCAACGGTTTGTCTGTAACAGGGAAAGTTAATGCAAAAACGTTGGCAAAACTGAACAGCAAAAGCGCAAAGAAGGCTGCTGCCGGAAGCTCGTCCTCTTCCGACGGAGGTTACAAGACAGAACGGCTAGACTGGTTCCACGGAGGAAGCAAAAAAATCCCCAAAGGCGCGGTTTTTAAAATAAAGGATGTAAAAACCGGTAAAGTGTTTACCGTTAAACGCTGGAGCGGAGCCAATCACATTGATGCCGAGCCGTTAACCCGGTCAGATACAGCAGTAATGAAAAAGCTTTACGGGCACTGGAGCTGGAAGAGAAGAGCTGTCCTGGTGAAGTATAACGGCCATGTCTATGCGGCATCGATTAACGGAATGCCACATGGAACCCAGACTATCAGCAACAATGGGTTTGACGGTCATTTCTGTGTACATTTCTACGGGAGCAAGACTCATTGTTCGCAAAAAGTGGATAAAATGCACCAGAAGTGCGTTGCCCAGGCCATGCATGCTACCTGGTAGAACAAGTCATATGGATCAACTGCCCCGCTCCGGTTCTTCATCTCAGCGAGGCTGTTTTTATATAAAAATATGATATGAAGGAGACAGTAATCATGGAGAAAGTTCGCTTTGGGATTATAGGAGTAGGAAATATAGGTACTGCGCATGCGGAGAATATACTGGCAGGAAAGTGTCCGGATCTGAAACTGACTGCAGTGGCAGATCGCCGGGAATCCCGGAGGAAATGGGCCGAGGATCATCTGCCGGACGTTCAGATTTTTGAGGAAGGTGAAGAACTGATCGCATCGGGGGTTTGTGATGCGGTACTGATTTCGGTTCCACATTATCAACATCCTCCGCTTGCGATCTCTTGCTTTGAGCACGGCCTTCATGTTATGTGTGAAAAACCTGCGGGTGTCTATACACTGCAGGTTCGGGAAATGATTGCGGCGGCCGATCGCCACCCGGAACTGACTTTCGGGATGATGTTTAATCAACGGACCAATTGTGTCTATCGAAAATTGAAGGAAATGATTGGCCGGGGTGAATTGGGTGAAATCAAACGGATAAACTGGTTGATCACAGACTGGTACAGAACCCAGTTCTACTATGATTCAGGTGCCTGGCGCGCTACTTGGAACGGGGAAGGCGGCGGCGTGCTGCTGAACCAATGTCCACACCAGTTGGATCTGCTTCAATGGCTGTTTGGCCTGCCAGTTCGGGTACAGGCAAACTGCCTGGAAGGTAAGTGGCATGATATCGAAGTGGAAGATGATGTCACCGCTTTCCTGGAGTTTGAAAATGGTGCCACCGGTGTGTTTGTTACGACCACAGGCGACGCGCCGGGAACAAACCGGCTTGAAGTGACCGGTACACTCGGGAAACTGGTTTGTGAGGAAGACAAACTAACATTCTGGCGAAATGAGATGGATGAGCGAATCTGGTGTTCGACGTGCACTGAAGGATTCCGGAAACCAGAGTGTAAAAAAATGACCATGGAAACAGATGGACAGAATCCACAGCATCCGGCGGTGTTGAATGCATTCGCAGCACATATTTTACGTGATGAACCGCTGATAGCGGATGGCAGGGAAGGCATTCGCGGCCTGATGCTCTCCAACGCCATGCATTTGTCCTCGTGGCTCGGAAAACCTGTATCGCTCCCTATTGATGAGGAGCTTTTCCTGCAGTTGCTGAATGAAAGATGCAAAAACTCCCGCAACAAGGAGGAACGAGATGTAACCATTTCCACGGAAGGAAGTTATTGAATTAAAACGGATCGTAAATTGCTGGTATTTACTGTTCGTGATTTTCCTGTACATGATGTTGGTGAAAATGAAAGACATCAATCCGCTGCAAAGTCAGCGGATTGATGTCTTTCGAGAGAAAGCCGGGATCAAAAAGATCTGAAGCAAAGATTTGGACGCTTGTACAGGATAGCAATAATATGATATAATTATTTAGTTACGACTGAATGAATGGAGGATTGTTATGCTGACACAAGCCCCCCGGGGAACAAAGGATGTACTGCCAGCGGAGAGCTATCGCTGGCAGTATCTGGAAGCAAGCATGAGGAAGGCAGCTGCGCTAGCAGGATATCGTGAGGTTCGAACCCCCGTGTTTGAACATACGGAGCTTTTCCTGCGCGGTGTGGGAGATACAACCGATATCGTTCAGAAAGAGATGTATACTTTCAAGGACAAGGGAGACCGCTCTATTACGCTGAAGCCGGAAGGTACCGCGGGAGCAGTCCGGTGTTTCCTGGAGCACAATCTGTACGCGGAGCCGCTGCCCTGTAAGATGTATTACCTCAACGCGCCGATTTTCCGGTATGAAAATCCCCAGAGTGGGCGCCTGCGGGAGCATCACCAGTTCGGATTAGAGTGTTTCGGCGCAAAGGAAGCGACGGCTGATGCGGAACTGATCCTACTGGCGTACCACCTACTGCAGGACCTTGGGATCAAGAACCTCAGCGTGGAGATCAACAGTATCGGATGTCCGAAATGCCGTCCCGTGTATCATACCCGACTCAAAGAATTCCTCGGGGAGAGGATTGGTCAGATGTGTGATACATGCAGGGAACGGTTCGATAGGAATCCATTGCGGGTGCTGGATTGCAAAGAAAAAAAATGCCAGGAGATTACCCGGGACGCTCCAAGCATGCTGGATCTTTTGTGCGATGAGTGCCGCAAACATTTCGAAGAGTTGCAGGACTGCCTGGACCAAGCTGGGATTCCGTACCGTGTGAACAGTCGGATTGTCCGAGGGTTGGATTACTATACGAAGACAGTGTTTGAGCTGATTACAGAGACGAAGGATGGAAAGCTGACAGTTTGCGGTGGGGGAAGGTATGACAATCTTGTGGCAGAAATAGGGGATCAGGATATTCCCGCTGTCGGTTTTGGTATGGGGCTGGAACGGGTACTGATGCTGTTGGACAGCGATGGTGCCGGAATCCCAAAGGATCCATGGTATGAGGTGTTTGTTACTTACATGGGAGCGAATCGTCCGCACGCATTCAAACTGGTACAGATGCTTCGCGCGGATGGAATACGTGCAGATCTCGATCACTGTGGTCGAAGCCTGAAAGCCCAGTTTAAATATGCCAATAAAACCGGAACTCAGTTGACCGCCATTATCGGTGATGAAGAAGCAGAGAACGGAATGGTGAAAATCAAATCCATGGCAGGCGGTGAGGAATGCACTGCGCCTGTACAGGAAGCGTGTTCGGTCATCCGTAGTATGCTCAGATAAAAAAGGAGAGACAGGAAAATGCAGAACAGAACACATACCTGCAATGAGCTCCGACTGGAAAACGCCGGAGAAGAAGTCCGCCTCAGCGGATGGGTGGAGAATGTCCGGGAAGTAAGCGGAAACCTGGCATTTATTGTGCTTCGCGATTTCTATGGTAGTACGCAACTGGTAGCTGAGGATGAAAAGATCCTGAATATTTTTCTGAACCTGAACAAGGAAAGTGTTGTTTCCGTGACTGGAAAGGTCCGGGAGCGTGACAACAAGAATTCGAAGATGGATACGGGTGATATTGAAGTGGTTCCTGACAGCGTAGAGGTATTGGGAAAATGTCGCTACAACGCACTTCCATTTCAAATCAGCCGCAGCCGGGAAGCGGATGAAAGCATTCGCCTGAAGTACCGGTACCTGGATCTGCGGAATCCGGATGTGAAGAAGAATATCATTCTGCGCTGTCAGGTGGTTTCGGCATTGCGCCAGGCTATGACAGAACATGGTTTCCTTGAAATCACGACGCCAATCCTGACAGCTTCCTCCCCGGAAGGCGCCCGGGACTACCTGGTTCCGGCACGGAAACATCCCGGCATGTTCTATGCACTGCCGCAGGCGCCGCAACAGTTCAAGCAGCTGCTGATGACGAGCGGGTTTGATCGCTATTTCCAGATTGCTCCGTGCTTCCGTGATGAGGATGCCCGTGGAGATCGGAGCCCGGGAGAATTCTATCAGTTGGATATGGAGATGGCTTTTGCCTCCCAAGAGGATGTTTTTGCTGTAATGGAGGACGTACTGCCGCCTGTGTTTGCAAAATATGGCAAGTATCATACGGCATCCACCGCTCCCTTCCGCCGGATCCCATACCTCGAAGCGATGGAAGTGTATGGAACGGACAAGCCAGATCTGAGGATTGATCTGACGGTAACGGATGTCACTGTCCTTCTGAGAGACTGCGGTTTCGAACCCTTTGCGGGGAATTTCATTAAAGCGGTACCGGTGACAGATTTCACAGCGACGCGCAAACAGATAGACAAGCTTTGTGCGGAAGCGGAAGTGATCAGCGGCAACAAAGCATATTGGTTCAAATTGGATGAGAAGGGTGAATTGAGCGGCGGAATTGCAAAATTTCTTCAGGAAAAGAAGGAAGATATCATCCATATGCTGAATTTGCGGCCGAATACGTTTGTTGCGGTGGCGGCAGGAAAAAAGAGTGCGGCCCAGAAAACAGCTGGCGTCCTGATCCGCAAGCTTGGCGAGCTTTGTCCGAACCATATGGAAGAAGAAAAGTACGAGTTCTGCTGGATCGTTGATTTTCCGATGTACGAAATCGGTGAGGAAAGCGGTGAACTTGAATTCTGCCATAATCCATTTTCCATGCCAAACGGCGGGCTGGATGTTCTGAACGCGGCCTCCCGCGGGGAGACAGATCCTTTGGATATTACTGCTTTCCAATATGACCTGGTATGCAACGGGGTGGAGCTTTCTTCCGGTGCAGTGCGGAACCATGATCCCGAGATTATGATTAAGGCATTTGAGATGGTGCGATTGGGCGAAGAGGATGTCAAGGCCAAATTCCCAGCTATGTATAATGCGTTTTGTTACGGCGCTCCGCCACATGCAGGTATTGCTCCTGGTGTGGATCGGATGGTAATGCTGCTGGCTGGTGAGGATTCTATCCGGGAAGTTATTCCTTTTCCGATGAACAAAAATGCCCAGGATGTTATGATGGGCGCACCGGGAAAAGTGGAGAACCACCAGCTGGAAGAACTGCATATCCGGATCGTGGAAGACGAGAAATAATCGGGATTTTCGCGGAACGTTGTCAAGGATGTGTAAATCTGGTATAATTACTGAGATTGATGTTTCCCAGTTACAAGGAGGAAGATTCAATGGCCGGAAAAAAAGATCCAAGCAGCACTCTGCCTCTGAACGTGGAAGAGGATCTGACCCCTTCTACCAAGGTGACATATGCAAATGAGGTGGTTGCCATCATTGCAGGGCTTGCCGCCGATGAAGTAGAAGGCATTGCGGGCATGTGCTCTGTGAGCGGTAATATTCTGAGCAAAAACCGTAATGTGACAAAAGGTGTAAAGGTGGAAATCGGGACAGAAGAAGCAGCGGTGGATCTGTATGTAATTGTCGAATACGGCACACCCATCCAGCGCGCTGCCATGGACGCGCAGGAGAACGTGCGTAAAGCGATTGAATCCATGACCGGGCTTCACGTGGTACGTGTGGATGTACATGTTCAAGGTGTCAGCTTTGAACAGGAGAACAAGCTGCTGCAGTCCGGAGCGGCCAGCGCCGCGCTAGAAGCGGGGAATACCCAGGTGGAAGAAGAACCCATCCAGAAGGCAGAAGAAAAAACGACTGAAACCAAGCTGGAGGAAGAGATCCCGCCGAAGCCTGCCAAGGCCAGGAACACCCGGAGCAAAAAACCAACTGAAGCAAAGCCGGAAGAGGAGAAGCCTGAACCTTAATCATTCATGTTTTTGACAGGGGATTTATCCTCTGTCTTTCTGACTTTTCAGGGACAGAGGGCTACGGAGGGGCAAAGCGATGCGAATCAAGATTCTGGATCGGATTCTGGTTGCCGTGGCGGGCATTATTCTGATTGCCGGTTGCACGGGACTTGTCTGTCAGGTTTTCTTTGGGAAAAACATCATCGGTTTTACCGAACAACAGCTTAGCAGGACATCAACAACAGCCAAGATTGTTATCGGTGCTATCGCGCTGTTCCTGCTTTTGCTCGGTATTTACTGTTTCCTGCTGCTTTTCCGCCATCATGGACGGAAGGATAAGTTTATCCGACAGCGGATGGAAAACGGGGAACTTGCTATATCCCTGGATACGCTGGAGAGTATGGTAAAAAAATGCCTCGATATGCATCCCGAGATCAAATCGGAACGTATCCGAATGGAAAACATGCGGGAAGGACTGCTGATTCGGATCAACGGTGTGATTGCCGGCGGGATTAGCATTCCACTGACGGTGGATAACCTGCAGAAACAGATTAAGCAGTATGTTACTGCCTGCAGCGGTGTGGAAGTGAAAGCCATTCGGATTCAGATCGAGGCATCTGGAGAGGATGCCAAAGATGCCCCCTTCCTGATTGATGGGCCTGCGAATATGTTACTTCCCCGGGGAGCCGAACAAAAAGAAAATATACCGGCGGAAGAATCGACTTCAGAAGAGATTCAGACATCGGAACAGAAAGAGAATCCGGTTGAACTGGCAGCAGAGGAAACACCTGCACAGAGTGAAGCTGCGGCTGCTGCGGCAGCCATGGCTGCTGCAGAGAATCTGAAAAACGAGATCGAGGAGGATGATGACCGACCATTACACCAGCGGTTATTCAGCACTCAGGAGGAACCGTGCATTATGCCACTGCCTCCGGTGGATCTGGCTGCAGAGACGCCTGAAAGTTTCTCAAAAACGGAAGAAACAACTGCTGAGAAAACAGATAAGTCGGGATCTTTTACACTGCCGGATGAGGCAGAAGAAGTGATTTTAACCCCACCGGAAACAATGGTTGACGAACCGGTTAAGCCGGAAGAGCCAGATCAAAAAGTGGAGGACAGAGTCGAAGAGAACAAGGAGGCCGATCCAGAATGAAGAACAAGCTGAAAATGGGAACCACGTCGATGGGCATTATCATCGGACTGTGCTTGGTTTGTGCCGGAGCCCTGGTGATGGTCATTGGTTTCTGGAAGACGCTTGTACTGGCGCTGCTGTTTTTGGTCGGTTTCTTTGTCGGCAGCGTGGAGAATAAGCAGGCATTTATGAAAAATGCGGCCAATCGCATTATTCCGGAAAAGGATGCTAAAGTGATTGATCTGAAGAGCGAGATTGCGCGGGAACAGGAAGAAGCACAGTCCAAAGCTAACGAAGAGAAGGATGGAGAGTAAGTATGTCCCGAACAACTGCACGATCAGCCGCCATGCAGCTGATTTTTGAGAAAGTTTCCGGAGGTCAGGGCGGCGAAGAATCGTTGAAGATGGTTTACGATGAGCTTCGGACCGGCGGAATTCCAGGCGGAAAGCAGGTGTTCAGCCGGGAACCGGATGAAGAAGATCGAGCCTATATTACCAAGGTTTTTGATGGGGTGATGGACCATCTGGAGGAGATCGACAATGTGATCACGAAAACAGCAAAAGGATGGTCGCTGGAAAGGATGTCCCTTGTGGATTTGACCATACTGCGAGTTGCTGTGTGGGAAATCCTTTATGATCCGGAAACTCCTGTCAGCGTTTCCGTTTCGGAAGCGCTGGAATTGACGGAGTTCTACTCCGATCCGGATGACAAACCCTTTATCAACGGCATTCTCGGGACTGTTATTCGAGAACATGAGGCCGGGAAATGACGATTCTCGGCCTGGATACAAGCAATTACCGGACTAGTATTGCGTTGGTCAGTGAAGAAAAAGGGATTCTGATGAACTACCGGGAAATGTTGCCTGTGTTGCCCGGAGAGCGTGGCTTGCGGCAAAGCGACGCGGTATTCTCCCATATCAAGCAAATCAGTGGTGCGGAGGAAATGATCCGAAAAGCAGAGCATGGTCCGATCTCTGCTGTGGCAGCCAGTGTTGCACCACGAGACGGGGCGGAATCTTATATGCCAGTTTTTCAAGTCGGTGCTTCATTTGGAAAACTGTTTGCCGCAGCTGCCGGAATTCCCTTCATTCCAACCACCCATCAGCGCGGCCACCTGGAAGCGGCGAAAGCAACAACCGTGCTGGCAGAAGCGGACGATTATCTGGCTCTGCACCTGTCAGGAGGAACAACTGATCTCCTGGATGTTCGAAACGGGAAAATTACTCAGATCGGCGGGAGCATGGACCTGCATGCCGGGCAACTTGTGGATCGGACGGGAGTCACGATGGGACTTTCCTTTCCTGCCGGGCCTGAGCTGGAATTGCTGGCAAAAAATGGACACAGCGTTGGCAGACTCGGATGTTCTATGGAGCACGGTGATCTGCAATGTCATCTGAGTGGGGCTGAAAGCCAGATACAACGCTGGCTGGCGTCTGGAGATGGAATGTCCAAAGAAGATATAGCCCGGGAAGTATATGATTTCCTCGCCCGTACCATCGCACGGATGATCACGGCCGGAAGCCAGAAAACCGGGCAAAAGGATGTGCTGATCACCGGAGGCGTCGCCTCGTCGGCATTACTGCGGGAATTGATTACAATAAGGATATCGTCGCTCCGGTTCCCCATACGTCCTGTATTTGGAATGCCGGAGATGAGCGGAGACAATGCAGTTGGTGTGGCACTCTTCGGACTCAGGACAATCAGGAATAATCTGAACAGGCAGGAACAGGGAGGAAAATATGGCTGCTAAGATTCTGGACGGGAAAGCACTTTCAGCAGAAGTCAAAAGAACTGTAGGCTTGCGTGTCGATGCCCTGAAAGAGCGCGGAATTGTGCCTGGGCTGGCTGTCATCCTCGTTGGGAACGACCCTGCCAGCGAGATTTATGTCCGCAACAAAGGGAAGGGATGCGAGGAATGCGGTATGTATTCGCGCACGATCCGCCTTGAGGAGATGACAACGCAGCTACAGCTGGAGGAGGAAATCGAACGCCTGAATGCGGATCCGGCCATTCACGGTATTCTGGTTCAGCTGCCACTACCCCGGCATCTCGATGAGGCTGCTGCGCTGAAGAAAATTCTGCCGCAAAAGGATGTGGACGGTTTCCACCTTATGAACGCAGGAGCGTTGATGAACGGCGCAGAAGGAGTCGTTCCCTGTACACCGAAAGGTGCTCTTTATATGATTCATTCCACGGGTGAAACACTCAGTGGCCGGGAAGCGGTGGTCATCGGGAGAAGCAATATTGTCGGAAAGCCCATGGCCATGCTCCTGATGCGCGAAGATTGTACGGTGACCGTCTGCCACAGCAAGACAAAGGATCTGTCGGAGCATACGAGGAAGGCAGACATCCTGGTTTCCGCGGTTGGGAAAGCCGGCTTTGTTACGGCCGATATGGTCAAACCGGGAGCAATTGTCATTGACGTGGGGATTAACCGAGTGGACGGGAAGGTCTGCGGTGATGTGGCCTTTAACGAAGTGAAGGATGTGGCCGGATGGATTACGCCCGTGCCCGGCGGAGTTGGCCGGATGACGATCGCTATGCTGATGTCCAATACCGTGGATGCTGCGGAAAGGATTGTTTCCGGTGAACGATAAATCCGGGATGACAGTATCAGAACTGAATCTGATGGTGGCAGAAGCCATCCGGAAGGACCCCCGGATGCACAGTGTAACGGTTCACGGAGAAATCAGCGGGTTTCGCCATCACATTGCTTCGGGACATTGGTATTTTGCTCTGAAGGATGACGAATCAGCCGTCAATTGTGTCATGTTCCGGCAGAATACGCTTCGTGTTCAGAAGAAACCCCGGGATGGGGATGCGATTGTAATCAGCGGATACATGGATGTCTATCCGAAGAACGGAACTTATCAGCTGTACGTGATGAGTATACGTTCCGGAGGGATCGGTGATCTGTATATCCGTTTTGAGGAACTGAAACAACGCCTGAACGCCGAGGGACTGTTTGATCCATCCCGCAAACAACCGTTGCCGATGGTCCCGCGGAAGGTTGCAATTGTCACCTCTGCCAGCGGAGCGGCATTGCATGACATCCTGAATGTGTCCGCAATGCGAAACCCATCAGTTCCGATTGTGCTGATTCCCGTGACGGTACAGGGGGAACACGCTGCTTCGGAGATTGCGGCAGGGATCCGGAATGCGAATGAGCAGACGGATGCTGATGTGTTGATTGTTGCCCGAGGCGGCGGATCAGCGGAGGATCTATGGTCCTTTAATGAAGAAATAGTGGCCAGGGCGGTTGCTTCCAGCCGGATTCCAGTCGTATCGGGTGTTGGTCACGAAATTGATACGACAATCTGTGACCTGACTGCGGATGTACGGGCTTCGACTCCCAGCAATGCGGCAGAAATTGTTTTTCCGGATCGCAGGGAACTTCGGAGTCGCGTGAAAGCCATGGCACTCGGGCTGCAAAGAGCTGCAACGGCTCGTGTGAGTCTGGGCGAAGCAGAAATGCGGAAAACGGCTTATCGTCTGGGCGTATTAAATCCCATACGACGGATTGCAGAACTGACCGCACGATCCGGTCTGTATCGCGGTGAGATTGTTCATGCGCTACGGAACAGCCTAGAAGCCCATAATGGAAGTATTCAGATGATCCGAACCCGACTGCAGCACACCATACGACGGCGGATGGATGCCGCGGTCGCGAGGAATACCCAGATCCGGGAAAGATTAGAAGGCATGAATCCGATGAGTATTCTGGACCGCGGATACGCGATTGTGTTCGACACGGAAGGAAGGGTTCTGACTCAGAAAGCACAGGCATTGGAAGCGAGGGAACTGACGGTTCGGTTCGGGGATGGAACAGTGAAGGCTGATGTACAGCCGGAAGGGAATTCATAATGGAGAAGACGGAAGAGACCAAAGTGCCAGGTTTCGAGGAAAAACTCAGTCAGGTGCAGGAAATGATCGCGGAAATCGAAAGTGGAAAATTACCGCTGGAAGAATCTGTGAAGAAATATGAAGAGGGCATGAAAGTGCTGAACGCACTGGATCAGGAGCTAGGAGAAATGAATCGCCGCCTGACTATGCTACAAGATGGAAAGGAGACGGAGCTGTCCTCATGAGATCCCTGGATGATTATAGAAATGCAACGGAGCAGTCGCTTCTGCCGATGCTTCGGTCTCTGGGAGAAATCCCTGATCGTCTTCGGGAAGCGATGGAATACAGTCTGATGGCTGGCGGAAAGAGGATCCGACCATCCCTGCTGTTGGCTGCCTGTGAAACAGCAGGGGGGGATACCAGAATGGCAATGCCGTTTGCCTGTGCGCTGGAAATGATTCATACCTACAGTCTGATTCACGACGATCTACCGGCCTTGGATAACGATGATCTGCGAAGAGGAAAGCCCACGAGTCATATGATTTTCGGTGAGGATATGGCGATCCTGGCAGGAGACGGGCTTCTGAATGCTGCCGCAGAGCTGATGGCCGGAGCGGCGCTCCGGTTAGATGATCTACAGGGATTCCATGCGATGGAGATCATCATGCGACATGCCGGAGTGACCGGGATGATTGCCGGACAGACGATGGACGTAATCTCTGAAGGCGGAACACCGCGGGAGGATCTTGTGGAATATATTCATAGCCACAAGACGGCGGACCTGCTGGAGGCTGCGATGGAGGCCGGGCTGGCCTTGGCGGGCGCGAACAGGGACCAGATCGCGGCCGGCAGGGAGTATGGGTATCATCTGGGTATGGCTTTCCAGATGACGGACGACCTTCTGGATGTGATCGGGGATGTGAAAATGATGGGAAAAAAGCCCGGTATGGACGAGGGGAAAATGACCTGGGTAGCATTGCGCGGAATCGCCGACACGGAAAAAGATGCCCGTGAAGAAATCGACCGGGCAAACGAAGCGATCTCACGCCTGCCGTGGAATACGGCGTTGTTTCAGGAATTTGCCCGGAGCCTGATTGACAGACACCTGTAAGGAAGAGAGGAAAGTATATGAAAGATCATTTTATGGAAGAAGTTGTCACACGTCATAAGAACGGTTTGAGTCGTGCTTTGTACCTTTTCAGCTGGCTGGTGATTGTCGTCTCCGGAGTGCTCGCTGTTTTTCTGTTTTCGACCGTGTCTGCCAGCCTGACGCGCGGAGCATTCCAGTGGCAGCCTCTGGTCTTGTTACTGCTGAGCGGAGGTATCTGCGGTTATACCTATTTCTTTCATGATAAGATCCTGAACGAGTTTGAATATACATTTACAAACGGGGCACTGGATTTTGCGGAGGTGTATAACAATAAGAAACGGAAGTCACTGGGCAGCTTGAATGTTAAGAATGTGGAGTGCTTCGGGAAGGTGAACTCGGAAGCATTCCGCCGCTATGTGAGCATGCCGGGGATCAAACGGATGAACTGGTTTTTAAACCGGGAGGCAGAGCTCTATTTCTTCTATTTTACCAAGGATCAGGATAAAAAGATGATCATCCTGGAACCGAGTGAGCAGTTGGTGGAGTATATCAAGGAATACCTACCCCGCGGCGCCTACAGGGAGTAAAAAGATGACAGCATATCTGGACAACAGCGCCACGACCCGACCGGGCCCAGAAGTGAAAGCGCTGGCGAATGAGCTGCTGGAAAGCGGATGGTATAACCCATCCGCTTTATATAAGCCTGCGATGGACATTCAGAAAAGGATGGAACGGACCAGGGAAATCTGCCTGAAGGCAGCCGGAGCGGAAGGGTGCAGGATTATCTTTACTTCAGGTGGGACAGAAAGTGACAATCTGGCAATTCTCGGAGCCATGAAAGCCCGCAGAAAACCGGGGGAAGTCCTGATGTCATCGGTGGAACATCCGGCGGTTTTCGCTTGCTCGGAGGAACTGGTCAGGATGGGTCATCAAGTTCGTGAAATCCCTGCCCGAAAAGACGGAACAGCAGACCTGGAAGCGTTGGAACGGATGGTCAAAGCAGACACTGCGCTGATTGCTGTTATGCAGGTAAACAATGAGACCGGTGCAGTAGAACCACTGGAGGAGATTGCAGGAATTCGTAACAGGAAATGTCCGGACGCTGCGATCCATGTAGACGGTGTTCAGGGATTTTTGCGTGTTCCGATCCGTTTCCGGCATACCGGCATCCAGAGCTACGCTCTGTCTGCACATAAGATCCACGGGCTGAAGGGTACGGGAGCCCTGATTCTGCAGCCGGGGTATGCGGTGAAATCGCTGCTTTTCGGCGGGGGACAGGAAGGCAATTTGCGATCCGGAACGGAAAACACTTTAGGGATCCTGGCTATGGGTGCTGCGACAGAAGCATGGCAAACAGCGGACAGTACAAGAATCCGGAAACTAAAAGTCCGGCTTTGGGAATCTCTGAAGAAACAGATCCCGGAAGCATCCGTGAATGGACCGGATCCGGAGAATGGGGCGCCGCATATCTTAAACGTTGCTTTTGAGCCAGTTCGAAGTCAGACCATGCTTTTCGCACTGGAGGGAGACGGGATTTATGTTTCCGCCGGAAGTGCCTGCGCCAGTCGCAAACAGAAAATTTCCCCGGTTCTGAAAGCAATGCAGATAGATCCTGCCCGAGCGGACTGTTCCCTGCGTTTCAGCCTGAGCAGGGAAACATCGGAAGAAGAGATCGATTACGCTGCCGAGAGAGCAGCATTTCATTATCACCAGTTGAAAAAGTACACGCGCAGATAGGCGGAGGAAACAGAAAATGAAGAACTTACTGCTGGTACGTTACGGCGAGATTTTCCTGAAAGGACTGAACAGACCCTACTTTATCCGTGCCTTAATCCGGAAGATCCGTTATGCGGTACGAGGGTTGGGGGCGGAAGTGTGGGTTCATGACGGAAGAATTTTTGTTCGTGGATTTGATGACCTCCAGGAGTGTATTGACCGGGTGACCAGAGTTTTTGGGGTTCACAGTGTCAGTCCCGCGATCGAGATGCCGAAGGAGGATTTCGAGGAGGTTTGTGCCCGAGCGATCGAGATGGCCAGCGATCTGAGTGGAACTTTCAAGGTGAATGCCAGGCGGAGTGACAAGAGGTATCCGTTGAATTCTCCGGCGATTAATGAGGAAGTGGGTTACAGGATCCTGAACGCGAATCCGAAACTAAAGGTGGATGTGCATCATCCGGATCACCTTGTGAACATTGAGATCCGGGATATGGCTTACCTGTATGTAAAGGTGATTCCGGCGGTGGGAGGAATGCCTGTGGGGACCAATGGAAACGCGACGCTGTTGCTGAGCGGGGGAATTGACAGCCCGGTGGCCGGGTGGATGATCGCCAAACGTGGAGTCCAGATCAATGCGGTTCATTTCCATAGCTATCCCTATACCTCTGACCGAGCGAAGGAGAAAGTACTGGATCTGGCACGGAAACTAAGTTTCAGCTGCTGCGGAATTAAGGTTCATGTGGTGCCGTTCACGGAAATCCAGATGCAGATTCATGAGAAGTGCCCGCCGGAATATACAACGTTGATTATGCGACGCTACATGATGCGCATTGCAGAACGGATCGCGCGGGAAACGGAGAGCGAAGCCCTGATCACCGGGGAGAGCATCGGACAGGTAGCCAGCCAGACAATGACAGCGTTGGGGACCACAGATGCTGTAGCGGATATGCCAGTATTTCGCCCACTAATTGGGTTTGATAAAAGTGAAATCATTGAGATCGCAAGAAAAATAGGGACCCTTGAGATTTCTGAGCTTCCCTATGAGGACTGCTGTACGGTGTTTACCCCCAGGCATCCTGCCACGCACCCGAAAATGGACAAGATTCTCGAGGGTGAAAGCCACCTGGCTCAGGAGGAACTGATCGAGCGTGCGCTCGAGGGAACAGAGCTCATCCGTGTATGAGGAAAAAGAGCTTGAAACGGACTTCCGATTGTGATAATATCCATTGGGACGTGAATGCCCCATGAGGGCGGATATTGTCCCACGGAGCGGAGGGAGGGGAACCGGTTGGATGCAGGATTCATCACGCTGATGCGGAAACTGGCCCCCGACCTGACAGAGGAAATGACCCGACGCGCGCTGATCCTTGAACGGATCTCCGTTCTGCAGCCTGTCGGCCGCAGACAGCTGGCCGCACGGCTGAACCTGCCGGAACGTGAAATTCGTAACGCAGCAGCCCTTCTGAAGGAACTTGGGTATATCGAACTGGATGTCAGCGGGATGTCCTTGAGCCGGAAGGCGGAGGAAGTTCTGGACAACGCACGGGAGTTTTCCAAAGCGATGAATGGCCTGAACGAGACGGAAAACCGGTTGAGCGAGTTACTGAACGCGGATCGGGTACTGATTGCTCCAGGGGACGCGGATGAGGATCCGCAAGTACTGTATGATGTAGGCCGGATTTGTGCAGGCAGGCTGCGGAACCTGCTGCAAAACGGCAATACGCTTGCTGTCACCGGCGGCCGGACAGTTGCCGCTGTTGCCCGGAACATCCAGAGTCAAACGCCACTGAATGTAATGGTAGTTCCCGCAAGGGGCGGGATCGGGAGATCCGTAGAACTGCAGGCCAACACGCTAGCGGAGGAAATCGCCGGAAGATTGGGCGGGCATTACCGCCTGATTCACCTGCCGGATCATATGGATGCTGCGGCAATGCAGCAGATGATGAAAATGCCGGAAGTCCATGAAGCAATGGAACTGCTTGAACGGGCTGACATCATCCTCCATGGAATCGGCATTGCCGGAGAAACCATGAAAGAACGTGGCATGGATCGGGCTACGCAGGCGGAGCTGCTGCAGAAAGGGGCAGTCGGGGAAAGCTTTGGTGCATACTATAACATGTCCGGAGAGTGTTTGCTGGAATCCAGCAGTGTTGGTGTTGATCTGGCCAGACTGAAACCAACCTGCCGAATGGTTGCCGCCGCGGCGGGGAGAGCCAAGGCCGAAGCGATTATTGCTGTCGTAAGGCATACAAAACATGAACTGTTAGTTACGGATCAGGGAGCAGCCGAAAGAATACTCCGAATCCTCGGAAAATGATTGCATATCCCTCGGGGATTTACGCAATAGATTTAAATAAACAAAAGGAGTGGAAATCCATGGCAAAGAAAACGGTTGATGACATTCAGGTAAAAGGCAAACGGGTTCTGGTTCGCTGCGATTTCAACGTGCCCATGAAGGATGGGAAAATCACAAATGACAAGCGCATTGTTGCCGCTTTGCCTACGATCAAAAAGCTGATTGCAGACGGTGGAAAAGTGATCCTTTGCAGTCATCTGGGCAAGCCGAAAAACGGGCCGGAAGAGAAGTTTTCTCTGGCGCCCGTCGCCGTACGTCTGAGCGAGCTGCTGGGTCAGAACGTTGTCTTTGCCAATGATGACAACGTTGTCGGTGAGAATGCCAAAGCTGCCGTTGCCGCTATGAAAGACGGAGACGTGGTTCTGCTGCAGAACACCCGGTTCCGGAAAGAAGAGACCAAGAACATCGAAGACTTCAGCAAGGAACTGGCTTCCCTGGCTGATGCTTATGTGGATGACGCTTTTGGATCCTGCCATCGTGCGCACTGTTCTACGGCGGGCGTGACTGCCTATACCAGCCCCAACGTGGCGGGTTATCTGATCGGTAAGGAACTGAGCATCATGGGGAAGGCGCTGGATAATGCCGACCGTCCGTTCGTGGCGGTACTGGGCGGTGCCAAGATCGAAGATAAACTGAACGTGATCAATAACCTGCTTGAAAAAGTGGATACATTGATTATCGGCGGCGGTATGGCGTTTACTTTCCTGAAAGCAAAGGGCTATGAAGTGGGCAAGAGCCTGCTGGATGAAACTAAGATCGACTACTGTAAGGACATGATGGCGAAGGCAGCCAAAAAGGGTGTCAATCTGTTGCTGCCAGTGGATACAGTCTGCGCGGCCGGCTTCCCGGATCCTATTGATGGGCCCGTGGATACCACAGTAGTTGACTCTGACAAGATTCCTGCCGATATGGAAGGCCTGGATATCGGACCAAAGAGCCGTGAACTGTTTGCTGAGGCAGTGAAGGGTGCGAAGACTGTGGTTTGGAATGGACCGATGGGCGTGTTCGAGAATCCCACTTTGGCACAGGGCACACTGGCGGTTGCTCAGGCAATGGCGGACAGTGAGGCCGTGACGATCATCGGCGGAGGCGACAGCGCGGCTGCTGTGGAACAGATGGGTCTGGGTGATAAGATGACCCATATTTCCACCGGCGGCGGTGCCTCCCTTGAATTCCTGGAAGGCAAGACTCTGCCCGGCGTTGCCTGTCTTGACGAAAAGTAAGAATTGAAAGGGGAAAACAAAAATGCGGAAAGCGATTATTGCCGGTAACTGGAAGATGAACAAAACCCCCGAAGAAGCCAAGGCCCTGGTTACCGAGCTGAAGCCTCTGGTGAAGGATGCAACATGCGACGTGGTTGTATGCGTCCCTGCAGTGGATTTCGCGGCGGTGAAGGAAGCAGCGAAAGGCAGCAAGATTAAACTGGGCGCTGAGAATGTACACTGGGCCAAGAGCGGCGCTTTCACCGGCGAACTGAGCGCAGATATGCTGAAAGCCTGTGGTGTGGAATACGTCATTATCGGTCACAGTGAGCGTCGGCAGTACTTCGGCGAGACCGACAAAACTGTGAACCAGCGGGTACTGGCGGCGGTCGAAGCCGGGCTGAAAGTGATCCTGTGCGTTGGCGAGAACAGGGAAGAGCGCGAAGCCGGATACACTGATGCATTGGTGGAATATCAGACACTGATTGCGTTGAACGGTCTGACCAAGGAGCAGGTTGCCAAGGTGGTCATCGCATACGAACCAGTTTGGGCGATCGGTACCGGGCTGACTGCGACCGATGAACAGGCAAACGAGACTATCGGCGTAATCCGGAAGGCTGTGGCTCGCAAGTACGGCAAGGCAGCGGGCAACAAAATCCGCATTCAGTATGGCGGAAGCATGAATCCCAAGAATGTGAAGGGACTCATGGCACAGTCGGAAATCGACGGCGGACTTATCGGTGGCGCCAGTCTGAAGGCGCCTGACTTCAGTCAGGTTGTCAACTATGATAAATAAAGATTTAGCAAAAAGCGGTTGATTTTCATCCATGATGGTGCTATACTGCTCCTAATCTTTCCGGATGAAGGAAAACATGCAGTCAGTCGACCGGCATGCAGAGAGCGGGGGACAGGTGGGAACCCCGTGGCAGGAGCTGATCTGATACCATTTCCGGACGGAAAGCGGTTGCCGTCCGTTAACACGGCTAAATGAGTGGTTTTTAGAACAAGCAGGGTGGAACCGCGAATGCTGAAGTACAGCATCCGTCCCGGCACGAACATGCAGGGCGGATGCTTTTTTACATCGCCCGATTAAAACGAAGGAGGGATCCGGAAATGAAAATCATCTACAACGACGGCCGTGTGGCGGAATGTCCCGAAGAGGATGAACTAGAGGTCCTGCGCCATTCTGCGGCACACATCATGGCTCAGGCTGTGAAGCGCCTTTATCCCGACGCACATTTTGCATATGGGCCTGCAACCGAAAAGGGATTCCATTATGACATTGACCTGGGTGATGTGAAACTGACTGAGGAAAACCTGCCCCCGATTGAAGCTGAAATGCAGAAGATTGTCAAGGAAAATCTGCCTTTCAAGGTTTATCCGTTACCCCGGGACGAAGCAGTAAAACTGATGACGGATCGGGGAGAAATCTACAAAGTGGAACATATCGCAGATCTGGCAGAGGATGCTGTGATTACCTTCTATCAGCAGGGAGACTATATCGATATGTGCGTTGGTCCGCACCTGACGTATACAAAAGCGCTGAAAGCCTTTAAACTGACAGCACTGTCCGGTGCTTACTGGAAGAATGACCAGAAGAACAAAATGCTGACACGGATCAACGGCGTTGCTTTCCGAAACGCAGACGAGCTGAAAGAATATGAACGCCAGGTGGAAGAAGCCAAATCAAGGGATCACAGGCGAATCGGACGGGATATGCAGCTGTTCATGACGGACGATCTGATCGGCAAAGGACTGCCTATGTTCCTGCCAAAGGGTTATGCGATCTGGATGGAACTGGAAAACTATATTAAAGAAAAAGAACGTCTGCTGGGATATCAGCACGTTATGACGCCTTGTGTCGGCACAGTGGATCTGTATCGTACCAGCGGCCATTGGGAACATTATAAAGAGAATATGTTCCCTGCGATGGAAGTAGAAGGGGAAAGCTTCGTACTGCGTCCGATGAACTGCCCGCATCATATGATGATTTATGCGAATCGGCTTCATTCCTACCGCGATTTGCCGATACGCATCGGCGAGGTGGCTCACGACTTCCGGTTTGAGCCAAGCGGAACGCTGAAAGGAATTGAAAGGGGGAGGCATTTCTGCCAGAATGATGCCCACCTGTTTGTGACACCTGACCAGATCAAGGATGAAGTCAGCAGCGTTGTAAACCTGATCCGGGATGTTTACCAGGATTTCCATATTACGGATTACCGATGCGTGCTCAGTCTGCGGGATCCGGAGGATAAGGTCAAGTATCATCAGGACGATGATATGTGGAATAAAGCAGAAAGTGCGCTGCGAGAAGTGCTGAACCAGCTGGGGATCAATTATACGGAGGAGATCGGTGAAGCTGCTTTCTACGGACCAAAGCTGGATGTCAATGTCAAGCCTGCCATTGGCGCAGAATATACATTGAGTACCTGTCAGCTGGATTTCTGTCTTCCTGCAAAATTTAACCTGAAGTACATTGACCAGGACGGGACAGAAAAGACACCGGTGGTTCTGCACCGTGCCATTCTTGGATCCATTGACCGTTTTATGGCTTATCTGATTGAAGAAACGAAGGGAGTATTTCCGGTATGGCTGGCCCCGGTTCAGGTCAAGGTACTGCCTGTCAGCGACAAGAGCATGGAATTTGCGGCGAAAATCAATCGGGAACTGGTTTTGCAGGGAGTGCGGAGCGAGCTGGATGAACGGAATGAAAAGATAGGCTACAAAATCAGGTATGCGCGTCAGGAAGACAAGGTACCTTATATGGTGATTATCGGTGAAAAGGAAATCAGTGAAGGCACCATTGCTGTCAGAGACCGTGCAACCGATCAGACAACATCCATGACTCTGGAGGATTTTATCAGCAAACTGGAAACAGAAATCACAGAAAGAAAATAAATCCTGATGAAAGGGATGAAGCCCAGCCTGAATGCGGGGCTTCTCCTTTTTTGCGAGATGATTTTTTTGGGAAGTCATAAAACCTAATTGTACCAATGCCTGTGGGAAATTATTATATTTTTGTTACAAGGAAGGAAATAGGGGAAAAAGAACGAATAGAAGAAACTGGGTCTTTTGGGATTTATACCCGATGGACTGAATGTATTGAAGGAGGTACCCCCCATGGCAGCTCTCGATCTTACCAAGTACGGGATCACCGGTGTAACGGAGATCCTTCATAATCCTTCCTACGAAGTCCTGTTTGAGGAAGAAAACAAACCTGGCCTGGAAGGCTTTGACAAAGGACAGCTGACCGAGCTGGACGCGATGAATGTAATGACCGGTATCTATACCGGACGGAGTCCCAAAGACAAGTACATCGTCATGGATGAAAACAGTAAGGATACCGTTTGGTGGACTACGGATGGCTACAAGAACGACAATCATCCCCTCAGCGAGGAGAACTGGGCGAAGCTGAAGGTTCTGGCTCAGAAGGAACTCAGTGGGAAACGCCTGTTTGTGATGGATGCTTTCTGCGGCGCCAACAAGGATACCCGCATGGCGATCCGTTTCATTATGGAAGTGGCCTGGCAGGCTCATTTCGTCAAGAATATGTTTATCCAGCCCAATGACGAGGAACTGGCGTCTTTTGAGCCTGACTTTGTTGTCTACACCGCCAGCAAGGGTAAGGTGGACGATTACAAAGCCATGGGTCTTAACAGTGAGACTGCTGTAGCTTTCAACATCACCAGCCGGGAACAGGTCATCCTGAATACCTGGTACGGCGGCGAAATGAAGAAGGGCATGTTCTCCATGATGAACTACTACCTCCCGCTGAAGGGTATTGCCGCGATGCACTGCTCCGCCAATACAGATATGGAAGGAAAGAACACAGCCATCTTCTTCGGACTGAGCGGCACAGGAAAGACCACTCTGAGTACCGATCCCAAGCGCCTGCTGATCGGTGACGATGAACACGGCTGGGATGATAACGGTGTATTCAACTTCGAAGGCGGCTGCTATGCGAAAGTCATCAACCTGGACAAGGACAGCGAGCCTGATATTTACAACGCGATCCGTCGGGATGCCCTGCTGGAGAACGTTACCGTCGACAAAGACGGCAAGATTGATTTCGCTGACAAGAGCGTAACTGAAAACACCCGTGTAAGCTATCCGATCGAGCACATTGAAAAAATCGTCAAGAACGTGAGTCCCGTTTCCGCCGGCCCCGATGCCAAGAACGTGATTTTCCTGAGCGCAGACGCTTTCGGTGTGCTGCCTCCCGTGAGCATCCTGACACCGGAACAGACCAAGTACTACTTCCTGAGTGGCTTTACTGCTAAGCTGGCAGGCACCGAGCGCGGCATTACTGAACCGACCCCCACGTTCAGCGCCTGCTTCGGCCAGGCCTTCCTGGAGCTGCATCCGACGAAGTATGCGGAAGAACTGGTTAAAAAGATGGAAAAGAGCGGTGCCAAAGCTTACCTGGTTAATACCGGTTGGAATGGCACCGGCAAGCGGATCTCCATCAAGGATACCCGCGGTATCATCGATGCGATTCTCAACGGTGATATTCTGAACGCGCCGACCAAGAAGATTCCCTTCTTCAACTTCGAAGTTCCTACTGAACTGAAAGGCGTGGACACCGCAATCCTGGATCCGCGTGATACTTATCAGAATCCTTCTGAATGGGATGACAAAGCAAAGGATCTGGCCGGGCGATTCATCAAGAATTTCGCAAAATACGAAAGCAATGAAGCCGGGAAGGCTCTGGTTGCAGCCGGTCCCCAGCTGTAAGGCTGATTCACGGAAACCTTCGGGATGCCGCCGGAAAGGCGGCATCCCGTGTGTGTTGAAAAAAACAAGCTGAACGGAGAAACACGGATATGAAGAAAGTACAATTTACTGAAACCGTCATGCGGGATGCCAACCAGAGCCTGATGGCGACCCGGCTGCCTTATGCTGATTTCGAGGAGATTCTGCCGGTCATGGATAAGGCGGGATATTATTCCGTGGAATGCTGGGGCGGAGCGACTTTTGACTCCTGCCTGCGTTATCTTGGAGAAGATCCCTGGGAACGCTTGCGCAACATCCGGGCGAAAATGCCCAACACACGTCTGCAGATGCTGCTTCGCGGACAGAATTTGCTCGGATACAAGCATTATCATGACGATGTGGTGGAGAAATTTGTTGAGCTGAGCATCAAGAACGGTATTGATATCATCCGGATCTTTGATGCGCTGAATGACTTCCGCAACCTGGGAACAGCCCTGGAATCCGTTAAGAAATACGCGACATCCCGGACGATTGCCAGCGGATGCATCAGTTATACCCAGAGCCCTGTACACACCGTGGACAAATATGTCGAAATGTGCAAAAACCTCGTGAAGATGGGGTTTGAAACTCTGTGTCTGAAGGATATGGCCGGCACCATGAGCCCCTATGAAGCAGAGCATCTGATCAAGGGTATCAAGGATGCAGTCGGCGATGTGCCTGTGATCCTGCATACGCACTGCACAACCGGTATGGCCTATATGACGCTGACCAAGGCGATTGAAAGCGGCGTAGATGTGATCGACACAGCTACGAGCTGCTTCTCCAACGGTACAAGTCAGGCGGCAACAGAGACCATGTTCTATGCCATGCAGCAGTACGGTATCGAGACAGGTCTGGACGAAAAGGTTATTAACCAGGTGAACGATTTCTTTAAACCTGTGAAGCAGAAATACGTTGATTCCGGGTTGATTAATCCCAAGAGCATGGCGACAGATTCTCAGGCCCTGGTCTATAAAGTGCCGGGCGGTATGCTGAGCAATATGATTGCCAACCTGAAGGATATGAATGCCATGGACAAATTCGACGAAGCGCTGCTGGAGATTCCCGCGGTCAGAAAAGATCTGGGCTATCCGCCACTGGTTACGCCATTGAGCCAAATGGTTGGCAATCAGGCAGTGACCAACGTCCTGGTGGGTGAACGTTATAAAAACATTTCCAACGAAGTCAAGAATTATTTCAAGGGTGAATATGGTATTTCTCCCGCTCCGGTGGACAAGGGACTTCAGGAGAAGATCCTTGGTGCAGGCGGACAGCCTGTAGACTGCCGGATCGAGGATTCCCGGAGGACCGGTGAGGACTTCGAGAAAGCGAAGAAAGCACTGGGTGATCTGGCGGAGACGGAAGAAGATCTGATGAGCTGGATCTGTTTCCCGAAACAGGCGGAAGACTTCCTGAAATCCCGCAAAGAAAAGCGCGAACAGGTTGTCAAATATACGATTGAAGAAGCATAAGGAGGCACAGCAAAATGACAGAAACTACTGCTGCCATTAAGGGAGAAATGCTGGATGTCGGCACCTCTTTGCTGGACGCTGTGCTGGGCTATCTGGTCGTATTTATCGGACTGGCGCTGCTAATGGTTGTCATTATCGTTGTTGGGAAAATCATGGTATCGAAGATGAAAAAGCCTGCAGCCGCCCCTGTGGCTGCGCCTGTACCCGCAGCCGCTGCTCCCACCCCGAAAAAGATGCTTCCCGCCGCTCCTGGCGCAGCCGGCGAAGTCAAGATTTACGATACGGATCCCAGAGACGCGGCCATAATCATGGCCATCGTTGCGGACAAACTGCAGAAACCCCTGAACGAGCTTCGGTTCGTATCCATCAAGGAGGTCAAATAACCATGAAATACAAAGTAACCCTGAAGGGAAAAACCTATGAGGTAGAAGTAAATCAGGGAGAAGCGATGCTCCTGGATGAATATGAAGCATACGCCCCAGCTCCTGCTGCTCCCGCAGCCGCTCCAGCCGCAACTCCCACCGCGGCGCCAGCTGCGCCAGCCGCCCCTGTGGCTGCCGCTGCCGGCGAGCAGGTTCTTTCCCCGATGCCCGGAACAATCGTGAAAATCAACGTCTCAGCCGGCAAGACTGTGAAGGCGGGTGAAGTTCTGGCAGTGCTGGAAGCGATGAAGATGGAGAATGAGATCATGGCGCCCCATGACGCGACCGTGGTTCAGGTGGTGGCAGATGTCGGTACCAAGGTGGATACCGGTTCGCCCATCATCGTACTCGGATAAGGGGAGGAAGGCAGAAAATGTTAGAATCCCTGTGGAAACTGGTTCAGGAATCCGGATTCGCCATGATGTTGAGCGGAGACGGCTGGAAAAACCTGATCATGATTATCATCGCCTGCGTGTTGCTGTATCTCGGAATCAAGAAACAGTATGAGCCCCTGCTGATGGTTGGCATCGCAGTGGGCTGCCTGCTGGCCAATGTCAGCGCACTGGGCGGGTTTTCCAATGCGCTGTACCACCAGGAGCTGTGGGATGAATTCCTGAAGGAAGGCGGCGAACACGCACACAGCTATGGCTATATCATGGCCAACGGCGGACTGATTGATATTCTGTATATGGGCGTCAAAGCCGGCATCTATCCCTGCCTGATCTTTATCGGGATTGGCGCGATGACGGACTTCGGACCACTGATCTCCAACCCCAAGAGTTTGCTTCTTGGTGCAGCTGCACAATTTGGTGTATTCTTTGCTTTCTTTGGTGCGACGCTGCTTGGCTTCAATGGAAATGAAGCGGCTTCTATCGGCATTATTGGCGGTGCAGACGGCCCGACGGCCATCCTGACCACAACGAAGCTGGCTCCGCATCTGCTCGGGCCGATCGCTGTGGCTGCCTACAGCTACATGGCATTGATTCCGATGATTCAGCCACCGATTATGAAAGCACTGACCACGGAGAAGGAACGGAAAGTCAAAATGGAGCAGCTGCGTGAAGTCTCCAAGACTGAAAAGATTCTGTTCCCCATTGTAGTGACCATCTTTGTGGTTTTACTGCTGCCTTCCACAGCACCTCTGATCGGTTGCCTGATGTTCGGTAACCTGTTGAAGGAAACCGGTGTTACGGACCGGCTGAGCGATGTGGCTCAGAACGCCCTGATGAACATTGTCACGTTATTCCTGGGCATGAGCGTCGGTGCGACGATGGTCGGGAGTAATTTCTTGGAACTGAAGACGATATACATTGTCGTACTTGGGCTGATTGCATTCTCCTTCAGCACAATCGGCGGCCTGCTGGTCGGGAAACTGATGTACAAACTGAGCGGCGGAAAGATCAATCCGCTGATCGGTTCTGCCGGTGTTTCCGCTGTTCCGATGGCAGCGCGTGTTTCACAGCGGGAAGGCCAGAAGGCGAATCCTTCCAACTTCCTGCTGATGCATGCCATGGGGCCCAATGTTGCCGGCGTCATCGGAAGTGCAATCGCTGCAGGTTTCCTGATGAGCATGTTCGGCGGCTGATGATCCGTATGATTTTGGCTCCGCACCGGATAGGTGCGGAGCTTTTCCATACGAAAAAATGGAAAAGTATTGACAAACAGTGGGGTTGGTGATAGAGTATGCATGTGGTTAGCACTCGCGTGAGGAGAGTGCTAACAACAAAGAAAGGAGGAGGGCATGATGGAGATGGATGAGCGAAAAATGCGTATCCTGCAGGCTATCATTGACGACTACATCCTGACCGGTGTTCCTGTCGGAAGCAGGACGATCAGCAAGAAGTATGATATGGGCCTTTCCTCCGCTACCATCCGGAATGAGATGAGCGATCTGGAGGAACTTGGATTCCTGGATCAGCCGCATGTTTCCGCCGGACGCATTCCTTCTGCCAAAGCTTACCGGCTGTATGTCGATTCCCTGCTAAAGACCGGCGTTATTCCCGACGACTCAAGAAGCAGCATTGGGCGGCATTTTGCCGGCCGCGCACATCAGATGGAAGATGTGATTGACCATGCTGCTCAGGTCATATCCAGCCTGACACATTATACTGCCGTGGTTCTGTCTCCAAAGGGAATGCAGCCCCGGATTCAGACAGTCCAGTTTGTTCCGGTTTCTGCGGAAATGGCTCTGGTGGTCATTGTAACAGATCAGGGTGTGGTAAGGGACAGCGTGATCCATGTGGGCAGTCAGATGGACAGTGATACGTTATACGCCATCAGCCGAACGCTGACTATGGAGCTTCGCGGTGTTACCCTGCAGGAGGCCTGTGAGCTTCTGCCTGAAATCGCAGGACGCATCAGCGGGAACGACCGGGTGCTTCAGGAACTGTACGGGTACCTTTCTGAAGGACAGAGATCTCCACGGCGCGCTCATATGGCTGTCGGAGGAACAAGCAATATGCTTGCCTATCCGGAGTACAGCGATGTGGATAAAGCCCGAAATTTTCTCAGCCTGATGGAGACTCGTGACAAGCTTGCTGAGATCATTCAGGGCAGCGGGGAAATGGCATTTACCGTGAGGATCGGTCCGGAAACAGGTATTCCTGAAATGGCCGACTGCTCTATTGTGACCGCATCCTATTCTTCCAGGGGCGGGCAACAGGGAACGATCGGTGTAATCGGGCCGACACGGATGCAGTATTCCAGGGTGCTTTCAATTCTGAACATTATCGGTCACCAGCTGACGGACATGTTCAACGGTGATGAGAATAAGAAATAGGAGAAGACAGAAGGATATGAGCAAAGAGAAAAAGTACAGGCGGCCGGAAGAAGCCGAAAAGGCACCAGAAGAAGTATCGCAGCCAGATGTTCCAGGGGAAGAGACGACGGAAACAGCAGAGGAACAGCCCGAAACCAATCCTCTTGAGAAGAAACTGGAAGAGGCAGAGGCGAAGACAGCGGAATATCTCGCTATGGCTCAGCGGGTACAGGCAGACTTTGAAAACTACCGGAAGAGGAATGAGAGCGTTCGTGCCGATGCCTATGCCGATGGCCGCAAAGATGTGGCTGCCTTGATGCTGCCAGTGCTGGACAATTTGGAGCGTGCTGTGGAAGCAGCCACGGAAAGCTGCGATGAAGCATTGAAAAACGGTGTCGAACTGGTGCTGAAACAGATGAATGATTTATATCAGAAACTGGAAGTCACGCCGATTGACCGGTTGGGCGAAAAATTTGATCCCAATCTGGAGAACGCGGTGCTGCAGGGAAACGAGGAGGACGGAGAGCCAGGAACTGTTTGTCAGGTTCTGCAGAAGGGATATCGGATGGGTGACCGGGTACTTCGCCATGCGATGGTGAAGGTCGTTCCCGAATAATAAAGCCTGAGATCAGCCGAAAGGCTTTCAGGAGGGATCCAAGGATCCCGTATAAAAGACAAACAAACAAATCCATGAGATAAACGGAGGGAAAAACAATGAGTAAGATTATCGGTATTGACTTGGGTACAACCAATAGCTGCGTTGCCGTTATGGAAGGCGGACAGCCTGTCGTTATCGCGAACGCAGAAGGAAGCCGTACTACGCCTTCTGTTGTGGCTTTCACCAAAGACGGTGAGCGTCTGGTCGGCCAGGTGGCAAAACGACAGGCTGTCACGAATCCCGACCGTACAGTCATTTCCATTAAACGTGAAATGGGTACGTCCTATAAAGTGGGCATTGACGGAAAGCAGTATACACCCCAGGACATCAGTGCTATGATCCTGAGCAAAATGAAGGAAACCGCAGAGAGTTACCTGGGCGAAAAGGTCACGCAAGCTGTGATTACTGTTCCCGCTTACTTTAATGACAGCCAGCGTCAGGCAACGAAAGACGCCGGCAGGATTGCGGGTCTGGATGTGCTGCGAATCATCAATGAGCCGACAGCCGCATCTCTGGCTTACGGCCTGGATAAGGAAGAGAACCAGAAGATTCTTGTGTATGACCTGGGCGGCGGTACCTTCGATGTCAGTATCCTGGATATCGGTGACGGCGTGTTTGAAGTGCTGAGCACCAACGGCAATACCCGCTTGGGCGGTGACGACTTTGACCAGCGGATCATCGACTATGTGGCTGAGCAATTCCGGAAGGAGAATGGCATCGATCTGAAGCAGGACAAGATTGCTTCCCAACGCCTGAAGGAAGCCGCAGAAAAGGCGAAGATTGAGCTGAGCGGCACCACAACTGCCAATATCAACCTGCCCTTTATTACGGCTGATGCAACCGGTCCCAAACATCTGGACGTGACACTGACCAGAGCTAAGTTTGACGAGCTGACCGGCGATCTTGTCGAAGCGACGGTGGAACCTATGCGGAAGGCGCTGAAGGATGCCGGACTGACTGTGGATCAGGTGAATAAGGTTATCCTGGTCGGCGGCAGCACCCGTATCCCCGCGGTGCAGGATGCAGTCAAGAAAGTTACCGGCAAAGAGCCTTTCAAGGGCATCAATCCCGATGAGTGCGTAGCTATCGGTGCGGCAATCCAGGGCGGTGTCCTTGGCGGTGAAGTGAAAGATGTGCTCTTGCTGGACGTGACGCCGCTGAGCCTGGGACTGGAAACAGAAGGCCATATCTTTACCCGTCTGATTGATCGGAACACCACCATCCCGACCAGCAAGAGTCAGGTCTTCTCCACCGCGGCAGATGGCCAGACGACCGTGGAAATCCACGTGCTACAGGGCGAACGTCAGATGGCTTATGACAACAAAACACTGGGCCGTTTCCAGCTGACCGGTATTGCACCCGCTCCGCGCGGCGTGCCGCAGATTGAAGTGACATTCAGCATCGACAATAACGGCATTGTGAATGTATCTGCCAAGGATAAGGCTACAGGTCATGAACAGCAGATCACCATTACTGCCAGCACGAACCTGAGCGAGGAAGAAATCAATCAGCGTGTTAAAGAAGCTGAACAGTTTGCAGAGCAGGACAAGAAACGCAAGGAAGAAGTGGAAACGCTTAACCGTGCGGACAGCCTGATCTATGAAACAGAGAAGACCATGCGCGACAACGGCGATAAACTGAGCGATTCAGACAAAAATACCGTTCAGGCGGAGATTGAAGCCTTCAAGAAGGTGCGCGAAGGCAATAATGCCGAAGAGATCAAGAACGCGATGGAAGCCTTTACGCAAAAGGTTTATGCTGTATTCGGCAAACTGTATCAGCAGCAGGCCGGCACGGAAGGAAATCCCGGCGGGACCGACTATACGCAGCCCGGAAGCACAAATACGGACGGCAGCGTGAATGCGGATGGCAGTGTCGAATAATCTGTAGGTGAGGAAGCATGGCAGAGAAACGCGATTACTATGAGGTACTGGGCGTCAGTAAAAACGCTACAGACGATGAAATCAAACGCGCCTATCGGAAAAAAGCAAAAGAATGTCATCCGGATCTCCATCCGGATGACAAAGGCGCGGTGGAGCGTTTCAAGGAACTGAATGAAGCCAATGAAGTGCTGAGTGATCCTGACAAACGGGCCCGGTATGACCAGTTCGGCTTTGAGGATCCGATGGCTGGCATGGGCGGAGCCGGTGGGAATCCGTTCGGAGGGTTTGATTTCGGCGGAATGGGTGATATCTTCGACCAGCTTTTCAACGGCGGAATGGGCGGTAGAACCGCCCGCAACCAAGGGCCTGTTCAGGGGAACGATCTCCGGTATGAGCTGAGGATTACATTTGAGGAAGCAGCCAAGGGATGCGAGAAGAGCTTTGAGATTTACCGGAATGAGCTTTGTGATACCTGCAAGGGCAGCGGTGCAAAACCTGGTACGAGCCCCGTCACATGTCCAGGATGCAACGGTACCGGGCAAATCCGTCAAAGCGGAGGCTGGATGACGACAGTTCGGGCATGTCCTTCCTGCGGTGGCAGCGGCAAGGTGATCCGGGACAAATGCGCGTCCTGCGGCGGCGGCGGTCGCGTCCGAAGGAAGCGTACCGTCACTGTGAAGGTTCCGGCCGGCATTGATAACGGGCAAACAATTATCATGAACGGACAGGGAGAACCCGGACTGCGTGGAGGCCCGAACGGAGACCTGTATATTGTGGTCGGCGTAAAGCCTCACAAACTGTTCAAACGGGACGGCTTCAACCTGTTGCTGGATTTCCCGATCAGCTTTGTGACAGCGGCGCTGGGCGGTGATGTGGAAGTGCCGACGCTCAGCGGGCCGGTAAAATATCGGATTCCCGAAGGAACTCAGCCTGGAACGGAATTCCGGATCAAAGGTGCGGGAATCCAAATGCTGCGTTCCGGCGGCAAGGGAGATCTTGTGATGAAAGTGAAGGTTGAGATTCCGAAACGACTGAACAACAAGCAGAAAGACTTGCTGCGGCAGTTTGACGAAACGACGACAGATAAGGAATATGACGGACGAAAAGGCTTTATGGACCGAGTGAAAGATTTGTTCCAGTAATTCGGAACCATGATTCAGGAGACCCGGATGGGCCTCCTTTTTTCTTGACGCGAAAAAAAAGGAAAGGTAGAATAAAGCCAACCGAAAGAAGGGAGTGGAGAAGGACGCAAAGCAAATTGCAACGAATGCCAGTCCGGCTCGTGCTGACAGTGATGACTACTGCCATGATGATCGTGATTTTCTGCCTGAGTATGGAACCTGCAGAGAAGTCGGACGAGACCAGCGGTATTCTTTCCCGTAAGGTGATTTCGGTGGTTTACCCAGAGTATGAGCGATATCCCATTGAAAAACAACAGAGTCTTTACGAACATGTCCAGCACCTGGTTCGGAAATCGGCGCATTTTACTGAATACATGACACTGGGAATTCTGTTACGGCTGTGCACGGAAAGCTGGATTGGAAAGAAAAAGGGGGTTACCTGGATCAGCTGGGGAATTGGCGCACTGTATGCAGCGACAGATGAGCTCCATCAGCTTGCGATCGATGGGCGAAGCGGACAGTGGACAGATGTTCTGCTGGATAGCAGTGGTGTCCTGACAGGCGTCCTGATTTCGACCGGGGTACTATTCCTGGTTCGCAGACGACAGAAAAGGAGGAACCTGGCCGAATGGGGATGAACATCGTGCTGGTCAATCCGGAGATTCCGCAGAACACAGGGAATATCGCCCGAACTTGCGCAGCTACCGGGGCGGTTCTTCACCTGATTGAGCCGCTTGGTTTTTCGTTGGAGGATAAATACCTGAAACGCGCAGGGCTTGATTACTGGAATCTGATGGAATATCATGTCTACCGGGATCCTGAGGAATTCTGGATGAAGAATCAGGGAATCCGGGCTTTCTACGCGACGACCAAGGCTCCGCAAGGCTATCACGAGGTTTCTTACCAGGACGGAGATTATCTTTTTTTCGGATGCGAAACGAGGGGCCTGCCAGAGAACCTGCTGGAAAAGGTTTACGACCGGTGTATCCGGATTCCGATGCGGGAGGAGGCCAGAAGCCTGAACCTCTCGAACTCCGTGGCGATCGTTCTGTACGAGGCGCTTCGCCAGGACAGGTTCCCTGGATTTAGGACGACTGGCGCCCTGACGGGACGCGATGAGGGAGTAAATCCCTGGCTGGATTATGTGTAATGGGGGATCAGAGGCGTGACATATTTCCGACAGAATGAGCCACAGCAAAGCCCTGTACGTGAAGACGCCCGGAAACCGGCAGAGCAGGAAGGGCGTTATGCTGTGAAACCTGAGTATCAGGACAGGTATGATGACGGCTTTGATGAGCTGAATGAACAGGAAGAATATGAGGATGAAGAACTGACTCTAACGGAGAAGAAGCAAAAAGCAAACCGGATTGCTACCGCCCTGCATGCGGGGAATGTGACAGCCGTCATCACCGGTGCGATTTTAATCCTCATTCTTCTTGGCTTTTTGATGACCATGATCAGTTTTGTACTCAACGATATAAACCGGAGTTTTACCCTCTTCCAGACCAAATTCTGAGTGCACAGGGGGAGGATCAGACCATGATGGACAAGATTTACCTGGATTATGCGGCAACAGCACCAATGCTTCCCGAAGTTCTGGAGGAAATGATGCCATATTTTGTTTCCTCTTACGGAAATCCGTCCGGGATTCATGCGACCGGGCGTGAGGCGCGGAAGGCCATAGAAACAGCCCGGCGGCGGACCGCAAGAGCGATCGGTGCAGAGAATACAGAAATCTGTTTTACCTCCGGGGGAAGTGAAAGCGATAACCTGGCAATCCAGGGAGCAGCTTTTGCCTTCAAGGACAAAGGGAACCATCTGATTACCAGTGCTGTAGAGCATCCGGCGGTGATTCAGTCATGCAGATGGTTGGAGAAGCAGGGATTTCGGGTTACCTACCTACCGGTGGATCAGTTTGGAATGGTCAGCCCCGAGACACTGGAAGAAGCCGTCTGTCCTGAAACCATCCTTGTGAGCATCATGACAGCCAACAACGAGATAGGCACACTGGAACCTGTCGCGGAAATCGGAAGGATCTGCCGGGAAAAAGGCATACTGTTTCATACGGATGCGGTGCAGGCAGTCGGCGCAATAGAATTGCGTGTCCAAGATCTAAATGCAGATTTGCTCAGTATCAGCGCACATAAATTCCACGGCCCCAAAGGGGTCGGCGCCCTGTATATCCGACAGGGAACGCGGCTGGAATCAGTCATTCATGGCGGAAAACAGGAGCGTGGACTTCGGGCCGGGACAGAAAATGTTCCGGGCATTGTCGGTTTGGGGAGAGCAATTGAGATTGCAGAAGAAAACAGGCTGAATTGCATCCAGTCTATCCGGGAAAAGCGGGATATTCTGATCCGGGAAGTCCTGGAAAAGATCCCGGGAAGCCAACTGAACGGGCACCCTGAGCAACGGCTTCCGAATCATTGCCATTTTTCTTTCGCGGGTATAGAGAGCGAAGCTCTTCTGTTACGACTGGACCTGGCTGGGATCGCGGCTTCCGGTGGAAGTGCCTGTACCAGCGGAAGCCTGGAAAAAAGTCATGTGCTGGAAGCGATCGGTCTGGAGGAAGATATGATTCGGGGAAGTATCCGTATGACATTGGGCCAGGAAACCACCCGAGAGGAAATTCTGCAGGCTGCCCAGAGCCTGCGGACGATCGTGGAAGATCTTCGAGGCCTGACCGGTTGGCATTGAATCAGTCGTAAGCGTGAAAACGGAAGATGCGGCTGGAGAAATCTCCGCACAGGGAGACGGTCAGTCCGTGATTCATCAGGAAGGAACCATGATATTCTGCTCCATTCTCCAGACGGTAGATCCAATCAGACCGAAGTCCACGCAGGTGTATCCGAAGAGGTGCCGAGTTTGGAACAGAGAGTACACGGAAAACGCAGAGCAGGACATCCTGCTGATCTTCGGAAACAAAAGCCCAGGCGGTCTCCTGCCCCTCGAAAGGCGACAGGAGGCGCCAGAAAGTTCCGGTTCGGGTCAAATCCCGTACAGACTTGGCCTGATCCACCAGTGAACGGGAAATTTCGACCTCTTCCGGAGTCATTTTCGTCAGATCCAGTTCAAAACCGAAATTGCCGGAAAGGGCTACATCGCCTCGCATCCGCAGGGAGACACATCGTCCGGTCTGGTGGTTCGGAACAGCGCTAACATGTGCTCCCATGGCAGAAGCAGGATAAACAACAGATGTTCCATACTGAAGCCGGAGCCGCTCTACGGCATCCGTGTTGTCGCTTGTCCAGGTTTGAGGCATATAGAAGAGCATCCCCGGATCAAAGCGCCCACCACCGCCGGAACAGGATTCAAAAAGGATTTCCGGAAAAGCAGTGGTAATCGTTTCCAGGACTCGGTACAGACCCAGCATATAGCGGTGCTGGGTTTCTTTTTTGCGTTCAGGCGGCAGAACGGCAGAAAAGGATTCCGTCATGTTCCGGTTCATATCCCATTTGACATAATCGACGGAAGCGGAAGTGAGCACGTCGGAAATCGCACTGATCAGGTATTCCTGTACTTCGCTTCGGGATAGATCCAGCACCAGCTGCGATCGAGCTTCGGTCCGAGTCCGCCCTTGGACATGCAGACACCAGTCCGGATGCGCCCGGTACAGGTCGCTGTCAGGAGAAACCATCTCCGGCTCAAACCAAAGTCCGAACATCAGCCCTAACTGATGGATTCTTTCAGACAGACCGGCCAGTCCGTTCGGGAGCTTTTCCCGGTTCTCTATCCAATCTCCCAGCGAGCAATGATCAGAGTTGCGGCGACCGAACCAGCCATCATCCAAGACAAAGAGTTCGATCCCAAGAACAGCAGCTTTTTCTGCGATCCCCAGAAGGCGTTCCTCGTCGAAATCAAAATATGTGCCTTCCCAGTTATTGATCAGCACGGGGCGGGAACGGTCACGCCAAGAACCGCGGGCAAGACGTGTCCGGTACAGTCGGTGATAATGCTGCGAAAGCCCGTTCAGCCCTTCATCACTGAAAGCCAGGACAGCCTCAGGTGAGACCAGTGATTCCCCGGGATCGAGCTTCCAGGAGAAGACTTCGGGATTCATCCCAGCGGACAGGCGAGCATGGCCGAAGTTATCAACACGACAGGACATCCGGAAACTGCCGCTGTAGACCAGGCTACATCCCCAGAAACTGCCGGAAAACTCATTTGCATTCTTTTCACACAGCGCCAGGAAAGGGTTGTCCTCGTGTCCGGAAGCACCGCGGGCAGATGCGATGACAAGTTCATTCCGGCTGAGGGAAGTCCGGACGATCTGACGTTCCCGCCCCCAGGCACCTTTCAGGTGGACGACGTCCAGATCGCTCTGCCAAAAAGGAACGGAGGCGGAAAGAAGGGAAGTGACAGTCAGCGGGGAGTTACCCTGATTTTCCAACTTCAGGGAACGCGTGATGATTCCGGAATCAGCAAAAACGGAAAACAGTGCTGTAACGGACAGGCCGGTGAGCTCATCCTTCAGGAGAAGTGACAGTGAATCTGCTTCTTCCGCATTTTCGGCATATGTGGCAGGGAGCCCGGGCAGCCCAGGTTTTCCGGATAAAACCTTCGCAGAGACAAAACGCAGATCTACTACATCATCCCCCGCGGCGTTGGTGATCCCTACGGCAGGAGTTCCATACCAGCCAGAGCCGTTTACGGGCAGCTCAAAAGGCAGGATGGAAGCAGGAAGATCAAAGCTGGCTACAGGGGCATAATCTTCCGGGTGAAAGGAGATGGCGCCCGCAGGTATTTTGCTGCCCCAGTACAGGTTCATCAGACGGCCTTCGCTGTCGCAATGGAGCACATAGCTGGTATGACCGCCGCTCAATGTCCAGGTTTTTGTGGAAGCGTGGTATTGGATCGGCATGGGAACCTCCATGAATCAGATATTTTCTTCTTCGCTCATTATAGCCGAAACCGGAAAAAAGGGCAATCGATCAAAGGGAATCCCCGGAAACAAGGAAAGGTTTTCCTTGTCAGTCGGTTGGAGAATGGGGTATAATAATAATTGGTTTTTTGTACCCGGAAAGGAGGGAGAGGATGTATTGTCAGGTGATTGTGGACATCGTTCATGAGAATGTGGCAAAACCCTTTACCTACCAGATCCCGGAGGGCATGCAGCTGGCGGAAGGACAGCGGGTGGCTGTTCCATTCGGACCGCGGGAAAAGGAAGGCGTTGTCGTTGGACTAACGGAGGAAAGTGAGGTAGACCCGGAGCGGATCCGGAACGTAACCCGCCCGTTGGAGGACTACGCAGCGATTCCGCCGGAACTGATGGCCCTAGCGAAGGAGATGGCTAATCGGGCACACTGCCCACTGGCGGAAACGATCCGGCTGATGCTGCCTGCACAGATGCGCGGCGGGCGGGTGCACATCAAAATCGTACGAACGGCTGCCCTTAGCGTATCTGCGGATGAGGCAGCGGATGCTATCCGGGTGTGCCGCACGGGCAGCAAACGGGCACAACTACTGAAGATCCTGCAGGATGGCAGAAGCAGGACTGTGCGGGAACTCAGCGAGTCAGTGCGGGATCCGGGAGAGGCACTGAAAAAACTGGAGAATGACGGGTTAATCCGACTGGAAGAGAGAGAAACTCTGCGGACACCGGTGGGCGTGTTCACGGAGATTCAGGATCCAGGGTATGAACTGACGGAATGCCAGCAGGAAGCACTGGAGGAGATCCTGCCATGCCTGACCGGCCGAGGCGGACGATTTCTTCTGCATGGGGTAACGGGCAGCGGAAAAACAGAAGTATTCATGAAAGCAGTTCATGAAACACTTGCCGCCGGAAAGAGCGCAATCATCCTGGTGCCGGAGATTGCACTGACACCGCAGATGGTTTCCTGGTTTCGGGGGCGTTTCGGTGCTGTCGCGGCGGTCATTCATTCCCGATTGAGCGCGGGAGAACGGTACGACGAATGGCGCCGGATTCTGCGGGGAGAAGCACGGGTTGTCATCGGGGCCCGAAGCGCCGTGTTTTCCCCGGTGCGAAAGCTAGGGCTGATCGTTATCGATGAGGAACATGAAAGTACATACCTGAATGACCGACATCCCCGATATGATACGCGTGAGGTGGCCGGAAGCCGCTGTCAGCGGGAAAACGCGACGCTGATCCTGGCCAGCGCGACACCGAGTATCTTAAGCTTTGCCCGAGCACGGCGAGGGGATTACACGTTGTTGGAAATGCCGAGACGTGTACATGACAGGCCGCTACCAGAAATTGAAATTACAGATATGAGGCAGGAGCTGGAAAAGGGGAACCGATCTGTACTAAGCAGTGCGCTTCGCCGGGCACTCAAAGAATGTGCAGAAAAGGGGGAGCAGGCGATCCTGCTGATGAACCGGCGAGGGTACAACTCCTTTATCTCCTGCCGAAGTTGCGGTTATGTAGTCAAATGCCCGAACTGTGATATCAGCATGACTTACCACATCGGCGGAGAAGACGGGATTCTCCGGTGCCACTACTGCGGAGAAGCAATGAATCCACCGGTGCTCTGTCCCGAATGCGGCAGCCATTATATCCGTTATTTCGGTGCCGGAACTCAGAAGGTGGAGGATGAGGTACGTAAGATGCTTCCGGGGATCCCTACCGTGCGAATGGATTATGACACCACGGGCGGGAAGGACGGGCACGGAAGGATTCTTGAGGAATTTCGCAGCGGACGTGCCAGGATCCTGATCGGAACCCAGATGATTGCCAAAGGGCTGGATTTCCCACAGGTGACGCTTGTCGGGATTGTGGCAGCGGATCTTGCTCTGAATCTTCCGGACTACCGGAGTCGGGAGCGTGCGTTCCAACTGTTTACCCAAGTTGCCGGGCGAGCCGGGCGCGGACAGCATCCCGGGAAAGTTTTCCTGCAGACCTACAAGCCGGAGGATCCGGTGATCGGATTCGCGGCACGGCAGGATTACCGGGCATTCTTTGAGAGTGAATTCAGACGGAGACGGAACAGCCTGTATCCGCCGTTTACAGTGCTTGGCAGACTACTGGTGGAAAGCCGGGATGAGGAAGCGGCAGAGCGAACGGCCGGAGAGCTGGAAGAAAGAGCAGACGCATTGCTCGAGTTGCACCCGGAATGGAAAAAGAAAGTGCTGACGGTCAATCGGGACACACCTTCGGTCAAGTACCTGAAGGGAAAAAGCCGGAAGCATATTGTCATCAAAGCCCTGATCGGAACAGAAACAGACGCTTTTTTCGGGGCAATGACAGAAATGGCCGCCGAATGGCCGGCGACGGGGAGCGAAGTCTGGTTTGAAATCAATCCGACATCCATGATGTAATGAATAAGGAGATGCTGACTGGTATGGCCACAAGGACGATTGTGAAAGTGGGAGACGATACGCTGCGGAAGACCTGCAAGCGTCAGGAAAAATTCGACCTGCGCCTGGCAATCCTTCTGAAGGATATGGCGGACACAATGTACAAGGCGGAGGGTGTCGGACTGGCAGGACCTCAGGTGGGGATTCTGCGCAGGGTCGCTGTGGTGGATGTGACTGAGGATCACACGGGACTGCTGGAACTGGTAAACCCGGAGATCGTTGAGGCGGAAGGAACCCAGACCGGACGAGAGGGTTGCCTGAGTGTTCCGGGCCGACAGGGTGTAGTAACCCGGCCGATGAAGGTGAAGGTGCGTTACCAGGATCGGAAAGGGCGTCTGATGGAGCTGGAAACGGAGGGCTTTGAGGCACGGGCAATTTGCCACGAGCTCGATCATCTGGACGGAAAACTTTACATTGACGTGATGGACCGGGAACTGACCCCGGAAGAGATTGAAGGACATATACCGGAGGATGACGCGCAGTGAGAATTGTATTCATGGGAACGCCAGAGTTCGCGGTTCCCAGCCTGAAAGCGTTGGTATCCCATACCGGAGCGGAAATAGTTGGCGTATTTACCCAGCCGGACCGCCCAAAGGGCCGGGGGAACAAACTGGCCGCCAGCCCTGTAAAAATATTTGCGACGGAAAAGGGGATTCCTGTGTACCAGCCGGAGAAGATCCGGCGGGACAGCGTTGAAGACCTGCGCAGACTGAGGCCGGACCTGTGTGTGACGGCAGCGTTCGGGCAGATCCTGAGCCGGGAAATCCTGGAGATTCCGTTGCTGGGAAACATCAATGTGCATGCTTCGCTGCTGCCAAAACACCGGGGATCTGCTCCGATAGCCCATGCCATTATGGCCGGGGACCGGAAGGCAGGCGTGACAACGATGATGATGGATGAAGGCATTGATACCGGAGATATGCTGCTTTGCACCGAGACCGAGATCGGCGAAGATGAAACCTGCGGCGAGCTGACTGAAAGACTGAGCCTGTTGGGGGCAGAGTTGCTTGAGAAAACGCTTCGTAATCTGGAAGCAGGAACACTGCAGCGGATTCCCCAGAACGAGGCAGAAATGACTTATGACCCAATGCTTAAAAAAGAAATGGGAATTCTTGATTTTCATCAGGATGCAGACATGATCCGGGGAATCATCAATGGACTGAATCCCTGGCCCTGTGCGGGGATTGACCTGCCGGAAGGGCGGCTGAAACTGTTACGGGCCGTGAATTTTCCGGGAGAAGGTGAACCGGGAGATCTGTTGGCATCCGATGCAAAAGATGGATTGGCAGTCGCCTGCGGAAAAGGCGCTGTTCGGATTCTGGAAGTACAGGCACCGGGCGGGAAACGTATGAAGGCAGAAGATTACCTGCGGGGACACCGACTCAATCCGGACAGCTTCCGATAAAAGAAAAGACGAAAGGGAAACCATGAGAGAGGAAAGAAACGGAAGAAAGAACGGCAACGGGAAACCGGGCGGATACGGTCAGTCGTCCGGGAAAGTTTCTCCGGCCCAATGGAAACAGCGATCCATAAACAGCAGACCGAATCCGGTGCCGAAACAGGACATGGAAGGCATGCCGGCAAGACGACTGGCACTGCGCGTGATTCGACAGGTAACAGAGGAGGATGCTTATGCTTCCCTGAGCCTGGACAAGGCATTGAACGGATGCGGCCTGATCGCGGCCGACCGGCGACTGGTTTCCAGACTGGTGTATGATACACTGGATCACCTGATTTACCTGGATTATGTGCTGAACCAGGTGATGGCCAAGCCGGACACGGATATCAAACTGCGGAATATTCTGCGACTTGGCGCGTGCCAGATCCTTTTGGAAGACCGGATTCCGGAAAGCGCGGCAACGAACACCTGCGTCCAGTTGTGTGTCGAAACAGGGATGGAAGGACTGAAGGGCGTTTGCAACGGGATCCTGCGAAACCTGGTCAGGAAAAAGAATGAGCTCGTGTTTCCTGATCCCGAAACAGAACCAGACAAAGCAGCAGCTTTGCACTACAGCGTACCGGAGTGGCTCTGGAGGAAACTGAAGGAGCATTACGGTGCGGAAGAGGCCGGACTAATTCTGAACCACCGGGAATCGGCGGAGAGCTGGACAGTACGGCCGAACCTGACGAAGCTGGACGATGAAGGATTTGAAAAGCTGCTGGCGAAAAAAGTCTGGGAGAAAGAAAAGACAGATATCCCTCATGCCTGGAAAATCCGGGGCGCGATAGACATTGCCCGTGATGCGGATTTCCTGAGCGGCTCTTTTTCCATCATGACCGGCGGCAGCATGATTGCCTGCCTGGCGATGGAAGTCGGGAGGGGAAAACAGATCCTGGACTGCTGTGCGGCGCCGGGCGGGAAAAGCTGCTACCTGGCAGAGTTAATGGGCGGAACAGGACGGGTACAGGCCTGGGACTTGCATGAACACCGGGTGGCGCTGATTGAAGCCCAGATCAGGCGGCTGGGGCTCGAAAATGTACGACCGATGGTTCGCGATGCTCTGAAACGACGGGAAGACTTGCAGTGGTCCATGGATGGGGTGCTGCTGGATGCACCCTGCACCGGACTTGGTATGCTTGGCGGGAAACCGGATCTGAAAATGCGGGTGACGGAGAAAAGCCTGAAGGAACTGGTGGATCTTCAGCAGCGGATGCTGGATACAGTGTGCGAATATGTAAAACCAGGAGGAACGCTGGTCTATTCCACGTGCTCAATCCTTCCGGAGGAAAACGAAAACCAGGTAGTTGCCTTTCTGGAACGGCATCGGGAGTTTGAAGCGGCTTCTCTGCCGGAAATTATTCCTGAACGGCTGAGAAAGCTGCAGCAAACCGGATTGCAACTGCTGGAACATCGGGACAGCATGGAAGGCTTCTATGTCTGCCGGATGAGAAGAAAGGATTAAAGGATGACTGAGTTGACGGGAATGAACCGGGCGGAACTGACAGAATGGCTGGCCGGGAGGGGGTATCCCGCTTTCCGTGGGAAACAGATTTTTGAGTGGATACACCGGGGAGTGGATTTTGACAGGATGACCAATCTGCCTCAGGAAATGCGAAGGAAACTGCAGGAAAGCGCGGTGGCACAGCCAGTGAAAATCCGCCTGCATCAGACGAGCACGCTGGACGGAACAGTTAAATTCCTGTATGAGCTTCGGGACGGGAACTGTGTAGAAGGCGTTCTGATGCAGTACAAATATGGATTCAGTCTTTGCATTTCCACACAGGTCGGATGCCGGATGGGGTGCCGTTTCTGTGCATCCACATTGGAGGGGAAGATCCGGGACCTGACCGCCGGGGAAATGCTGGGAGAAATCCTGGCCGCGAACTGTTTCCTGAGTGAAAAAGATGAAGGGAAAAGGGTCAGTCATGTGGTACTGATGGGAAGCGGAGAACCCCTGGATAACTATGAACAGGTCATCAGGTTCCTCCGCCTTTTGCGGGAGGAGGACGGCATCCAGATCAGTATGCGGAATGTATCGCTTTCCACGTGCGGCCTGGTTCCCCGGATGTATGACCTGGCGGAGGAGAACCTGCCGGTGACGCTGTGCATATCGCTGCATGCACCGAATGATGAAATCCGGCGGCAGACAATGCCGATTGCGAATACCTGGAGGATCACGGAAGTCCTTGAGGCATGCAGGAACTATCTTCAAAAGACCGGCAGACGGATCATTTTTGAGTATGCACTCGTGGATGGGGTGAACGCCGGAAAGGAACAGGCGAAGGAACTGGCGGAACTGCTTCGCGGAATGCAGTGCCATGTGAATCTTATCCCCCTGAACGAAGTACCGGAGCGGCATTTGAAGGGAGTTTCGGAAGAGACGGTGCGGCAGTTCATGTGCGTACTGGAAGAAAGGCATATCTCTGTGACCCGGAGACGGGAAATGGGAGACGATATCGAAGGCGCCTGCGGACAGCTTCGGCGCAAAACACTAGCAACATCAAGGAGAGAGAAATCATGCGGAAGTTTAACCTGAAAGATGCTGCTGCAAAGAGAATGAAAAATCCTGAGAGTGATCCCTGGGAACATGAATCAACCGGGAACTCAGAACCGGAGAAGAACAGCATGATCCGGGGCCTTCGGACGGTATGGCGGACGGATGTCGGTCTGGTGCGGAAGAGCAACCAGGACGCAGTGATCACCGGAAATGGGCTGGCCGGTGTTGCGGACGGTATGGGCGGACATAACGGCGGGGAAATCGCTTCCGGTGGGCTGCGCGATGGACTGCTAAGGGAGACGAAGGACCGGGAACCGGAACTGACGCTGATGAGCGAACTGGTGAAAAAGATCAATCTGGAACTGTGGGAACAGCAGGAGCATGACGCGACGCTGACCGGCATGGGCACGACGCTGACACTGCTGTGGCCGACGGACAGGGAGATATTGATTGCTCAGGTTGGGGACAGCCGTGCGTATTTGCTGCGCGGTGGAGAAATGCGCCAGGTCACGGCGGATCATTCCCTGGTAGCCGATATGGTGCGGCGGGGCGTACTGACGGAAGAGCAGGCGGCCTGCCACCCGATGCGCAACTATATTACCCGTGCTGTCGGAACCGAAGATACAATCGAGGTAGACCTGTACAATGAAGGACGGATGCAGGGCGACCGGTGGCTTGTATGCTCCGATGGCCTTTACGGCCAGATGAGTCGCGCGGAACTGCAGGAGCTTGCATCGATCGAGGATGAAAGCGAGGCGGCAGACCGGCTTCTGCAGAAAGCACTGGACAACGGTGGGAAAGACAATATCACACTAATTCTGATGACAGACTGCATCGGGGATGTCAGCGAAAAAAATGAAACAGAAAGCACAAATTCTGACGCTGCTCAGGGTCAGGAGGCGTGAAGATGATAGACAAAATTCTTGCCGGCCGATATCGACTGCTGGAACAGATCGGTATGGGTGGAATGGCGATTGTGTACCGGGCTGTGGATCTGCGAACCGGGCATAACGTAGCCGTGAAAGTACTTCGACCGGAATACAATGAAGACCGGGAGTTTATCGGACGGTTCCAACGGGAAGCTGAAGCTGCCAGCAAAATGACCCATCACAATATTGTAAACCTGCTTGATGTCGGCATGGATGGGGAAAACCGTTACCTGGTCATGGAGTATGTGCAGGGAAAGACTTTGAAAACAGTGATTCAGGAACGCGGAAGGCTGAACGCGCCGCTGGCATGCCAGATTTCCATCAGAATCCTGAGCGCACTGGAGCACGCGCATCGCAACGGGATTGTCCACCGGGATATCAAACCGCAGAACATCCTGGTTCATGAGGACGGCCATATCAAGGTTGCGGATTTCGGCATTGCACGCATTGCCGACAGCGCCACGCTGACCCGGGGCGATAATGTTATGGGCTCTGTGCATTATTTTTCACCGGAACAGGCCCGGGGCGAAGGAGCAACTGCGGCCAGCGATATCTACTCCACCGGTGTTGTACTGTATGAGATGCTGACAGGACGCGTGCCCTTCGACGGAGACAACCCGGTGGCAGTAGCCATGCAGCATTTGCATACCCGGCCCGCTGATATTCAGAGCATTGCCCCGGATGTGCCGACTAGCGTTGTCCAGGTCTGTATGAAAGCCATGGAGAAAGATCCCGCGATGCGGTACCAGTCGGCCCGGGACATGGCGACCGATTTGCGAGCCGCTCTGGAGGAGCGCGGTGAGCAGACAACGATTCCGGAAAACGAGATGGGAGTTCGGCAGCCGAAGCCTCAGGTTATCGGCGACAAGAACGAATACACAGCGCTGCGCCGAAAAGTGAAGACTGCTGAGAAAAAGCGGACCTGGCGCATTGCTGCAGATGCCTTATTGGTTCTTGTTGTGCTGACAGGCATCTGGTTCGGCGGGAAAGCAATTTACAACCAAACAATTTTTACAGTCAAACTGCCGGATGTTTACGGGATGAATCTCCAGGAAGCAACGGAGACGCTGGAAAACCTGGGGCTGAAAACCAACCCAATTATGATGACTACGGATGAAGTTGAGCCCAACCAGGTGTTCCGGCAGACACCTGAAGCTACAAAAACAGCGAGAAAAGGAGATAAGATTGTCCTGCTGGTTTCCAGCGGGTATGTGCCGATCAAGATGCCAAGCGTAATCGGAAAGACAGCTGAGGAAGCGACGGCACTCCTCAAGGAAAATAAGATCCAGAATATTACATGGGAGCGGGCAGCCAGTGGAGAAGTGGCCCGGGGCAATGTTATGAATCAGTCTCCGGCGGCAGATGAACTAGTGAACCGGGACGATCCCGTGGTGCTGACGATCAGCTATGGGGTAACAACTGTGCCGGATCTTATCGGGAAAACGTTGCAGGAGGCAGAGGAAGTGCTGCCGAAGGCAAATCTGATCCTGCAGCCTTCTCTGAAATATGTGATGACGGAAAACGCGGAGGAACACGGAACCATTGCTGCCATCGTTCCCGAAGCAGGGACTCGCCTTGCTCAGGAAACTCAGGTGCAGCTGACGCTGTACCGTTATCCGGAAGCCTACTGCACTGCGTTTGTCACTGTGGAACTGGAGGAAAGCGAGTCGCCCCTGAAGGTGCGGCTCAGCATCCAGGCAGTCTCATCCAATGTGGAAGTGGAAACCAGGTACTATACGGTGGAACCCGGAGCGGATCGGGAACTGGAGGATACCTTTGATATACCGGACGCACGGTCGTATACGTGCACGGTTTATGTCGGAGAAACTCTGCAGGAAACAAAACCACTGACCGCGATAAAGTTTTCCGGAGAGGTTGAAAATGATGAGTGAAACGCAGCCGATGCTTCTTCGTGGAACCCTGATCCGGGGTATCGGAAGCTTTTATACCGCCAGGGATGAGACGGGTACCTGCCATACACTACGGTGTAAGAAAAAGATCCGGCATTCAGGCATGACACCGCTGACCGGGGATGAGGTGCTGTTCACCCCCGGAGAGGCGGAGGAGCACGGATGGATTGAGGAAATCCTGCCCAGGAAAACAGTCTGCCTGCGGCCTCCAGTGGCCAATGTGACTTGTCTTGTGATTGTGATTGCGCCTGTCCCGGAAGCGGATCTGGTGCTGACCGACCGTCAGATTTGCAGAGCTGTGGCGCAGGATATGAAAATCCTGATCGCGGTGAACAAGAGCGATCTGGATCCGGACATGGCGGTACGGATTACAGCAGATTACCGGGAATCCGGGATCCAGGTGTTCGCAGTGAGCGCTCTGCGAAAGACCGGCCTGGATGAACTCAAGGAGGCTATGCTTGGACAGCTTTGCTGTCTGACGGGACAAAGCGGAGCCGGAAAGAGCACATTGCTGAACGCTCTGCTCGGACTACAGTTAGAAACCGGCGATATCTCCCGGAGGATTGCACGAGGAAAGAACACCACACGAAGTTCAGACCTGATAGAGAAGGATGGGCTGCGGGTGATGGATACCGCAGGATTTAACCTGCTCGAACCGGAAAAGCAGCTGGAGCCGGAAAAACTGCGCGAACGGTATCCGGAATTCCGCCCGTATGAAGGGAAATGCCGGTATCGGGAATGCCTGCATGACCGGGAGCCCGGCTGCGCAGTAAATGAAGCGGCAGAGGCTGGAAGGATCAGTGTGAACCGGCTAAACCGATACCGACGGATTCTGGCTGAAACAAGGGAAATCTGGAGGGACAGATATGATTAAAATTGCTCCGAGCATTCTGGCAGCGGATCCGATCAACCTGGAACGCGACGTGCACCGTGCAGAAGAGGCCGGATGCGACTGGCTGCACATCGACGTGATGGACGCACATTTTGTGCCAAACCTCGCCTATTCGCCGGAAGTTGTGCGACGTCTGAAAGCCGTGTGCAGAACGCCACTGGATGTACACCTGATGCTTGACCATCCGGAACAGATGCTGGACACATTTCTGGAAGCAGGCGCCGATGTGCTGACGGTGCATGCGGAGATTGACGCAAATGTTCCAGAAATACTGAAGCGGATCCGCCATTCCGGGGCCCTGGCCGGCGTTGCACTGAAACCGGGAACGCCTTTTGAGGCAATCCGGGATTATCTGGAAAAGGCTGACCTCATTCTGGCAATGACCGTGGAACCCGGTTTCGGAGGACAGAAGCTGGACGGGCGAGTGCCGGAAAAGATCGCACAGATCCAGAAATCCGGATATAACGGCCTGATCGAGGCAGACGGCGGAATTTACGAAAACAATCTGCCGATGCTGGCGGAAAAAGGACTGACCGTGGCTGTCATGGGGACGGCAATTTTCGGCGCTACAGATATGCGAGAAACCATCGAGCGGTTGCACAGGATCTGACGGAAAATGGAGAGCGAAAACAGGTGAGGCAAGAAGAGACGATCGCGGCGATCGCGACAGCACCGGGACAGGGTGGTATCGGCATTATCCGGATCAGCGGACCAGCAGCAGAGATGATTCTGAGAACGATCTTTCGAACAGCCGGCAAAAGTGACGGTCCGCCGGAAAGCCACCGAATGATGTATGGTACCATTTCAGACGGGTCGGAAGTGCTGGATGAATGCATGGCGGTGCTGATGCGTGCGCCGGCCAGCTATACCCGGGAGGATGTGGCCGAAATCCAGGTTCATGGCGGGACCCAGGTACTGAACAGGGTGCTGGCGTTGTGCCTGAAGAAAGGCGCAAGAATGGCGGAAGCCGGGGAGTTCACCCGGCGCGCTTTCCTGAACGGACGGATTGATCTGAGCCGGGCGGAGGCTGTCATGAGCCTGATTTCCGCCCGAGGAGAACAGGAACGACGGGCGGCCGTGAGGCAAATGGAAGGCGGAACAGCGATCTTTGTCCGGGAAACCTCGGAAAAACTGTATGCCCTGCAGGCCGGGCTGGCAGCCTGCATCGATTATCCGGAAGAAATCTCGGATGAGGAAGGCGCAGGGCAACTCCGGGAAGGACTGGAAGAGCTGATCCGGACACTGCAGGAGGCTATCGATCAGCGATCTGCGCGGCTGATTCATGACGGGATGCGCGTAACACTGTTTGGGAACCCCAATGTTGGGAAAAGCAGTCTTCTGAACGCCCTGCTGGGGCAGGAAAAGGCTATTGTTACCGACATCCCCGGGACGACCCGGGATACAGTGGACGGGGAGATCACTTTCGAGGGGATCCGGGTTTATCTGACGGACACTGCTGGTCTGCGGGAGACCGAGGACCCGATTGAACGCATCGGCGTGGAACGTTCCAGGAATGCCCTGAAAAATGCGGATATCGCGTTGCTGATCCTGGACGGATCCCGAGAGATCAGCATGGAAGAGTGGGAAAGGCTTGCTAGTCTGAGAAAAGAAGACGCGGTGATTATCAACAAGTCGGATCTGGAACAGAAAACCACGGAGGAGACAGTAAAAACATTGAGAGATGACCTGCGATGCATGACAGTTTCTGCACTGGATCCGGGATCATTACGGAAGGTGCGAGAGTTTTTCCGGAAGAGTGCGGAAGTGAATGATCATCTGGCTTTTACCCAGCCCCGCCACCTGGATGCCGTGGAGCGCGCGGTTTTCCACCTGCGGGAAGCACTGCGGACGCTGGATATCATGACACCGGATATGGCGGCTGTGGATCTGCAGGAAGCACAGAACGCCCTGGGGGAAATCACAGGGGATCGAGTTGACGAAAAGCTGCTGGATGCCGTGTTCTCCGGATTCTGTGTTGGGAAATAGAACGGAGGAAGCCTGCATGAGTGAGAGATATCAGAAGGTTATCCAGGGCAGGGACAGCCTAGGGAAAATTCTTCAGATGACTGAAAAACTGAACATGAAAAGGCCAATGATTGTCGGATCGGAAAGACTGGTCGCGCAGCTGCTCCGAAAGGCACCAGCCCTGCTGCAGGCACCTGTGTTCACCGGTTATCATGCGAATCCGGACTTGCAGGATGCGGAGCCGTGCGTGAAGATGTTCCGGGAACAGCAGTGCGACGGGCTGATCTCCATCGGCGGGGGTTCCGCGATGGACACGGCGAAGGCTGTTAAGGCGCTGATGTTTGCGGAAGATGTGAATGCTGCAGCGGAAAACCAGTATCCGGAAGCCATGGATCTTCCACATATCGCGATTCCCGGGACTGCGGGAACCGGCGCGGAAGCTACGCAGATAGCCGTGACTTATCGGGAGAGCCGAAAAGTGAGCCTGAGTCATCCAGATCTGCGGCCGGACGGTGTCATCCTGGACGCAAACCTGCTGGATTCACTGCCATTATATCATAAAAAGGCCAGTGCACTGGACGCTCTGTGCCAGGGAATTGAAAGCTACTGGAGCAGGTCTGCGACCGATGACAGCCGGGTGAATGCCTATCTGGCGATCCTGGGCGTGTTGGACAATCTTAGCGCATACCTGGCTGGCGACCGACATGCAGCGGAAGAGATGATGGATGCCAGCTACCAGAGCGGCAAAGCCATCCAGCTGACCCGGACGACGGCAGCCCATGCCATGTCCTATCAGATTACAAAGACGATGGGATATGCCCATGGGCATGCCTGTATGCTGACACTGCCGGTCCTGTGGGAAATGATGAACGGGAAGGACGAAATGAAAGAGACATTGTGGGATCTCAGTTCGAAAATGCGACTGGGAGATCCTCAGATGGGGCCGAAACTGCTCCGGGGGATTATGCTGGAGCTGGAAATGGAGATCCCGAACATGCCGGAAGGGGATACGCTGGATTTTCTGGCATCATCCGTCAACACAGAACGGTTGAGGAACCATCCTGTGGAGATGACGAAGGAAGACATCCGGGAAGCATACCGACGGGCCTTCCTGCCAGCCTGTACGGCGGAGAAACAGGCCTGCCTGGACGTTTGGCGATACTACCAGAAATAAACCGGGAATCAACCGGGCAAAGGAGACGGACATAAGATGGCAGAAAAAGCGGAGAATCCGCATGCGGGACACCGGGCCAAACTACGCAACCGATTTATCCGGGAGAATGGGTTTGAACATTTTGAGGATCACCAGATCCTGGAACTGCTGCTGTTCTACGCAAACGCCCGGCGTGATACAAACCCTATTGCGCATGCTTTGTTAGAAGAGTTTGGATCACTCAAGGGTGTTCTGGAAGCCAGACCCGAGATGCTGGCCCGGGTGGACGGTGTCGGAGAGGCCGGAGCGACACTGATCTCGATGGTCGTGCCACTGACACGGGTATGGAACCGCTGTGCGATGGCAGTTCCAGACCATATCGCCAACAGCCGTGACGCGGAGAAATACTGTCTGTCTCTGCTGGCAGGATGCAGGACAGAACAGTTCTATGTGGTTTCGCTGACCGCAAAGTGTGATGTGCTCGGAAAGCGAAAGATCTCTGACGGCTCCCTGAGCGAGGTGTCTGCCTATCCTCGGATTGTCATGGAAACAGCGCTGAACTACAATGCGCACAGCGTGCTGCTGTGCCACAACCATCCTGGCGGTACCTGCGCTCCGTCTCCGGAGGATATTGCTTCTACACTGCAGCTGCAGCACCTGCTGAACGGTGTGGGGATCCTGGTGCTGGACCATATTATCGTGGCGAATGAGAGCACGTACAGTATGATCCAGCATGGGGATATCGACTATCGGATGAAGGGCAGGAACTGACCGGGATGGGAAACGAAAAGAAAAAAACGCCGGTCCTCCGGATTATCAGGATTCTGATTATTCTGCTTCTGGCCGGAATCATTGTATTCGCAGCGCTGGTGGGGATGGTCTGCATCCGGGAAGGAAAGGTGCCCGGTAATATGGCGGAAGTGGAGAAAGATTATGATGCGGTGATTGTACTCGGAGCACAGGTGTATGCCGATGGCAGGCCCAGCGTACAGCTGTCCTGGCGGCTGGATGCAGCTGTGCAAGCATGGCAGAGCCGACCTGTGCCGGTGGTGGTCTGCGGTGCGAAGGGAAAAGATGAACCGGAGCCCGAAGCCGTGGTTATGAAACGCTATCTTGCGGAGCGTGGGGTGCCGGAAGAATCTATTCTGACGGATCCGGATTCCTTCAATACGGAACAGAACCTGGAGCATGCCCGGGAACTGCTGAGAACATCGTACGACGGGATCAGGAAAGTATTGGTTGTAACCAGCGACTATCACGTACCTCGCTCACTGGCGCTGGCAAAAGACCTGGGGCTGGATGCCGCCGGGCTCGGCAGTCCATGTAAGCCGGAATACTGGCTGAAAAACCACAGCAGGGAGGCACTGGCCTGGTGCAAATACTGGCTGAAGAAATACCTCCATCTGAAGATTTAGGAGAGAAGCAAGCGGATGAATCGGAATCAGATACAGGAAAGGCTGGAAAGGAACAGGATTTCCTTTACCCCGGAGCTTCCGGAACGACTGGAAATTTACCTGGCGCTTTTGAAGGAATGGAACGCCCGAATGGATCTGACTGCGGTGATGGATGACGAAGAATTGGCAGACAGGCATTTGATGGACAGCCTGTGTGTGCTCCGAACCGAGCTGATTCCGCGGGGGGCCTCCTTCATTGATGTCGGGACGGGGGCAGGATTCCCCGGTATGCCGCTCGCCATGGCGAGGGAAGACCTTTCGATCGTATTGATGGATGCCCAGCAAAAGCGGCTGAACTTCCTGGAAGCTGTCCGGGAGGCGACGGGTATCCGGAATATCCAGTTACTTCATGCACGGGCAGAAGAGGCTGCCCGGCAGCAGAACTACCGGGAAAGATTTGACCTGGCTACGGCCCGGGCGGTAGCGCCACTAAACATACTGAGCGAGTATCTGTTGCCATTTGTAAAAAAAGGCGGAACATGCCTGTGCTGGAAAGGACCGTCCGTTTCGGAGGAATTGGAGGCCGGAAAGAAAGCCTGCCGGATTCTCGGCGGACAGACTGAGGAGCCGATCTCCTACCGAATTGCGGACAGAAATTGGGATCACCGGCTTCTGGTGATCCGAAAAATCGCAAAAACCCCGTCCCTCTATCCGAGAAAAGCGGGAACCCCCAAGGCAAAACCGTTGGGAGTCGGGTAAGTTGTGATATTGAGATGAAAAACCCCTTGCAAGTACTGATTTGCAAGGGCTTTTATATGTGCGGATGGCGGGACTCGAATTATAATACAGATTTTTTTGTAGTTATATCTTATTTTATCGCAATGTATCGTAAGTTGCCATAATGTTAGAAAACTCAAGGCCTCTTGGCTATTTGAGCGTATCGCAAAATATCGCAACGAATCGCATTGAATCGCCGTGGTTGTGGTATCTATTGTGGTAACCATTGATTCAACACATAACAGTTATTTAATAAAATGCCTTTTCATGGTATAATAGTCTTGCGCTACAAGGGGGACTGGATGCACGTGCCAGTTATATAAACTCTGTCAGAATTGGGGCAGCGCGAAAAGCATACACTGGCGCATACCTCGCGCCAGACAAAATATAAGCTGAGGGTGATCTGAGCGTATAAGGGAGATACGCACTGATCACCCTTTTGTTTTTAGAGAAAGGAGTGGTCTTATTACTACCGCATCAATCAGCTACGAGAGGACACCAAATCGACGGGAGTATTACAGGCAATGGCGGAAAGATCATCCGGATGCCGTCAGAAAAGCTCAGATCCGTTACTGGATGAAACAAGCCACGTTACACGGTTATGATCATGATTCTACCACTGCTAATGAACAAGAGGAGGATTGAAAATGAATTATCCGAAAGCCAGAGATGTATCTATTACATCAAAAGATTCTATACTGACATTTTCCATAGAACGTGAATGGATGATTAATGAAGAATTCACAAAGAATGGATCAATAAGCTCCCGCCATTCTTCTTTGGAAGGATATACCATTATGGGTGTATTCCATAGCACAAGTGCGATTTATTTTATCTTGAAGTGCAAACCGGATCCGCACGATCCTTGTAATTGTCCAAGCCTCTGGCAGCTTGTACGCATTGTGCCGGATGAGGATTCGGCGAAGCAGATTGTTTATTCCATGAATATATCGGAAACAGAGTCCCAGATCCTGCTCGACCGGTTTGTAAAGTATGACGGCACATTGTGGGATTAAAGGAGGAACATGAAATGGAGTATGTCAACTGTCTCATTCTTGGCTTTAAAGGTTTTCTGATTGCATTTGGATTTGGTTTCACAGCAGTGATCACGTTCCTGATCTTCACCCTGGTTTGCAGTATCTTCGGGATCGGGAAACAGCGAAAACGCGTAGAAAAAGAGTAGAGGGGGAAAACCATGGCGACTGAAATCGCAACAGCGTATGTGCAGATTGTACCGTCTGCAAAGGGCATCCAGGGATCCATCAGCAGTGTGTTGAATGGAGAGGCAACATCTGCCGGCTCCCAGGCAGGCGAAAAGATCGGATCCAGCCTGGGCAGTAAGCTGAAAGGTGCTATAGCTGCACTGGGCATCGGCAAGCTGATTGCTGATGGGATAACACACACTAGCGAATTTGAAACAGCAATGGCAAAGGTTTCCACACTGTTCAAAGGAACCGGTGGAGAGTTTGACGGATTGAAGTCGAAAGTGCTGGAGCTCTCCAGTTCCTACGGACTGGCAGCCACGACACTGGCGGATGCTGCCTATAGTGCAGAGTCTGCCGGCGTGCCGATGAAAGACCTTGGGCCGATGATTGAGGCATCCGCAAAACTGGCCGTAGCCGGTTTCACGGACATTGATACCGCTCTCAGCGCCACAGCAAAGACAATGAATGCTTATGGGCTTGAAGGTTCAGAGGCTATGAGCAAGGTTCAGAATGTTCTGATGCAGACGCAGAACCTTGGTATTACTACAGTTGGTGAGCTTGGTGCAGCGCTGGCCAATGTCACGCCTACTGCAGCTGCTGCCGGTGTCAACTTCGAGCAGGTCGGTGCAGCACTGGCCCAGATGACTGCTGCCGGTGTGCCGACGGCACAGGCAACGACGCAGCTCAGATCTGCAATGGCAGAATTGAGTAAGAGCGGAACAAAAGGTGCTGATGCGCTGAAGAAGGCCGCAGCGGGCACTAAATACGCTGGCCAGTCCTTCCAGGAAATGATAGCCAATGGGGCCAACCTGGGCGACGTGTTCAGCATGATGCAGAGTTATGCAGACTCCACCGGTGTCAGTATGTTGGATCTGTGGAGCAGTGTGGAAGCCGGCAATGCGGCCATGCTGATTTCCAGTGATGTCGACACATTCACAGAGAACCTGGAACAGATGGCATCCGGAGCGGATACTGTTCAAGCTGCTTATGATAAGATGGCTGATACCTTTGGAACCAGCATGAACAAGTTGAAAGAGTCCGCAAAGAACTTTGTGACCACGCTGTTCCAGGGTGGAGATATCAGCGCCTCGTTCGATCAAATGCTGGGTAACCTGGGCGACGTCGGCGCGAGGCTGACAACCTGGTTAACCAATGCGCTGCAAGGATTGGGGCAGAGTCTCCCACAGCTGATGAGCAGTTTGCTGGATTTCGGTGCAGGACTGTTAGAGAGTCTGGGAAAGGTCGACTGGATCCAGTTGGGGACCACGATCTTAAACGGGATCATTGGTGCTCTGGGAACACTGGGACAAAAGCTGATTTCGCTTGTTAGCGGCGCGATCAAATCCGTTGTGAACGGGGACGTCGACTTCGGGGCCATCGGGCAGAAAATCTGGGAGGGGATCACAGGGATTCTCGGGACGTTCGGAACGTGGGCGCAGACGCTGTTCGGGGACGCGGTCACGCTATTGACGGGCGACGGCGGGATCCTGTCCGCTTTCGGCGACATCGGGAAAAACATCCTGGACGCGGTCACCGGGGCGCTGAATCCGGGCGGAGAAAACTTCCTGGGCAGCATATTCTCGGACGCGGAAAGCACAATCAACGGGATTGATTGGGAAAAGCTGGGCCAGAATGTCATGAAAGTCGCCAGCGGAATGGTGAACCTGACAGGCGATGTTCTCGCGGCTGCTTTTACTGCGGCGGAAGAAACTATCAACACCATCGACTGGGAAAACCTAGGCCAGGTCGTCGGCAAAGCTGCAAACGGACTGGTGAACCTGGCGGATAATGCACTGACCAAAGCATTTACAGCTGTAGAAACGACTATCAACACAATCGACTGGGAAGCACTGGGCGAAACAGTTGGGAAAGCTGCCAACGGCCTGATCAACCTGGGCGATGACGCACTGACCGGAGCCTTTACGGCCGTAGAAACGACGATCAATAAAATCGACTGGGCCGGCCTGGGTGATACCGTCGGCAAGGCGGCCAATGGCCTGATTGGACTGACTGATGAAGCTCTCAGTGGCGCCTTTACGGCTGCACACACGACCATCAGCACGATCAAATGGGATAAGTTGGGCGAAACACTCGGAGGCGTCGCAAATGCCCTGATTGAGAATTCCGGTGATGTGTTGGCAGCTCCGTTCAAGGCCGCACACGATCTCTTGATGGGTATCAAATGGGATGAAGTCGGCGCGGCCATCCAGGGTGGAATCGGCGACGTCTGGACGGGTCTTACATCTTTCCTGGGCGGATTGCTGGAAGGCGGCGGGGCTGCTGCGGAAGGTATCGGCAAAGGTATTGGAGCAGCTGCCGAAGGACTGGGTGAAGCACTAAAGAAGCTGTTTGCCGGCGACGACATGAAGCAAGCTGCCGAAGGTCTGACACAGGCAATGACTGATCTGAAATCAGCACTGGACACCGGCAGTGAAGAATTGAAGTCAGCCGCGCAGAACGTCGGCGCTTGTATATATTCTTCCATTGCTGATCAATTAACAACAGACAAGATGAATACACTGGGTAGTGATATTTGTTCTAATATCCTGGCTGGTGTTACGACAACAGAAAGCGACCTCGATGACAAACTGGAAAAGGTCGGCCAGACAGCGGCGGACAAGTTCAAGACGGAAGACACCTGGAAAGGCGCTGGAGAAGTTGCTATTGGTAGCATTCAGACCGGCCTCGAGGGAAAAGAAGAAGGATTCAATACCCATGTTGGGACGTTCATGGACAGCGTGATCACCACGGTAAAAGAAAAGAAGTGGGCTGTAGCTGGCGGTGATGTCATGGCCAAAATGCAGACCGGTGTAAACAGCAAGGCCAGCACGCTGCAGACGACATTCACAAGTATTATGGGCGCCTGCATGACCGCGATCAAGGGGCTGAGCTGGAGCGGCGTCGGTGAAGCAATCATTGAGCAGATTACCGGAGGCGTGAAGCCGGCTGGATTTACTGAAGCCATGAGCAGCGCGGCCAGCGCCGGCAAGGGAGCCTTTGATGGGATCGCTTGGAGCAGTGTTGGCGGGAACATCGTCAGCGGCATTGTGGCAGGAATCAACGCCTCAAGCGGCACACTGTACAACAAAATGCGCGAGCTGGCTATGAGTGCCTTGCAGGCCGCAAAAGGTGCGCTTGGCATCAGCTCCCCGTCTAAGGTCATGAAGAACCAGGTCGGTCAATGGATCCCAAAGGGAATTGCAGCCGGTATTGAAAGCAATAGAGGCGTTATAACTGATGCAATGATGCAGATCTCCGGTGATCTTTCGAATGCCGATCTGAGAAGCAGACTGACCTTGCAAACGCTTGGTAATTCTTATACTCTTCCCGATCCTAAGGAATTCAATGCCGACAGAGATGTGAATCTGGTATCTCAGTTAGAAACCGCGATGAGGCGCGTCCTGGCTGATGCAGATTTGTCTCTCTACATGGATGGGCAGAAAGTTGGAGATCGCGTGAATAAGTACCTTGGCGATAAAATTGACGTTATGAGATATTCAACATAAGAACAGAAAGAGAGGTTAGGAAAATGGCAGATCCGAAAAATACCATAATACTATCACTGCATGAACCTATGAAACCAGAGACAAGGGAAACAATTGCCGAACTCCAGGGTGATCTGAAGGATGAACAGACACGGTTTCAGACGCGGCTAAATCTGGCTGTAGCTAACGACGGAGAAAAGAAACGTATGCAAATGGAAAAACAGATAGAGCAGGAAGCCGCTGCTGCAGCAACCGAAGCCGCTGAAAAAGTGCGGATGAAATATAGAAAAGAACGTCCCAGCGAATGGAATGACAGTAAGCAAGATAAGGCCCTTCGTGGGATGTTGGCGGGACTTCGTAAGTAATTGTGTTACCAACAGAAGAGATGGGGCTGGCTCAATTTGACCGCCCCTCTTCTGTACGCCGGCGCGGATCCGGCTCGACATGATTCTTGCCGGCAGCAATGAAGTGCCCCCTCCGTTGCTGCTGATTAGCCAGCCGGCAGTCAGGATCAGAATAAATAAAATAATGATTGCTTTTCAATGATTGCTTTGATTCAGAAACTTAGTAATTGATTTTTATTATTCGATTATCAGGATCCTCAAAAAGACTGCCGGCATTTTTTCTCCCCCCGGTAGGGTTCGGTACCCTGGCACACCCGCCCTAGTCGGCTGCATCAAAGAAACATTCTTCAGAGAAATGGCTTTCATAATATGTTTATCATGATTGGAAGTAAGCAGAAATAATAAGAAGTAAGATTCCTGATGCGATGCAGAAAGAATCTCTTTTTGATAAAGCTATGATAATCCAGTTCAAGCTATGCAATTGCCTGGGTCAGCCGGCAGGAGTGTTGTATCAGGGAAAGCAGATTCTCGCAGCGGAACAAGGGAAACAAAATTCAGCACCGGCCATCCGGATCCGACAGGCGAAACAGTCATGAACTGATTACCGGGAGACAGACGCCGGCAAGAAGCGCACCGGCCTTGTCGATCCCTGGTAGGGGGGAGCCCCCCCGCCTAGGCCCCCGTCCGAGCTTCTGTTCCGCCGTCTGGGAACATTATCAGAAAAGCCATGATTCTACGAAGCGCATAACAGCAGAAAGAGAGGCCGGTTATGAATGGAAAAAAGACAGTGTCTTGTCTGCGGTCAAACGTTTACACCAACAACAGGCAACGGGCGATATTGCAGCCCAACCTGTGCAACAATCGGGAACGCTCAAAAGCGCCGGGAATGGGAACAGACAAGCGGATATTTGGAGCGGAAGCGCCTACAGGCCAAACAACGCAGGGACGCAATAAAGGCCGCAGCGGAAGCCGACCGGGCGGAATCTGCGAAAAAGGCAGAGCAGAAACGAAACCGGCAGAATAACCGCCGCAGAAAAGCAGCGCGGAATACTCTTTTACAGGCAGCACAGCAGGGGGACGCGCTGGCATTGCTGCACATAGCCGCGACAGGAGGCGGAAATTGTACGCCGGAATACTGGGAAGCCTATAAACAGTATGATTTAAAGCAGGCTGCAAACGCCGGGAAAATCAGCCAAACAGAAGTTAATGGAATTTCTGTACAGTCTGCGGATTTTGGGCGGCTTGTCTGTGAAACGATCATAACAGGACAGCCGATTACAACGAGGGCAAGGCATTGACGGAAACCAACTTGAACGAGACAGCCTGACGGGGAGATACAAAAGCAATGACCAAATTGGAACGCGATTGTATCATCAGTTACCGGGACAATGTTCTGGAATATAATGCAATTGCCCGATGCATTGAATGGCGGAATCGGTACAATCTACCATTGATATCATTGCCAGATAAGAAACAACAATTGATGGAAAACATCATGCGATTTGAATATCTGATGGATGAGATCCAGAACAGAAGGACAAGGGTGATTCTTCGCTGCCGGTATGCGCTTGGAATGTCTGACGCCTATATTGCGTATGTAATGAAGGTAAACAGACAAACGGTATACAGGGAAATTGATAATGCACTCAAGATCAAATGAAAGTACATCTACACAGATTCAATATATTCTGTGTTTTTGTGTGTATCTGTGTTTTTCTGTGTTGTTTTGTGCATATGCACACAGTTGCACAGAATACACAGCTTACACACATTCTTTTTGTATGGGAAATACTGTGTAAAATAACAGGCCGGGAGAAAATCCCGGCCAATTATTATCCACCATGGTTAAATTATCGTTTGCTGGAAACCTTCCTGCTTTGCTTTTACCACATTAAAGACGAGTCCTCTTAATCGGCGCTTGCTTTCAGGTTCAATTATTCTTGATTGCCAGTTGTACGCTTTTGCTATTTTGCCATCCCCTGGTTTGTCAACTTGTATCCCATCACGGTCAAGCAGCAAGACCCTCAGTTTTTCAAGTCTGTTATATATACCGGTACTTTTATCGGCTGTCTGCGTATACGGGCAATGTCCGCAACATTCTGTGATGCGTTGAATGAAATCATCGGTACTGATAAACAGACCATTTGGATTTTCGGCGATCAATTCACGCGCCGTGATAACAAAAGGATCTTTATCATAGTTAATGTTTAAAAGGACTTCCTCAACTTCATCCTCTTTTTCTTCGGCTTTTTTTCTGGCCTTTCGATACAATCGTTCATTGTATTCTAAAGTCTCTATAAACTCAGCGTGCCCATGGTAATGAATGCGTTTTCCTGTCTCCGGATCATAACTGTTTGGATGATCCTGTATCTGGTAACGAATTGCACGTTGGACATCATGCAGATCTGCAGTGTTGTTTTTTACTGTGAAGGCGATTTTGTAATTATCATCTTCCGGATCTGTTACTATCTGCATGATTGACCTGGTAGTGGCGCCAATATCAACGGAACCAATCCCGCGATGCAATGACGATTTGCTTGTATCCTTTCCCATGTGTTCCAGAAAGACAATGCAGATGTCATTTTCTTCTGCGATATTGACAAGCCTGGATAATTGAGGGCGGGTTTCGTTCGCTTTGTTCATGTCACCGGAAAGAAATTGCTGAATTGGGTCTAGTACAAGCAGTTTAATATTTTTATTCTTGATAATACTGTTGATAACATCTATATTATCCTGAGAAAGATCCATTTTAGCAATTTGCTCACGGTCAGGAATTCTCAACAGCTTGGACAGATCTCCGCCTGAGTCCTGGAATGCTGTTTTTATATCAGATGCATCATCTTCGATTGTGATAAACATTACATTCCCAGGGTCGTCGCATGGAGAACCTAACAGATCTTCGCCTGTGGTTACCTTTGCCCCAACTGCATACATGAAAGTGGATTTACCAGAGCCGGAATCTCCCTGAACAGCATTCACTTTTCCTCTTGGAAACCATGGAAAGAATAGGTAATTTGTTGGCTTGATTTCGACATCGTCATAATTATTGACTGTTATATAATCCTTTTTCTTTGCTGTTTTAATTGCGTTTGTTACAGTGTGAACTGTTTCACCAGGAATAGGCTGTTCAGGATCCGCACCGTCTTCCGAAGTTGGGTAAAGAATTTCTCCGGTTTTGTTGTCAATTACCTTGATTATATTGCCATCGAAATCAAACGCCCAGCTTAATGACTTAGGATTAGAATATTTGATACCCAGAGCATCAATTTTCGCTATATCATTTTCCCGGAGAGCGTCTTGTATTTCTTGAGCTTCGCGTTCGCGCTGCAGTCGTTCCTCGTGTGCTTTTTTATATTCTCCGGTCAGTTTGGCTGCTTTCCATCCAGCATCCTTTGCCATGTTGAAAATGGTTCTTTCGTCTGCGGTTCTGTCTGTGCCAGTTTCCTTAAATGAAGCCCATTTTCTGCGCGTTTCCTGTTCACCTTTATACTTTCCGCTGCTGCTTGACCATTTATCCCAAATGGAATAACAATCGGTATTATGTTTTCTTTCTGCGGCGAATAAGCCTTGACCAACTTTGATCCAATCGCCATAATCATCCGGAGAAACGTATTGCAAAGCATCTTCAATGTTCAGCAAGAAAAAATCATCATCTGAAACAGCTGCTGCCGATGGTGCGCTTGATGATTCTATCGGTGTTGTTTTCTCTGGCTCTGGTTCTTTGATCTCCGGATGCTTTGTGAAATATGACGCAATATCTAATTCTCCGTCAATTTCGCCAGCTTCTGGTGCAGCATGGCCGAAAAAGAACTGCGCTGGTTTTGTTCCATCTTTGTCGAATTCCGGGAATAGAAACAGGAAACGATCCATTATTTTGCGGGCAAGCGAAATGTCATTAATTGGGTATTGCAGCGGGAAATAATAGTGATACCGTGGTCTTGCGCTGTGTTCATTAGCTTCGCTGGGATGCTTTACTTTATCACAATTGCGGGATTTGCAGTAGTAAAACTGTACGTCCGGCAATCGCTCAGAAACCTTCAACGGGCTTAACCAGGTGTCTGGATCTTCTGCATTATCGTTGTCACAGTCCGCAGCAATCGCATGGCACCGGATGAAATCATCGTTGCAACGGTGAGAATTCTTGAATTCCGCGCATACATGATCATATCGACATACATTCATTAAATCTTCAGCATTGCGGATGACCACTGTATTTTTGTAATATGTGTTTTTAGATTCTCCTGTCTTGCCGGAATGGTACATTGTGAATTCGATCATCCTGCGGGCCTCCGTTACATTTGTTTCTTTTCCTGTTTATACAGATCAATCTGTCGCTGCTGCCATTCCTTCAACCTTTCCAGGGAAACAAGGATTTTTCTTCCGGCAGGATAAGAGGGAAAGTCAGGCTGCTTTTCAATTTCGCGCATTTTCGTCAAGCCAATACCCAGGAAAACCGCAGCTTCCTTCAGATCAATTCCATCCCGTTCCATTTTATTCCCCTCAGCAGTTGTTAACAGACGTGCCATGATCTTGGCCTCCCTTCTCAATGGCAGCGAGAATCATTTCCCGCTTTTCCGGAGTCAGCTCATACCGGAGCCAGCGAACCAACGTTGTTTCCGAAACGCCGCACATATCGGCGACCTGGTATTGGTGCAGTCCGGCAGCTTTGATCTTCTCTTTGATATCTCTGTTCATGTAGATTTCTCCCTTCTTTCATTAAACAACTTTCTTCTTGACTAATCGTTGGCCAGCGATTATTATTATTGGTGTCACAAAGAAGTATATAACACTTATCGGTGACAAAGTAAACCAAAAGTAGCCAATAATACACACGTTGGAAAACAATGGTGCTTTTCGATGGGTGAGAAAGGAGGAATAAATCCGAATGGAGAAATACGAATTCAATAAGCGCTTCAGAAAACTGTATGATATGTCTGGTTGTTCGTATATTACGCAGTTTGCCAAAAAACTGGATATGAACCGGCAATCCGTAGATAGATATTACAATGGCGAGAGATGCCCAGACGCGCCCGCGCTGGCTCAAATCTGTGAGAAAATGAATGTATCAGCAGATTGGCTGCTTGGACTGTCTGAAACCAAATCTGTTGATGCGGACGTTAAAGCGGCTGTGTCTGTGATCGGTTTGTCAGAACAAGCTGTAAACAGAATCATCAACCCTGATGAACTGGGAAGTTATAAAAATGAATTGTCACACCTGATTGAGCAAAAAAGGTTTCAGCAATTAATGATACGGTATTCATTATTTCTGAGAATGTTTGATCTCTTGGATAATTCAGAAAACAGCAAGTGGGAGATGGACTATGACAAAGAAGATCATACCTTCAATCTCTCCGAATCCGCAGCAATTGAGTTTATCAAAGAATTGTTAGCAGATGAGATGAGAAACATCTGTGAAGATGAAGAATCTCCGCAATCGTTCACGATGTCGGCAGAAGAAATGACGCGTGAATGGAAGCGGAGAGACAAGGAAATAGCAGGAGAGAATCAGCAAAATGATTCACTCTGATAGGAAATACTGCTGCCGATGGTCCAGATCAGCAGCAGCCAGCGCACCAACCCTAGGCAGGAAGGAAGCACCAAATACCATTATATCGGTACGGATGTTTCCTTTCAAGATATTTCAAATAATGAAAGGAAGGTATCACCATGGAAAACAAAGAAAAGACTGCCACTGCAAGAAAACTGACCCTCGAGGAGATCGAAGCATTGCCGTTTGCCTCTGTCATCTGGATGTCATCGACAAACAATGATAACGGTGTTATATGGACATGGAAATTACCGGTTGTTATCGGTTGTCCTGGTACTTACGGCATAATTGTAGGTGGAAATGATGATGGAATTTTTGAAAGGTACATTGATGAACACCTGTTTGATGCTCCTGGCCTTTGTTTCTGGGATTCTGAACCGGATGACAGTCAGATCCCTGGAATTACCGAAGAAGAATATAATGCAACGCCAGATGAATATGAAGATATCGTGTTTACGAAACTGACAGCAGAGATCACAACCAGGGGGATTACTTTTGACCGATTCTGTAAGCACATTGGAATGAGCAAAAAGCGCTTCATGGACAAGGTTACCGGCAAGAAGGAATTTATGCAGCCTGAATTGGTTTCAATCAGATGTGCTTTGAACCTGACTGATGACGAGACACGTGATATCTTTTTCCCAGAGTTTGAAGGTATGAAATATGACTCCAGGGGAACCCTGATTAAAGAGGCATCGCCGGCTCAGATCTGACCGGTGTACAGACTTCCATCATCTGGCCGGTGTTGTACAGGTCTCCGGATCCGGCAACACTGGCCAGAGGCAGATAAACGACAGGAGGGAATCAGAATGGCTAAGCGTGGAAATGGCGAAGGATGCATCCGTCAGCGTGCGGACAAAACTTGGGAAGGTATTTACACTTGCGGATACGATAAGAACGGCAAGTTGAAACGACGCAGCATATACGGAAAAACTAGGGGAGAAGTGCAGAAAAAACTGCGCGAGATTCTATCATCCATAGATGTCGGGAATTATGTAGATCCTGCGAGTATAACTTGCAATGAATGGTTAGATGATTGGTTGAAACGCTATCTTGTGAACACGAAGGAAAGTACAAAAGCACAGTACGAATTATATTTGAGGCTTTATGTTCGGCCTTCCATTGGAGAGATCAAACTTCAAAAAGTGAGCTTCTTTATGATTAAGAATATCATCCTGGACTGTATCGCGGAAGATCTTTCTCCGAAAACAATTCGAAACCTTAATGGTATCGTCCATCATGCTTTTGCAGATGCAATTAAAGTAAAGTTAGTGAAGGAAAATCCAGCAGAAGGACAGGACTTGCCGAAAGTACAGAAGAAGAAAATGCTATTTCTTGAAGGTGAGAAGCGCACTGCATTTTGTCATGAAATCAAGGGTAAACTGTATGAATATCTGTTTTTTGTGGCATTGTTTACCGGTATGCGGCAAGGTGAATTACTAGGTTTATCCTGGGATGCCGTTGATTTTAACCGAAACACGATAACAATTTACCAGCAATTGAAGCGAGACAGGCGAATTGGTCAAAAAGTAGGATATATCATTGACTCAACGAAAACTAACAATGAAAGAACAATTTGCCCGGCTTCAATCGTGTTTGATGTTCTGAAGAAGATCCGGCGCGAGCAGACGGAAAATCGGTTGAAGCATGGTGCGGAATTTGATAATCCAGACAATCTTGTATTTACTAATGAAACCGGTCATCATCTTGTTTCCGTTTATGTTCTGAAGGTGTTCAAAGAAAGAGCCAGGGAAATAGGCCTTCCAGATCTACGGTTTCATGATCTCCGGCATAGTCATGTTGTTATGCGTGCTGAAAATGGCGATGATATGAAGAGTGTATCGGAAGATCTGGGACATACAGATATTCGGACAACAGCAAATATCTATGCTCATGTTTCGCAGCGCATGAAAGAAGATTCAGCTAAACGGATGCAGACACTTGCTGAAACGATGTATGCGATCTAATCCTTGTTGTGGTATAATTGTGGTAATGTGGTAAGAAAAGACCCTTGCAAGTACTGATTTGCAAGGGCTTTTATATGTGCGGATGGCGGGACTCGAACCCGCACGCTTTTGAGGGCAGGGGATTTTAAGTCCCCGGTGTCTGCCATTCCACCACATCCGCACAGCAGTGTCAGTATATCACCTGAGGGAAGAGTGGTCAAGGCCGGGCCGCAAGTTACATACAGATAAAGAACGACAGATATGATACGTCAAATAGAATCAATCCTTGTCATATCTGAAATGTTCCTGTATAATTAAGTCAATAAAAGAAAGCTATACAGACTGCGGAGAAGCGGTGTTTAAATCACGAGGAAAGAGGTATCAGGAAGATGGCGCGGAAACGGATTGCAGTACTGGTTGCCAGCATTGACCGGGAATACCAGCAGGATTTTGCAGCCGGACTGGCTTCTGCCGGTGTTCAGAATGATGCCGATATCTGCATTTTCAACAGCCAGGGCCATATGAACGTCGCAATTTCCACCAACAGTGAAGTGGGAGAGAGCATGATTTATGATCTTCCTGATCTGGAGGAGTTTGACGGCGTGATTTCTATGCTGGCTACAATGGGCAATGATGTGGCGCACCAGAAGGTGCTTGATGTCATTAAGCCGCTGCATGAATCCGGAAAACCCCATGTTTCCATTGACGTCCCGATGAAAGGTGCCGTCTGTATACGGTTTGATGACGCAATCAGCGTCATGGAACTGACTGAGCACCTGATTACTGAGCACGGCGCCCGGCGAATCGCGTTTGTCAGCGGTCCGCTGAACTCCAACGTGTCAATTGCCCGTGTGGAAGCCTGCCGCGAAGCAATGCGGAAGCATGGGCTGGAACTGGACGATGATATGATTTTTGATGGGGAATGGACCCGGGTCGGCGGGTGGAAAGCTGCGGAGGATATCCTGATTTCCGGCGGCCAGATTCCGGATGCTGTCATCTGCGCGAACGATGACATGGCACTGAGCATTATCGAGTGTTTCGGAGAGCACGGAATCCGTGTGCCGAAGGATGTGGCTGTGACCGGGTTTGACGCGCTGCGCGAAGCGGTCATGCGCGGTATAACCACCATCTGCCGCCCGATCGACCGCTCTGCCAGGCGGGCAGTGGATATCCTGTGCAAATGGATTGACGGAGAAATCCCTGTGCAGCAGGAAGTCCTGCTTTCCACAATTCCAATCTACGGGGAGAGCTGCGGCTGCTCCCAGAGCCTGGAGCATATGAATGAGAAGCTGCGGGCGCTGGGCACGGAGCGCTGGACAATGGAGACTATCCTGACCCGCGTGAGCATGTTCAGCGGAACGCTGGCAGGCGTCGGCGATGAGGAGGAAGCAGCGGAAAAGATCCGGGAATTTGTTTTCAGCTGGGAAATCAAAGAACTATATCTTTGTGTGGATCCGTCAATCTGCCGTGAGTCGGAAGGGTCGGCAGACTACCAGGCCTATCCTCCGGAAATGCTGCTGCTTTACGGCGTGCGAAACGGGCGGGAGTATGAGCCGGTGCTGTTTGACCGGCGGGATCTGGTTCCTGCCCTGCAGGAAATGCGGAAGAATTCCAGCTGTCTGGTTTTCTGCCCGCTGTACTATCGGAATAAAAACTTCGGGTACGTTGTCATGGATCTCGGCAACGGAACCGGGTCGGCACTTTATTCCGTGCTGATGCTGCTGAACGGTGCGTTGATCAGTCTTTATCTGCAGACCAATATTAAACGCTCCGCAGCAACCATTGAAAACATGGCCGTTCATGATATCATGACGGGGCTGCTGAACCGCCGCGGGTATATGGAGCAGGCACCTGTCGTCATGGACAGGGCGAGAAAGGAAAGAAAGATCTTTGCTCTGCTCAGTATGGATATGGATCATATGAAGCGGATTAATGATGAGCACGGGCACCTAATGGGCGATGAGGCTATCTGCCGAATGGGGAAGGCGCTGCGCGTACTGCATGAAAAAGGGATCATCCCGGTTCATATCAGCGGCGATGAGTTCCTGGCCTACGGTATTGTGAACTCCGCAGAAGAAGCGGAAGCCCTGGTACCGTTGGTTCGGGAATCGCTGGAGAAAATCAACCGGGATGATCCATGGATCTGCGATATCAGTGCCAGTATCGGGCTCTACGCGGCCATTCCCGATGCCAAGGGAGGAATGGACGAATTCATGAAGAATGCCGACGGTGCAATGTACGCAGACAAAGCGCGCAGGAAAAAGGGAAGATAAAAAGGCTTATAATTCTTCAGATAATTTAACCAGTTTTTCAAAAACAGCATCGGCGACATCGTCATCGGGAACGTTGTAAACATCCTGGCCGTTCTCATCCTGCTCAATCTTCAGGATGAATACTTCCAGATCATCATCGTCCGATTCCGGATCGCACAGAGCCAGGTAGCTTTCACCTTCGTGTTCGATGGTGGCCAGATGTTCGAAAACAGTGGATTCACCGTTTTCATCAATCAGTTCCACCAGATCGGATTCTTCGTTGTCATCCCATCCGTCATCTTCTTTTTCGGGGTTGTTCAGGTTTTTGTTTTCATCTGCCATGGTTAAAATCCTCCTTCTGTTATTTCTATATTATTCTTTCTGTGATTGCAGCCACTGCTCCAGAATGATCGCGGCAGCGACTTTATCGACGGTTTTTTTCCGGCCTTCACGGGAAACATTGCCTTCCAGAAGTGCGTCCTCAGCCGTCACGGTGGACAGCCGCTCATCCTGGAAATAGACAGTCAGGCCGGCTTTGCTGAGCTGATCGCAGAAAGCACGGACTTTCTGCGCCTGGAAGCCTTCTGAACCATCCATATTCAGCGGAAGGCCTGAAACCACGAGCGTCGTCTCATACCGGTCACAGAGAGCCCGGATCTTTTTTGTATCCGGCCCCCAGCCGACCCGGGTGATGACTTCCACGGGGGAAGCAATGGTCCGGGTGGGATCGGAGACCGCCACGCCAATCCGGACATCCCCAATATCCAGGGCAACAATTCTTTCGTTCATGATTCTTCATAAAGACAACCTCCGGAGGGGCCAGGTTTACCGGCCGAGCTCCGGAGGCTGTTCATCCTTATTTATCAGTCCTGACTGTTACGGCGCGGAGGACGGCGGAAACCGCCCTCAGAATGCCGGGGCGCCTCGCTGTAGGTGATGTCATTGCGAATCAGGTTGATGCGGCCCTGCGCGTCAATCTCATTGACCTTGACTTCCAGCTCATCGCCGATACTGACTACGTCCTCGACCTTTTCTACACGCTTTGTGTCCAGCTTGGAAATGTGGATCATACCGTCCTTTCCGGGGGCAAGCTCCACAAAGGCGCCGAAGTTCATAATCCGGACAACCTTGCCGGTGAATACATCGCCGACTTCGATATCCTTGGCAATGCCTTCGATGATCTTCCGAGCCTTGTCCGCAGCATCCTGGTCAGGTGTTGAAATGAATACACGGCCATCATCTTCGATATCAATCTTTACGCCGGTCTCAGCAATGATCTTATTGATCATTTTTCCTCCGGGCCCGATGACTTCACGAATCTTTTCGGGATTGATTGTGAAGCGAATGATCTTCGGAGCGTATGGACTCAGGTTCTCCCTGGGCATTCCCAATGTATCCAGCATGATTTTCAGGATATGCAGGCGGCCTTCCAGCGCCTGGCGCAAGGCCTGCTGCAGGATCGCACGGTTAATTCCGGCGATCTTGATGTCCATCTGAAGGGCGGTAATGCCGTTCATGGAACCGGCGACTTTAAAGTCCATATCGCCAAGGAAGTCTTCCAAGCCCTGGATATCGGTCAGGACAGCCAGACGGCCGGATTCCTTCTCCGTGATCAGACCCATGGCAACGCCAGCGACGGGCGCATGGATCGGAACACCGGCATCCATCAGGCTCAGGGTGGATCCACATACGGAAGCCATGGAGGAAGATCCGTTGGAAGACAGGATTTCACTCACCAGGCGCAGGGCGTAGGGGAATTCATCCTCATCCGGGATAACAGGCAGGAGCGCGCGCTCCGCCAGAGCACCATGGCCGATTTCGCGGCGGCCGGGGCTCTTCAGACGGCCGGCTTCACCGGTGGCGTACGGAGGCATATTATAATGATGAATATAGCGCTTGAAGTCCTCATTGCTGAGGCCATCCAGTGTCTGACCTTCACTGACGGTCCCCAGGGTGGTTACCGTCAGGGCCTGGGTCTGTCCGCGGGTGAAGATTGCGCTACCGTGGGTGCGGGGGAGAACGCCAACATCGCACCAGATGGGGCGAATCTCGTTGACCTTCCGGCCGTCGGGACGGATCCCCTCATTCAGGATCTTAGCACGCATGACTTCCTTATTCAGGTAATACAGGGCATCCTCAATTTCGCTTTCCCGCTCCGGGAAACGCTCGGACAGGGCAGCCAGGGTTTCTTCCTTGGTTTGTGCTTCACGGCTCTGGCGCTCCTGACGATCAAAAGTCTCAAAAGTCCAGACGCACTTATCATAGGCGAATTCACGAACCGCGGCCTTAACATCATCACCGGTGGTAATCAGGGGAACGACTTTCTTTTCCTTGCCGATTTCGGCGACGATCTGTTTCTGGAAGGCGACGAGCTTTTTGATCTCTTCATGGCCGAAGAGGATCGCGTCGAGCATGGTATCTTCCGACAGCTCATGGGCGCCGGCTTCCACCATCATAATGGCTTCTTCGGTTCCGGCAACGTACAGAGACAGATCGCTGTTCGCGCGCTGCTCCTCATCGGGGCAGATGACAAACTTCCCGTCCACCCGTCCGACCAATACCGCACCGGTAGGGCCGTTCCACGGGATATCGCTGACAGCCAGGGCGACGGAGGAACCAATCATCGCGGGGATTTCCGGAGGAACATCCTGCTCCACGCTCAGAATTGTTACCACGACCTGGACATCATTCCGCATACCCTTGTCGAAAAGGGGACGAAGCGGCCTGTCAATCAGGCGGCAGGTCAGCGTTGCCTTTTCAGAAGGTCGTCCTTCGCGCTTGATGAATCCGCCAGGGATTTTTCCAACGGAATACTGCTTCTCTTCTACATCCACAGCCAGGGGGAAGAAATCCACTCCATCCCGCGGTGAGGGAGCCATGGTGGCATTGACCATGACGACGGTATCGCCGTGGTGCACCCAGACGGAACCGTTGGCCTGCTCACAGTAACGGCCAAACTCCAGCGTCAGGGGTTTGCCGGCAAAATCCATGGTATAACACTTGTGTTCCATATAAATCCTTTCACTCCTATCTTTCGCGGAGGAACTCCGCGGATTTGTGCCGGAGCGCCGTATGCTATCATATGAAAACCCCACCGGGGATTTTCAAGGGATAA
>CAMVEB010000012.1 GCA_947166385.1 uncultured Clostridia bacterium | reverse complement strand
TGATAGTCAGTCTCCTGTGCCCTTTGCCTAATGTCATTATCTGAATGACATTGGCTGTGCGATGCCGGAGGATTTTGTCGGGTTAAGCCGCCCGGCGCAGCCTGATGATCTTCTTTGGCGCGGCGGTTTCCGGGGTATCGGGCATCAGGCGCTGGCGCAGGGAGCGCATGACCTGATAATAGCAGGGGAAGAGGAACACATCCGCCATGACCCAGGCGGCAGGGTTGGCAAAGCAGGCGCCGGTAAAGCCGGCGGCCGGAACCACGAACAGGGCGACTGCGGTCCGCGCGACCATCTCAAACAGACCGGCCAGCATCGCGACCCGGGTGAAACCCATGCCCTGGATACTCAGACGGAGAATATTCACAAACAGCAGGGGGATATAGAATGCCGCGTTGATGGTCAGGTAGCGGATTCCCATGGCGGTGACATCCGGAGCGGCTTCTGCGTCAATGAACAGGCTCAGCATCGGACCGGCAAACAGCCGGACGACAGCAAAGGCCAGAACACAGTACACGATTCCCAGAACGGAAGTGCAGCGCAGTCCCTGATGGATCCGGTCCAGCTTCCGGGCCCCCATGTTCTGGCCGGCATAGGTGGCCATGGTGGAGGAAAGGGCGTCAAAGACGCAGGCAAAGAACATGCTCAGCTTTCCGGCTCCGCTGATGGCGGCAACTGCACTGACACCCAGGCCGTTCACGGACCATTGCACCATGACGGAACCGATGGCCGTAATGGAGAACTGGAGCCCCATAGGCAGGCCGGTGCCCAGCATTCTCCGGGCCAGGGCCGGATCGAAGACCCGGTCTTCCTTCGAAAGGTGCAGGATCGGGAAACGCCGGACCATGACCACAACGCAGCCCACGCCGGAAACCAGCTGACTGATGGCGGTGGCTATGGCGGCGCCGGCCACATCCATTCCGCAGACAATGATCAGGAACAGATCCAGGATGATGTTGACCAGAGACGCCAGTACCAGAAAGACCACCGGCGTCCTGCTGTCCCCGAGGGAACGCAGAATGCCGCCGGCCATGTTGTACAGGACACAGCAGGGAATGGCGGCAAAGATGATACCGATATACCGGGCGGAATGGTCCAGAATTTCCTCCGGGGTATTCATCAGTCGGAGCAGCGGCTTGCACAGCAGCGTGGAGGCGACGGCAAAAATCAGGCTGAGAACCGCGCTTAAGAGGACTGCGTGCCAGACACAGCGACGGACCTCGGACTCGTCTTTTGCCCCGAAAGCCTGGGCGATCGGAATGGAAAAACCGGAACAGAGTCCGAGGCACAGTCCGATCACCAGGAAGTTCACGGAGCCGGTGGCGCCGACGGCCGCCAGGCGTTCCGGTCCGAGAAAGCGGCCGACGACGGCAGTATCCACAAAGCTGTACAGCTGCTGGAACAGTACGCCGAACAGCAGGGGAAGCGCAAAGGAAATAATCAGCCGCAGGGGACGCCCCTCGGTCAGATCACGGGTCAGGGTCCGGGACATACAGAATACCTCTTTCCGCAGCGAAAAGGATTTCGCCGCTCGGGACGTTATAACACTTTTGACGCTGTCCCGCAAGCGGTTTTTTTCCGCCTGTTTTCCGGTCAGAAAAGCCATCTTTCCGGCAAAAGAAGAGGGCGTGTCCGTTCTGGACACGCCCGGGGGAGGGGTTGGGGATTATCCTTCAATACAGATGGTCTTCTTTTCCGGCATCTTCGGTGCTTCCTTCTTCGGGATGGCCAGGCTCAGGACGCCGTTCTCGTACTTCGCTTTGATGTCTTCCTCCGTGAGATTCTTGCCCACGTAGAAGCTGCGGGACATCGTGCCGGAGCAGCGCTCCTGGCGAAGCACCTTGCCGTGTTTCTCTTCCTTGTTCTCCAGGCTCTTTTCCGCGGAGATGGTCAGCGTACCGTTTTCCAGCTCCAGATGGATTTCTTCCTTCTTAAAGCCGGGCAGATCCACATCCACTTCATAGCCTTCCTCCGTTTCCTTGACGTCCGTCTTCATCATCCGGGGTGCGTTCTTGCCGTAGAGCATATGTTCAGGACGGCCGAAACCGCGGAAGAAGTCGCGGTCAAAGTCATTGAAAACATCCATCAGGTTCTCGCTGAAAACAGCAGGCAGGTAAGTACTCATCATCAAAACCTCCATTCATCAGGCGCCGCTCCGGGAATTCCGCGCGGCAACCGGTTTGATTCATTTTCTGTGGTCTTTTGCACCACCCCGTTCTCCCGAACGCTGATTATAGTATACTCGAAGATCAAAGATAGTCAAAATACGCAAAAGTCAAAGAAGGTCAAATAACAGCAGAATTTGGGATAAACATCCTAAAATCTCTGATATTCTAAATAGATTGATGTTTTTCTATGAAATTCAGATTTCTTCCGACAACATATCAGAGAACAAAAAAACAGGCGCTCCGGAGAGTGCCTGTGTCAGTGTCGGTACCGTCTTTTTTCAGCGTTCCGCCCGGGGAAGACTGACAGCGACGATGGTTCCGATGGCGCCCAGAGAGAGTGCCATCATCGCGTAGAGCAGGAGCGTATCCTGTTCCCATTCCCCCATCGCGTGAAGCAGCAGCAGGAGAACGGTACTGAGGCAGAACAGCCCCGAGGGCAGCCGGCCGTGCTCTTTCCGGGCAACGGAGAGCAGCCCCCAGAGCAGGAGAGCCGTAGCGGCCAGGGACAGGTAAAGAATCCAGGTCATCTGGGGTTTGTCAAAGACGAATTCCACCATCATGATGGCCGTGACCGCGGCGGCCAGGGCCGCGAAGGTCAGCCAGACCTGCGGGGCGGATGGCCTGTAACGCAGGCAGAGGATGATCAGCAGGACCAACAGCGTCAGAGCCGCGGCGATCTGCGTGAAACGGACGAAAGGATTCAGGCGGACAAAATCATCCCGGCGCATCTGCTCCAGCAGGATCTGGGTGGTCCCCAGGAAGGTGACGAACACCGCGGTGCGCCGGCCTTCCGCCGCTTTCCGCAGGACGGTCAGCAGGAGAACCAGCAGAACCAGTGCGGCGAGTGCTTCCCAGAACCAGACAGCATAGGACCATTCCTGATAGTCTCCGTCGTTATAGGTGCAGTAAGCCAGGGGGAAAAACCAGAGGGATTCATTTTCCACCGAGTTGCCGAAGCCCTGCCCGGAGAAATACTCTCCCAGCCGGCCCAGGCAGATGACGGCGCAGGCTCCCGGGTTCAGGGCGTCCAGCACTTCGGCAGGGCGCAGCTTCTGCAGTTTCGCGCCGACCAGTGCGCCGAGGGTGCCGCCCAGCAGCGCGCCGTAGAGCGTATAACCTCCTCGCCACAGCTGCAGCATCAGGCCAAAGACGCCGATGCCGTCCGTATAGGCTGGGGAGCAGAAGACAGCCCAGAAAGCGTGGCCCAACAGCAGCGCTCCCAGGACAACCCAGGGGAGCACGGGGAGAATTTTCTTTTTCTTCAGGCACAGCAGCACCCCGCACAGGGCGCCTGCCAGGATGCACAGGCCGTACGGGGTGAGCCGGAAAGATCCGAACCGGAAAAGATCTGACATAGGGAAAACCTCTTTTTATCCTTATAAATCGGTGATTATTCGGCGGTGGTCGGTTCTGCCGCCGCTTCAGGTGTCGGCTCCGCGGTCACGAAATAGATGATATCCGTTACCTGGCGCTTTTTCCCCTTCAGGTTGTTGATGCGGGTGGGCTTTGCGTCGGGACCCTGAACCAGCACGGTCCAGGTGGAAGATCCGCCGTCCAGGTTATAGGCCTGCCTGGCGCCGCAGTCGCGGGCGATTCGGGCCATCTCGGTGGCGGTGAAGCCGCCGCCGTTGGATTGCTCCGGCCCCTCTGTGCTGATGATCAGGTAGCTGAGTCGGTCGATCTGGCAGAGAACCTGGCGCTGGGCCATTTTGTGCAGGCCCATGCCGGCACCGGCACCGTAATTGTTATGGTTGTATTCGATGGCTTCCCCATCCACCACCAGAGCCGGTCCGAATATGAAGCTTTGCATGATCTGATCGCCGAAGGCAGCGATGTCTTCGATCCGGGGACGGATCAGGATATGGAAATCGCCGCTGGTGTCGATGACCAGCGCGTCATAGCCGTTGCCGTTCAGGTAGCCGTTTTCCCGGAGTTTTTTCCCGTTGCGCCAGATGACGCCGTCATTCCGGCCGACGCACCAGTCCCCGTTGATTGCCAGGACGGCATGCTCCCGAATAGCCATTCGGTCGGGATTTCCGTCCGCCTGGGAAGGATAGGGATTGGAGAAGGCCGTGCGCAGCTGGCTGGGGTCGGCAATCTGCACCCAGGTGAAGAGGATTCGGGTTTTCTTCCCGTCCTGGTTTGCGAACATCCGCTCTTCCGTCCGGACGGAGATAGTTCCGTCCATATAGCCGGGGGGATCCATCTGAACGCCTTCTGCATGGGGCAGGTAGGCAGGGATTCCCTTTTCGTTCAGAGGCACTTGCCCGGGATCCGGATGGGTCAGCGTGACTGGCTCATAGACCGGGAGGCCTTCCGCCTCCTTCGCACCGGCATCAGGCAGGGCGGAGGGTACCAGGAACGGCAGTAGCACCAGCAGCAGGATCAGGGGAAGGATCCAGAAAAGCGGGGAACTTTTTTTCATGAATGCGCTCTCATTTCTCCGGCAGACAACCGGGATCATTCGGGGATAAACCGAAAAAAAGCGGGAGGCGGAGTCCGGCTCCTTCCCGCTGCTGGCCGGGGGACGTTTAGCGGGCCTCGGCGATTTTGGCGTTGATGGATTCGATGACCTTCTCCGCGGGAAGCCCGTGCACAGCGCAGGCATCCGCCAGGGATTCCGCGCGGGAGGCGGGGCAGCCCAGGCAATGCATGCCGATGGAGAGAAGAATCTCAATCGCTTCAGGATACTGGGTGACGATTTCCCCGATCAGGGTCTCGCCGGTGACAAATGTTTCAGCCATGGGGAATACCTCCTCTTCTTTTCCGTTTGATATGATACCATTTTCAGGGGGAAAACACAAGACGGGCTGTTACAGGGCAGCTCGGATCAGGGAAAGCAGATCCTCATAGCTTTCACAGGCGGGAAGCTCGGGATGATCCTTCCGGATCTGTTCTGTGCTGCGGAAGAGAATACCGGCCTTGCTGGCTTGGATCATGCCCAGGTCATTGTAGCTGTCCCCGGCGGCAATGGTGTCAAACCCGATGCCCTGGAGGGCACGGATCGTGGTCAGCTTGCTCTGGGAGACCCGGATCCGGTAGCCGGTGATCATGCCGTCTGCGCCGACCTCCAGCTCGTTGCAGAAGATCGTAGGCCAGCCGAGCTTCTTCATCAGGGGAGAGGCAAACTGGGTAAAGGTATCCGACAGGATCAGCACCTGGGTTTCGGCACGGAGTGTGTCCAGGAACTCCCGGGCGCCCGGCATCGGGTCAACGGTGGCAATGGTGCGCTGGATATCCTTCAGGCCCAGGCCGTGCTCCCGCAGGATGCCCAGCCGGAAACGCATCAGTTTGTCATAATCCGGCTCGTCGCGGGTAGTGCGCCGGAGCTCGGGAATGCCGCTGGCTTCGGAAAAAGCGATCCAGATTTCAGGGACGAGAACCCCTTCCAGATCCAGGCAAACGATATTCATGATCTTTTCCTTCTTTCTTGTCCGGTTGGCGCGCAGGCAGCGCTGCGGGCGCAGCTGCCCTGCTCTGCGTACGGGGACAGGGTACCACAGGGGAAATATGGCGTCAAGAAAAAAAGAAAAGTCCCCGCGAAAGCGGGGACGGACAGGCCGGAATCAGGCCTCGGTGAAGGCATCCTTTCCCAGACCGCAGATGGGGCAGACCCAATCGTCCGGGATGTCTTCAAAAGCGGTGCCGGGCGCGATGCCGCTGTCCGGATCGCCGACGGCGGGATCATACACATAGCCGCAGGGACATTCGTACTTCATTGGAAATCATCCTTTCTTCCCATTTTATATGTGCTGCTGTCAGCCGGGAAACCGGCTTTGAGTATAATCATCATACCCGACAGAACCCGGTGCGTCAAGAGGGAAACGGGGAATATCGTTCTGCCCCGGGAGGATTCCTGCGAGCATCAGTCAAACATCCATTCCACGATTTTGGCAATGTATTCATGCCAGAACACCATGTCATGGATGCCTTTGCCTTCCTCGTACCGGTGGGGGATCCCCTCGGATTCAAAGAAGCGGTGCAGATCCCGGTTGTTTTCGATCAGGAAATCCTCGGTGCCGCAGCACATATAGATCTCCGGGATCTTTTTGCCGGCGGCCTTCAGGTTCCGGGCCAGGACTTCGGGGTTGACATCCCGCTCTTCCACGGTGGAAGGGTCGCCGAAAACAGCACGGTAATAGGCATAATTGGCGACTTCATTGCCTTCACCGGGTTTCATGCGGGCAACCTCATGGATGATCAGGGCGGAGGACAGGGCGCCGATCTTGCCGAAACGGTCCGGATAGGCCAGGCCGGTATGCAGTGCGCCGAAACCGCCCATGGACAGGCCGGCAATGCAGGTATCCTCCGGGTCTTTGGCCAGGGAGAAGGTTCTGCGGACATAATCCACCAGCTCTTCGCCGACCATGGTCTGGTAAGCGGTGCCGGTAGCTTCTCCGTTCAGGTAGAAGGAGTTTTCTGCTGTCGGCATGACGATGGCGAAATGATATTTTTCCGGCAGGCCGTCCGGTACCCAGTTGCCGGCTTTTCCGGTGTAGCCATGGAGCAGGAAAAGGGTGGAGAGGGGGCGGTCTGTCGGCTGGTCGTTCGGGATCATCATCTCAAAGGCGGTGGTCCGGCGAAGGGCATCGGAAAAATATTCGATCTGAAGTCTTGCCATGGGAATATACCTCCTCCTGATATGAATTTGTACAAGTATATCATTTCCGGAAAAGGGAAAGCAAGGGGGAAACGCTGTGCTGCGCAGACGGCGGGAAGGCGTATTCTCTGACAGCGGCCAGGATTCAAAATGAAGGTTGCCCGGGGACGGAGGATCGTGTATACTGAACAATACCGGAATGAAAACTGATGATGCCAAAGGAGGAGAAAAGCAGATATGTTACAGGATATCATCGGATCCAAGAGGGAACTGTTTGCCGACGGGGTACAGACAGTTCTGCGCGGACATGAAAACCGCAACCGCCGGGTGGTGCTGCTGAAGGGAAACCTGGTGCAGAATTCCCGCAGTGAAGGCTGCGGAATCAGTGCCAGGGTGAACAACCGCGGAACCTTCGGCTTTGCCTCCATTGCGGAGTATACGCCGGAGGCGGCGGAACAGGTGATCCGGGCCGCGACGGAAAACGCGCTGTTCCTGGGGAAGCATTCGGGAAGAGATATTCCGCTGCCAGCGTCCGCCGGAACCGGGACGATTCCCCTGAGCGCGCAGATTGTTGATGTGGATCAGAAGACAATCATCGATCTGTGTCGGACCGTGGACAGCTATGTGGAAAAGAAGTATCCGGATCTGTCCAGCAGGACCGTGGTGTATACCGAGGATTCCCAGGACAGGATTGTCTGTTCGTCCGACGCGTATAACGGCCATCTGGTGACACCGAGGTGCTATGTCTACGTGATGATGAACGCGGAGACGAAGGACGGCGTGCCGGTGGAGCTGTTCAAAGCCTTCGGTGGCTTTGGCAGCTTCCACGATCATTTTGACCACCCGGAAAAGCTGTATCCGGAGATTGACGGCCTGTACCGGAAACTGATGGACAAGAAGGAAGGCGTCTACGCGGAAGCCGGCTATAAGACCGTCGTACTGGGCGGCATGATGGGCGGAATGCTAGCCCACGAAGCGGTCGGGCATACCGTGGAAGCGGACCTGGTCCGCGGCGGAAGCGTGGCAGGGCCGAACCTGAACAGGCGGGTGGCCTCCGAGCTTGTGACCATGGTGGACTTTGCCCATACCTTTGAGGGCGGGCCGGCGCCGCTGCCGGTTTTCCTGGATGACGAGGGAACAATGGCCACGGATGATGTGCTGATCCGGGACGGGATCCTGGTGGGCTATATGAACGACCGTGAGACGGCGGAGGAATATGGCATGAAGGCCACTGGCAACGCCCGGGGATGGACCTTTACGGACGAACCCATCATCCGGATGCGGAACACCTGCATCCTGCCGGGAAAGAACACGGTGGAAGAACTGATCTCCTCTGTGGACGACGGATATTATCTGATTGATTCGGGCAACGGGCAGGCGGATCTGACCGGCGAATTCATGTTCGGCGTCACTTGCGGATATGAGATTAAAAACGGAAAACTTGGAAAAGCGCTGCTGGATACGACGGTGACCGGTGTGGCGTTTGATATGCTGAAAACCGTGGACATGGTATCCGACAGGGTGGAGTGGTCCTCTAGCGGCTTCTGCGGGAAAAAGCAGCCGATGGCGGTGGGCATGGGCGGCCCGCACATGAGATGCAAGATCATGATAGGAGGCAGGTAAGATGGAACTGAAAAAAACAGCGGATCTCCTGGACAGCCAGCTGAAGGAGCAGGGGATCGGGAAATATAAGTATACGCTGAGTCGGTCGGAAAAGCAGGAGCTGAACCTGGAGAACGGCGGGTTTAAGCTGATGCGCACCGTGTTCAACAATTCCGGTTCGCTGAAGGTGTTTCTCGGGGAAAAGATGGGTTCCGCCAGCGGGAACAACATTACCGGGGACGGGCTCAGGAAACTGGCGGCAGAAGCCCGGGCCGCGGCGGAATCCGCGTCGGAGGATCCCTGCCATGACCTGGCGCCGGACCAGGGAAAGGAGTTTTTCTGCCAGGGCGTCTATGAGCCGGATCTGGACCGCTTTATTGAGCGGATCAGCGAGTTCCTGGAAACCACCGCGAAAGACTTCCCGAAGATCCGGATCATGAGCGCGATCGGTTCTTTTGACCGGTGGGAGTGGATCTCGAGGAATACGAATGGCACGGAGTTTTCCGCACGAGCCGGACAGTATCATTTCGGGATTGAGATCTGCGCCGGCGAAGGGGATAAGACGACCGGACTGGATTACACCGGCTTTACCACGGCGAATCTGGACACTCCCTTTATGGAGATGGGAGATCTTCGCCGCCGCCTGGGGGACGTGCAGAACAGTATTGATCCCGAAACGCTGAACGGCAAGTTTGAGGGAACCGTCATCATGACACCGGGGTGCGCGGCGGAATTCCTCTATATGATGCTGTCCAACTATGCGGGAGAAGGTGTGGTCATTAACGGAACCAGCCTGTGGCTTGACAAGGTGGGCGAACAGGTTGTAAATGAAAACCTGACGGTTTCCCTGGATCCCTATGACGAACGGATTGTGATGGGCGAGCGCGGAACGGGAGACGGGTTCCGCTCCGAAAAGGTGACAATCATCGACCGCGGTGTCCTGAAAACGCATATGCTGAGCCTGTACGGCGCCAATAAGACCGGCCGCCCGGTGATGAAGAACAGTGCGTTTGACCTGGTCGTGGCTCCTGGAGACAAAACGCTGGAAGAGATGATTGCCTCCGTGGACCGCGGGTTGATTCTCGGCGGTTTTTCCGGTGGGCAGCCGGGAACGAACGGAGAGTTTTCCGGCGTGGCGAAAAACAGCTTCCTGATCGAAAAAGGAAAGATCCGGGGGGCTGTGACCGAAACCATGGTCAACGGGAACCTGGGGGAAGCCTTTAAAAACATTCGCGGCATCTCCAGAGAACTGCTCTGCGACGGCAGCACGGTGGTTCCCTATATCGCGGTGGACGGGATTGTGATTTCCGGCAAGTAAGCGGCCGGCGTTTTTCCTGGCGCCTACTTCCGGCTCTTTTTCCAGGCTTCCTTATACGCGTGTTCTATGACGCGGTCCGGCCGGGTCCGGTTGTTTTCCTCCAGGAAGGCGGCGATCCCGCCCTGGACCCGGTTGACTTCCTTGCGGAATTCCCGGGCGGAGGTGCGGAGCGCCGCGTTGCTGAAGGCGATCAGTTGCTCCGGACGGTCCGATGTGACAACCCGGATCCGCGCTGTGTCCCGACCGTAATAAGTGGTCTGCTCGATAAAGGCATCGGCGGTCTGGGCTTCCCGGGTGTAGATAATATATATGTTTTTATATTTCTCCGCATGGCCGGGGTTGCCGGGCACCGCATAGGCATCGAAAACAAGGATGAGCGAGCGGCCGGTGGCTCCGGCATAATTGCACATCAGCTCCCGGAGCGCGTCACGGGCATCGGAAAGCCGGTCGGGCAGGAAAGGCTTCCATTCCTCCCAGGCGTGGAGGATGTTGTAACCGTCAATCAGGAGAATCTCCCCGTCGGCATCGGCGGGGGTTTCTTTTTTTTCGTCAGGCGTTTCCCGGGATTCTGGCAGCGGGGAGACCAGCTGCCGGGCTTTTACGGGGCCATAGGTGTGCTCGAAGATTCGCTCCAGCGCGAGATCTTCCTCCCGGGTGCCGCGGTAGGCGGCGGATGTTCCGCCGGCCATGGGAACCGGTGCCTCCCGGCGGATAATCGTATCCTTCAGGAAAGGCAGATGCATCATCGCGTCTGCCTCATCCCAGGGAACGGTATAACCGGCGCCGTGGGAGCAGAAAACCGAGTCCGGCGTGTTCCAGACATCCCGGCGGGGATCATAACCTTTTTCCCGAACCACTTTTTCCTGATCCGCGCAGGGTTCCCAGTCCAGAAAAGCGGCGGCAAAGGAGCTGCGGCCCTTCGTGAAGACCCGGAAAGCGCGGCCGTAGCCTTCACAGGCTGCGGCGGGCACCGCGGCGGAGAGCCGGCTAAGCCCGTTTCCGGCGTCTTCCGGAGCCTCAAAGCGGCCGCCCATCAGACCCAGATCTGACAGCACCCGGCCGATACAGTCTGCCGGTACGGTCAGATCCAGCGTCATCCAGGGTTCCAGCAGGACGGAGCGGGCTTTCATCAGCCCCTGGCGCAGGGCGCGGTAAGTGGCTTGGCGGAAATCGCCGCCCTCGGTATGCTTCAGATGGGCCTTCCCGGCGACCAGCGTTACCCGCAGATCCGTCAGCGGGGAGCCGGTGAGTACACCGATATGAATCTTTTCCCGCAGGTGCGTGACGATCAGGCGCTGCCAGTTCAGGGCCAGGTCATCCGTCGGGACGGCGGAATCGCAGACAAGACCGCTTCCCCGGGGCAATGGTGTGAGCAGCAGATGTACCTCGGCATAATGGCGGAGGGGTTCGTAATGCCCGGCGCCCTCCACTGTGTTTTCGATGGTTTCCCGGTAGAGCACAGTGCTTTCCGAGAAGGAGACATCCAGGCCGAAACGGTCCAGCAGTTGGCGGTGAAGTACCTCCAGGTAAACATCACCCATGGAATGCACGCGGATTTCCCGCCGGGCTTCCGTATACTCCACCTGGATCAGGGGCTCTTCCTCCTCCAGCGCCTGAAGAACATTCAGCACATGATGCACATCGGCGCCGGGAGGTGGAACCAGCCGGCAGGCATAGCACGGGCGGAGCGTCACTTCCGGATGACCTGGATCCGTGCCCAGGCCGTCTCCGGGCAGCGCTTTGCTGAGACCGACGACGCAGCAGACCTGCCCGGCCGGAACCTCCTGTACGGTGGTATAGCGGGCGCCGGAATATAGGCGGATTTCCGCTGCTTTCTCCGCCCAGAGAGTTTCGCCCTCCGGGCTTTTCAGCGCCAGCAGATCTCTGGCCTTCAGCGTGCCGCCGGTGACCTTCAGGAAAACGAGACGGGCCCCCTGGGAATCCCGGGCCACTTTATAAACCCGGGCACCGAAGGCTGCCGGCAGTGTCGGGCGGGGATCGAAACGGGCCAGAAAATCCAGCAGTGGCTCTACACCCTCATTTCTCAGCGCGGTACCGGAGAACAGCGGGAAGATCTTCCGGGAGGCAATCATGGAATGAATCATGCGTTCCGGAATTTCTCCCTCCCGGAGATAGGTGTCCAGGCAGCTTTCATCGCACAGCGCCAGCTTTTCGGGATCCGGGGCGGGAAAAGGAATGACCTGCTCTGAAAGCTCTGCACGGAGGGAAGAAAGCAGGTATTCCGGATCCTCCCGGAAGAGATCGGTTTTGTTCAGAAAGAGAATGACGGGGATTCCGCGGTTCTCCAGCAGGCGCCAGAGTGTCCGGGTGTGGGACTGCACGCCGTCCGGCGCGGAGAGAACCAGCACCGCCAGATCCATGATGCCCAGCGCGCGTTCCGTCTCCCCGGAAAAATCGGTATGACCGGGGGTGTCCACCAGGGTCAGGGAAGTCCTGTTCCATATCAGCCGGGCTTCCTTGGAGAAGATGGTAATTCCGCGCTCCTTCTCCATCCGATCCGTATCGAGGAAGGCATCCCCGTGATCCACCCGTCCCTGCTTCCGGACAGCGCCGGACAGGAACAGCATGGATTCCGAAAGGGTGGTTTTCCCTGCATCCACATGGGCGCACAGGCCGATCACAGGGCCGGATGTCATGAAACCACTCCTTTCTCTGAAGCTGCCGGATTATTCGATCGAATAACAGACATATTCGTGACTGAATTCATAACCGAGTTTTTCCGCTAAGCGAACCGACAGTTTGTTGGCTGCGTCCCAGGCCGGATACAGTCCTTCATCCAAACACTGGAGGATCAGCCTGGCAGCGGCAGCAGAACCAAGCCCTTTATGCCGCTCCTCCCTCGCAGTATCGATCTCGATATCAATCCCGCCAAGATAGCGGGAATAGGACGAAGCAGCTGCAACCATCCTTCCGTCTTTCATGACCGCAAAACCACGGCCCAGATCAAGATACTTTTCTTTTGATTCGAATACGGAAACGCAGTCCTTCAGATGCTCATCCTTCAGACAGAGGTCATAGAGCTCACTGTCGATTCTGCGGAGCGTATACCCTTCCGGGAGTGCTTTTGCCATGCCTTCAAGTTTTGCCCGGTCAAATTCTGTTTCCTTCCTGATTGCGTAGCGGATTCGCTTGTTGGCAGGAAAATTGTTCTCGATCAGCGCTGCCCATGCTTCATTCTGAGGCACCACCAGCATCCAGCGGTCAGGTTTCCCGTGGAGAAGATCCAGATCCGGTTCTCCCGCGCAAAACGCGAAATCACCGATGACTGCCATTGCAGACTTTGGATGATCGGGATCCCTTACGAGAATTTTCCCCATGACATGATCGAGACAGGCCATCACACCGGTATCCAGGTCCTCCCAATCCGCAAAGAGGGAGGCAGCTTTTGACGGATCATTCAGTTCATAAATCATGCGATCTTTTCCCTTCATCATTGTCTGTCGTTTTTGTGAATTCCTTTTCAAAACAAGCCATTGATGATGGCGTTTGCACATTCTTCCGGAGATAGTTTGTCTGTGTCCACACGCAAACTGTAACGGATGTTTTTTGCCATCAGTTCAGTCTGCTCATCTGACTGCGTTTCGTATCGGTCCCCACGGTCAAGATTGCGCTGCCGGCAAATCTCAGGCGGACAGAAAACCTCCACGATATCCAGCGGGTTATCGCGAAGGATTTCCTTCATCCGTTCATAATGGGGAGCAACACCGTCCCGCTCCACCAAAATACTGTCTATGATGACGTTTTTTCCCATATCAGAAAACAGTTTCGCGGTATGGTACATCATGATGATAACTTCACCAAGATATTTCCAGTAATCTTCTTTCAGGTAATCTTCCCCGATCATTTCCTGAAACAGGTCATTGGCCACGACATAGAAGAAAACATCCCTGTGTGCCTGTAATGCTTCCACAATGGATGTCTTACCCGAACTGGTGACCCCGTTCAGATAAATGATCCGGCCTTTATCCATACTGTTCCCTCCTGAATCCGTTACCGTTTTTCCTTCATGGCGGTTTTGTTCAGATACATTTCCGTGTCAGCGGCTTTGAGCACGTCCGCGAAATGGTTGTGCAGTTTTCTGTCATACACTCCGCAGCCCAGCGCGGCTGACAGGCTCCGCCAGGGCTTTCTGGTCTCATCCTTTGCTGCAGTCTCGCGGAAGCAGGCGATCAGTTGATCCTTGTGTTTCAGGTCATGCCCTTCTAGGATGACGACAAATTCGTCGCCACCGGTGCGGAATACCGGAGAGTGCTTGAAGGTCGAGCAGATGGTGCTGCACAGATCCAGGATCGCTTCGTCTCCTTTCTCGTGGCCATAGGTGTCATTGATGGTTTTCAGGTTGTTCATATCGATCATGACGATGGCAAAGTCTGCGGTGCCTTCCCGGATTTCACGGTCCAGCTGTTCTTCCTCACTGAAGAGGGCACGCTTGTTTCTGACCCGTGTGAGCGCATCAATGTTGGCAGCCTGACGCATCTCCGCTTCCTTTTCCCTGGCTTCGATCAGCTCGTTGGCGGTTTTGATCAGGGTAGCCACGTGGTCGTTGATATCGTTTTCCATCTGCACCATGGAGTGTGCCAGGTCGCCGATCTCATCCCTGGCCCGGATATTCAGCCCGTCGAATCGATGGTGCTCATTCTTTTCGTTCTCCTGACAATACTCAAGGGATGCGGCGGACAGGATTTTCACAGGGCGGACAACGAAATGATTTACGGCGAGCACGCCCAGGATGCCGGTGAGCAGTGCAAGCCCGACCAGTACGGCGGTGATGATCAGCAGATAGTGATTCTTGATGTTTGTGATCTCGGTCATGCTGGAATCTGCGCAGAAATAACCGATGATATCGCTGTTTCGGTCCAGAACCGGTTTGCCCAGTGCGAGAGTCCAGCCATATTCCTCGGTTTCCACAATGTCTACGGGGAGACCGTCCATCGGATGCTCGATGATGCTGTAATCGCTCTCCGTAAACGGATCAAAAGAGCCGGGCATGCACATTTCGTCATCATAGGAGGCATCTACCAGGTAGATTGTCCGGGCATTGTCCGTATCCATCATCACCAGGTAGATATAGGTAAATTTTCCCTTATCCTGGATCGTCCGCATCCATTCCTGAAGGCTGATGAATTCAGGCATCTCAAGGATATGGCTGTACCGGCTGACATAGGCCTCATGTTCTGGGCTGCCCCAGTCCTCGTTGCTGACTTTTTCCCTGTCATCCGTCGTATTGTATACTTTCAGGACTGCATCCCGGATGCCGGACGCTGCATCTTTGTCCATCAGGTCCGCCATCGCGTTTGTCAAAGATTCCGCTTTGTCGATGAATTGCTGCCGGATGATATTCGTCAGCGCGATATTGGTGCCGATGATGGAGGCGGCGCACAATACGGCAGTCATGATGAAAATCATGATAAAGGTTTTTGTTTTCAGCGATACTTTCATTGTCGCCGCTTCCTTCCGTTCCATCAATGATCCGGTCTTTTCGGGATGTCTTTGATTGAAGCAGTATATCACATTCCGACGCATCATGGAATGATGACCATGTCCGGGCGCTGGTCAGAGACGGTTCTCGCTGGTCTTCTGCAACACATTGGTATAGAGCCAGCCGCGCTGCGGGGTGACGTTTTTCTTTTCGAACAGTTCGGAGACGGTTGCGAATTCGTAACCTCTCTTTTTCAATTCCGGGATGATTGTCTTCAGGGCTTCCACTGTATTCTGGTTCCCCGGCATATCGTGCAGCAGGACGATCTGGCCGTCTTCGGCGGCTGCGAGCACGCGCTCGGCCCGCTGCTCCGCGGTAACGGCGGGAACCCAGTCTTCGCAGCCCATGCCGCAGATGAAGGTCAGGTCGATATTGTCGTACATGGCGCTGCTCACGGCGATAAATGGCGGGCGGAAGTACTTCGGGGGTTTACCGGTGATTCCCACGATCCGGTCGGTGCATTCCTGCACCTCTTTACGGATTTCCTCCACGGACAGCCTGTCCATGAAGGGATGGGTCACGGTATGGTTCTCAATCTCGCAGCCTATGGCCTTTGCCCGGCGGACGACTTTTGCGGACGCTGGCGTGATGTTCTGCGCAATCAGGAAGAAGGAGGCTCTGATGCTCTCCTGTTCGAGAATGTCCAGAACCTGAGGTGTTATGACGGTGTTGGGACCGTCATCAAAGGTCAGAGCAATGACAGGCATACAGGGACCTCCTTTTGAACTGCTTTTTGTACGTACAACATCGTACCAAGCGAAAAGAAGAATGTCAAGCTGCAGAGGAAAGAGAATCAGATCATTTTCCCATGATCCACGGATACGGCAATCTGCCAGGCATCTTCATAGACAATCGTACCGACAAAGTTCGTATAAACAACATCATACGACCTGTTGTACTTATCCAGCAGGCTGACTGCAGGCTCAAGCTTTTTCAGCATATGGTCCGTATAACCGCATTTAAAAAATGTAATCACTTTTTCATGATTCCGACAGGTTTCTGGCTCGGGAAGATTGTTCTTGAACCAATCGTCGATCGAGAGAAACAGTTTCTCTTCTTCTGCTGTCAAAAGCTGATCCCTGATCAGGTTCCAGCACAGGCTGAAAATCCCTTTGGGATATTTGGTGATATATGAATCCTCTCTTCCCTGAATGCGCATATATTTATACATGGCAGTTTTCCTCCGCAACTCCCGCTTTGATTATTCCCGTTCTTCCGCAGCCGGTCTTCCGCGGATTACGTTCCGGTATGAATCTGTCATCATGAAAACCCGGCATGATATGGCATTCTGTTTCAGGAACCTCCTTTGATAAAACGATGCTCCCTTTTGATAGAACGATTATATGCAATTTTCGGCAAAAAGGGAAGGGGATTCATTTCACAGTCTGTTCTGAATCTTTCTTTTGGTTTCTGCCAGGCTGTTTGCTGTCTGATACTTTTTGCTATGATACGGAAGAAACGCGCGGCGATTTTTCAACCGTTTGTTTACACAACGAGTCATATTGATCACATTTGCATTGCCATATGTATTGTGTATGATAGTCCATTGATATATACTGTGAGCGGTATAGCTCACCGGTCAGCCTTCGCGTTCTGCTGATGATGAAGAAGCAGACATCTGTGAACAGGAGTGATTACAAAGACTCATGAATGTCTATGATTTTGACGGCACCATCTGTTATCCGGACAGTTCAATCAATTTTGCCATTTATTGCATGAATCATCATCCTCATCTGTGGCTGACTTTTTTTCCCAAAGCCATTCGGAACCTGATCCGTTATAAAAGGGGAAAGATGACCAGAGCCAGGATGATGCTGGAGTTTTTCGCTATTCTCCGGGTCAGGGACTTTGACAGGCTGATCGAACGCTACTGGGACACTCATGAGAAGAATATTTCCGCATGGTATCTTGCGCAGAAGAAACCTGATGATCTGATCATCAGCGCTTCTCCGACCTGCATCATAGAACCTATTGCCAGACGGTTGGGGGTCAGATTTGTCGCAACAGAATATGACCGTGAATTCGGGGTTCTGACGGATAATCTGATGTTTGCGAAGGGGAAAGCCCGGTATATGATCGACCATGATTTTCCGGTCATAGAGAATTTTTATTCAGATTCGCTGGCGGATACACCGATTGCCCTGTGTGCGGAAAAAGCGCATATGGTTACAGATAAAGCACAGAAAGTGACTGACTGGCCGTCTCTCAATCCGGAAACCATGCAGAAGGTCCGCCGCAAAATCAATACGGGTTGGAATATTCATATCTGAAATCATCCGTTGAACAAAGCAACGCAACTGCTCCGTATTTTTGGAATACAGTCCTTCCTGAACGATAGGGCTGTTTTTTCTGTCTTTTCATGGCGAAGCATAAGGAGAGGGATGTTTTCTCATATGTGTTACGCGAATCAGAAAACGGAGCGCAGATTGACAGACACAGATTTCAAGCTATACTTGAATTACGGAATTCAAGTTCAATCTGCGTCTGCTGGCATCAAGCTGCTTTTCAGGATATGCTTATGACAGAAAAGGGAAGGAAACTGATGGCAAAAGCGACCTGGTATCTGAACAGGTTCATACAAGAGAGAGGAAGTTTGACAAAGTGAACAGGAATAAACTGATCGGAGATCGCATCAGGGCAGCACGGTTGGCAAAAGGACTCAGCCAGGAGCAGTTGGGAGAGAAACTGGGTGTTTCATTTCAGGCGGTAAGCACCTGGGAACAGGGGAAATTCCTCCCGGATTCGGATCGACTTCCGGTGCTTGCAAAGGTATTGGATCTATCGTTGGATTCCCTGTTTGCTGAGAAAGAAAAGGACTGGACACTGAAACCGGTTAATTTTGATGTCAGCCATATGTACACCTTTGTGAAAGGCCGCGCACAGATGCTGGGGCTGTCCCAGACACTGGCTGTGATGGATCTGTTGCGTCCCGTACATGGAGAGCAGCAACGGCGTTCGAAGTATGGGTTTGAGTGTTCTTACATGGCTCATCCGCTGACGATGGCCTGCCATGCGCTGGCCATGGGATTAAAAGATGATGATGTGCTTGCCGCTGTTCTGGCTCATGATATGGTCGAGGATGCTCATATGAAGCCAGCAGATCTTCCTGTCAATGACAGGGTTCGGGAAGCAGTACGGTTGGTTTCCAAGAATATGTATGATCACAATGAACCGGACTGGGAAGAGCAGTATTTTGCGAATATCCGGAAAAATCCGCTGGCTTGTATGGTGAAATGCCTGGACCGGACAAACAATCTAGCAGGAATGGCAGATGCATTTTCCCGGAAATGGATGATCAGATATACGGAGGAGACAGATCATTACTATCCGGCATTGCTGGATGTGCTGAAAAAGGTGCAGGAGTGGAATGACGCCTGGTGGCTGTTACGATATCAAATGATGACGATGACGGAAGCGTTCAAACGTCTGCTGTGACGATCAGATGCTTTACCTGTATCCAATATAGTTTTCACCACCAAGCAGAATGTCCTTTCTGAACTGCTCCATAAAGCGATCTGTACTTTCTGTCTTGATATCCCAGAATGCCTTTGCTTCCGGAGTAACAACCGGACAATCATGCTGCATCGGGTGCGTGTAACGCTCATAATGGTTATAGCAATCGTAGAATGTTGCGTCCGTTTTCCTGGCCCTGACGATCATCGTGTCCATGACAATGCCGAGAAGTCCCATATCATCCAGAAGATCCGCTTCCATCAGCATCAGGAGGTTACGGTCTATGGCCGGGTCATGCATACGCCATTTCTCGGAATGCGAACCTACGAGGCCTGCAATATACTCAGCCCGCGGGGGATCATATCCGTTTGACAGCAGCCAGTCTCTTGTGATCGGTACTCCTGCCTTCGCGTGATCTTCGCCCGATTGCACGGAAACGGCCCTTCCGACATCATGGAAGATTGTTGCGGTCATCAGGTCCTCATACAAAAGCCCTGTTTTATCCGGAGTGGCATCGTAAAGGCGTTTCGCCCAGCCGAGCACGCGCTTTGTGTGTTCGAAACGCGTGTATCCGAATTCCAGCTTGTGTATACCGATGCCGTTCTCGCCTTCGGTCCGGATCTCTTTCAGGGCATGTTCTACGAACGAAAGCATTCCCTTGTAGTCCGCGTTTCCCAACGACCGGATGGCCGCTTCTTCCGTCATTTCCCAGCTTTGTTTCCGAAGTTCCTGATCCGCCAGATCCATCACGCGCATTTCCCGCTGGATAAACGGTTCGCCGATTCGTTCAAAGGCTTTGCGATTTCGATAAATCGGTATGGCCAGCGACTCAACCCAAACCGGTTCTGCCCCATCCAGGATCTCATGTTCATCGGGTGTTCTCGGAACACATTCATCCGTCACATCGCAGAAATAATAGTAATTCTCCTGCTCGAATATACCGTCCGGATCATGGCTGTCCTGCTGTCTTCTGATCACGATTCCGAATTCTCTGACAGATTCCGGAACCACAATTCGTCCTGTCTCCTCCGCCACTTCACGCTGCACTGCATGTTCAGGCGTTTCTCCGGCTTCAATTCCACCGCCGGGAAACTCATAGCAATCGTATTTCGACACATAATTGAGAAGCACTTTTCCATCCTTCAGGATGACTGCCCTTGCTGACGGCCTTTTGTACACTTTGCCTTCCGGATGGTAGTTTTGCCTGTCCATCTGAAACAGCTCTCTCATTGCTGATATCGCCTCCATCGCTATCCTATTCGCATCCCCTGCTGCTGAAGATCCCGGAAACAGGCATTCGTCACCTTCATCCCGGATTTTCCCATGATTCCCGAGGGAGAACGAAAGCGAGATCTATATTGTTTTACCAGAGCGTAGCCAAGAACAACCGCAAAAGGATTCGGATGACAATCAGTCAGAAGCCCAGCATTCATTCTTTGCGCTTCCGTCCCGATAGGTTGGCTCGTACGGTTCCTGGTGATCATCTTCCTCGTCCGGAATCTCATCGCTCCAATCCTGTTCTTTTTTCTCTTTCGGATCCCTGCTCATGATTATTTCCTCCTCTGCAGTTCAGAAAAAAGCGGCGGTTTCAGTGTTCTGTTCCATTTGCTTTCGCCTGCTCTTTCAGTCTGTTATCGATTGCCAGACAGAATTCTGGCATTTCTCTTTTCAAACGGACAAAGCGACCATCCCTGTTCAGAAAAACGTGCTCTGATCTTCCGGCGCAGATGACATCTCCCTGCCGGTTCCGCATATCATACACAATGACCATCACTACGCCATTGAACGATTCTATGGACACGGAAATAGAAATCTCATCCCCAAAGGTACACGGTTGTTTGTATTCGCAAGTCAGAGCCTTAACAGGTGAAAATACACCTTCTGCTTCCATACGTGAGTATGGAAATCCCAGCTGATCCATGAAGTTGATACGTGCTTCTTCCATCCAATGGATATAATTGGCGTGATGGGCCACTCCCATCATATCCGTTTCGTAATACTGAACTTTTCGGAGAAAGGGTTTCATTCCAATCCCTCCATTTCTGCCGTCCACCCCCTGCAGACATCTGCCCCGTCTGCATAACCGCTGCAGTCTTCCAGTTCCGGAATGGTCAGCCGAACGCCACTGTGGTCTGATCCAACCGCGGGGTATACCACTTTGTGTTTCTTTAGGCTGATGTCCAAATATACCTTTACATCTTCATTGATCCCGAAGGGGCATGTGATATCGTTCCTGTTCCTGTCAGAATCGTTCAAAGAATATTCTATCATGGGGATGAAGTTTTTGTCTATCATTTCAGCAGTATGTTTCTGATCACATCAAAGGTTTCTGATACTCAGGGTATCTGTAGATTTTCTGGCGCTGAATCACGGGAACAATCTGCAGCAAAGAAATCAGCAGACGTGACCCTCCAGCCATCTGGCAACACCATCTTCATCATTGGAAAGGGTCACTTCGTCCGCTGTTTCCAAAACTTCCGGAACAGCGTTTGCAACCGCAACGCCTTTCCCGCACAGCTTCAGCATTTCAGTATCATTCCGATCATCACCGAAAGCCACAGTATCTGCCAGCCTGATTTTGCTAGCTTCCGACAACGCTCTGACTGCCTCGGTTTTTCCTGAGCCTATTGGCAAAAACGCATACCATCTTTCTCCCCGGTAGCATTGCAATTTGCAGTGAACCCGATTTGCAATCTGTCGTGCAATGACTTCATCAGGAAGTTCAGCGACGATCTTATTAGCCTCAACGTCCAGAGATGCCGTATAGTCACAGTAGACAGCTTTATGAAGTTTTTCAGATTCACTGATATGCTTGCTGTTCCAGTAAACTGTCTTCCCACATGCGACGGTGATTTCTGTTCCTGGAACAGTCTCCGCAATACTGCGGACAATCCGGTTTGTGTCAGAAACTGAAAACCCGCAGGAATAGATGCATTGATCACGCGAATGAATTAGTGTTCCATCCGTGGTGATCTCATAATCCGGCTTCAGCAGATCGATATACCGTTCCGCGCCGATCCAGTATCTGGCTGTGGCGATGGCAAACAGCACGCCTTTTGCTCTGCATTCCGCAAGTACCCGGAGCGTTTCGTCGGAGATACTCCCATCCTGTTTAAGTAAAGTATGATCCAGATCTGTCAGAATCATCCTGATCATATTTCAGGCACTCCTTGCGCAGCAAAATTCACCCGCTATTGCTCCTGTGAATCCCGGCTTGCTCTATTGTGTTCTCCTGCCAGTATATTGCACAGAGAAAGCTTTTTGGCAAAGCCCGGGCGGGCTTTCCGGTTCCAATGATAGCATATTCTCAGGGCTTTTTCAGAAGAATTTCACCGTTGGCTCTTTTCTCACAAGAATCAGGCATGAATCAAAGAAACACGCAGCTATAGCCAGTTTCTCTGATTTATAGTATAATTTGTACGTTCTTATTGAAGGAGAGAACGGACATGAAACGACAATGGTACCGTCTGGACAACGCGGCGTTGATCTTTCCGGCGGTGATGCGGAAAAACTGGAACAATATCTTTCGGGTTGCAGTAACGATGAAGGACAGGGTGGATCCGGATATCCTGAACCGGGCGATCGAGGATCTGCTGCCCCGGTTTCCCACGATTTTTGTAAAACTGCGGACGGGCATGTTCTGGTACTACCTCGAGACGGTGCAGGATGCGCCGGTAGCCGAGGAGGACTATGCCTGGCCGCTGACTCCCATGCCCAGGAAAAAACTGAAGAAATGCTGCGTCCGGATCCTGTACTACCAGAAGCGGATCGCTGCGGAATTCTTTCACTCCGTGACGGACGGGACGGGCGGGATGATCTTCTTGCAGAACCTGGCGGCGCGGTACGTGACGCTGCGATACGGAACGGAAATTCCGCCGGAGGGGAGCATTGCCGATCTCACGGAAGAGCCAAAGGCGGAGGAAACACGGGACTGCTTCCAGCTGTGCGGCGCGAAGGCGTCGGTCAGCCGGGCGGAGGAGAACGCCTATCGCCTGCGGGGAAACCCGGAGGAGGATCGGTTCCGAAACATTGTGACCGGGATCGTGCCGACGAAGACATTGCTGGAGAAAGCCCATGAGCAGGGTGTAACTGTGACGGCGTACCTGGCGGCGGTGCTGGCGATGGCCGTGCTGGAACGGCAGAAACAGGATCCGCCCCGGAGGCGGAAGCGGCACATCAAGATCACGATTCCGGTGAACCTGCGGAAGACTTTTGGGCTGAAAACACTTCGGAACTTCGCACTGGCGGTGAACATCGGCTTTGACCCGCTGCTGGGGGAATATACGCTGGAAGAGGTATGCCGGCTGATGTACCATCAGCTGGCGGCGGAGACGATTCCTCAGCGGATGGCGGGACGGATTGCCACGAATGTGGACCTGCAGCGGATCCTGCTGCTGCGACTGACACCGCTGCCGGTGAAGACGCTGTGCATGCGGCTCGTGTACGCGGTGAGCGGGGAGAGTAAGGGCTGCCTGAACCTGAGCAACATGGGTGAGGTGCGGCTGCCGGAGGCAATGGCCCCCTACGTGGAACGGTTTGACTTCATCATCGGGGTGCAGTACTCCTACCCGAACAACTGCAGCGTTGTGAGCTACGGGGGAAAAACCTACATCAACATGATCCGGGGAATCCGGGAGAGCGAACTGGAACGGCTGTTCTTCAGCCGGCTGGTGGAAGAAGGCATCCCGGTCGAAATAGAAAGCAACAGGCGGTGAAAAGAGCATGTATTGCATCCATTGCGGAGTGAAACTGCAGGAAAACAGCGGGGAGTGCCCGCTGTGCCACACGCCGGTGGTGAACATCCCGATGCCGGGGAGGCAGGAAACGGCGTATTCCGACCGGTATCCGGTCCGGGAATCCCAGAGCGGGAAAATGATCCTGTTGGGGCTGGTGACGGTGATCCTGGCGGCAACGGCGCTGGGGTGTCTGATTTTCTGCCTGAAAAGCAGGCAGGACGTGGCATGGAGCGGATACGTGGCTCTGGGAATCGCGCTGGCGTGGATCTGGTTTGTGCTGCCGCAGTGGTTTCGGCGGTGGCGGCCGATGATCTTTCTGCCGGTGGACTTTGCGGTAGTGGCGGGGTATTTGCTGTATATCTGCGGGAAGACGGGGGGCGATTGGTTCCTGAGTTTTGCTTTCCCGGTGACAATGATGGCCGGGGTGCTGACGATCGGTGGGGTGGCGATGATGCGTTACATCGTACAGGGGCGGCTTCGGCTGATGAGCCTGCTGGTGATCGCAATCGGGCTGAGCTTCATGCTGATTGAGTTTTTTCAGCATATAACATTCGGGACACCGATGTTCGTGTGGTCGCTTTACTGCGTGACGGTATTCGGACTGATCGGGCTGTTCCTGTTCGCGGCGTCGTTTGTGCCGCCGCTGCGGGCATGGATCAGGAGGAAATTCTTCTTCTGAGGAACCAGGAAAGGAAATCGATCGTATATATACAGGGAGAAGACACCACGACCAGGAGGAGACGCGCAGGATGAAAAGGATAATCCGGGGGATGGCCCTGATGGCGGCGCTGCTGTGGATGATTACAGCGGGCGCGGGGGCGGAAGGCATCCATACCGAAACAAGGAACGATACAATCGAGATGGAGATCCTGACGGGATACGACGGAAGAATCACCTACGGCAAAACGGTTCCAATCCGTGTGACGGTGCGGAACCGGGGAGCGGAGGATCTGGAAGGGACCCTGGGGGTGGACGGATACGTCAGTGAGGAGAAGTACGACCGGTTTGAAACCGCGATTTCCATCCCGGCGGGCGGGGAGCGGACCTATGTGCTGCCGGTGATCAGCCGGGTCAAGCAGGACGTTTTTACCGTGTCGGTCCGGCAGCGTGAACAGGTGATTTGCACCGAAAATATCCGGCCGAACGGGGTGATTAACCCATCTGCGATGCTTGTCGGGGTGCTGAGCACTCGGCCTGCGAAGCTTTCGAACCTGGACATCAGCCAGGAGAACGATACGCTGTTCCGGTATGAGTACTGGGAAACCGTGGCGTTGACACCCGAGACACTGCCGGAACAGATTTCGCTGCTGAACAGCTTCGGCGTTATTGTGCTGGACGACACGGATCCGGCACTGTTGACGGAGAAACAGCGGGAAGCGCTGTGCGCTTGGGTGAAAGGCGGGCGCATTCTGTTGTGTGGCGGGGGAAGCTATGGCCCGCAGAACCTGGCGTTGCTGGACGGGATGACGGCCCTGAAGACAGAAGAATTCACCGTATCGGACGGGGTGCTGCCGGCCCTGGAAGCCTATACCGGGAAAGCGCTCAGCGGACGTGCGCCGGAAATTGCCGTGGCCCGGCTGAGCGGGGCGGAGCCCCTGGTGTCAGACGCGGCTGGGAACGGCCTGGTATATCGGGAAACAGCGGGGAACGGGCGGATCTACACGATCGCCTGGGAGGCAGGAGACGCAACGCTCAATGCCGATCCCCTGATGCACACCTTCTTCCAGACGGTGTTCTTTACCGCAGACAGCTCCCTGTATTCCAGCTGCATGTACTCCGGGGAGGCCTATTACCCCGCGATCTACAATGCGGGAAACGGATACCCGATGGCCACCTCTGCCTCCCTGATCCCCGGGATTCTGATTGCCGCGGCACCTGTTATTCTCGGATGTGGACTGTGGTTCCTGCTGCGAAAAAAAGGAAAGACATCGCTGTTGTGGGCGGCGATTCCGGTGCTGGCTGCAGCAGCTGGGGTATGCCTGTTCCTGATGAGTACGGGCAGCAGCCTGAATGCGCCCGCGGCTGTGAGTACGGTGAACCTGGTGCAGACGGCGGAAGGAGCGGTGACCCGGTATACCGGAATTACCGCGGCGGCACCCGGCCAGGGGCTGCACAGCTTCAGCCTGGCAGGCGCGGAACTGAAACCGAATCTGTATGACGAAAACGACTGGTACGACAGCGGGGAGAAGGAAGAAGACAGAAAAATCCAGCCTTCCAGGCTGCGGTTGATCCGCCGGTCGGGCAGCGGGGAAATGCTGACACTGAACGCCGACACGTCCTGGGAGACGATGTCTTTTTCCGGCGTGGCGGCAGCGGACATGAGCGGAAAAATCGAGGCTGAAATCTGGATGGAACAGGACGGTCTGCATGGAACGATCCGGAACGGGACGACGATGGATCTGGCGGAGGGCATCGTGCTGACCAACTACGGATTTGTTCGGACCGGCGATCTGGCCAGTGGGGCGGAGACTGACTTCGTGCTGCTGGCGGCGAGCGCTGCGGATCCCTACGACCCCAAATATGAGAATGCCAAAATGCTGACAAACGCTGTCAGCAACGGCCTGTATGCCGTGACCGTGGCGGCATGGGAAACGAATGCGGAGAAAGCGCACGATGACATAGCCAGACGGGAGGCGCTGAGCTCCATGGCCAACTGCGCTGCGGAACAGCTGGGGGCGGACGGCCAGACATATTCCGGCGGCATAAGCAGGAACACTTTTGTGTTCTGTGCCGAGCCCCGGGGTATGGAAGAAACCGGGCTGCTGATTGACGGGAAGAAACCCGGCACAGAGGCCTGCCTGGCGCTGCTGACGGCGGAAATGACCTACCTGACGACCGGACGGACCGGTGTCGTCTTCCACGCGGCGGGAACAGACCGGCCCCAGCGTTGCCGGCTGAACGAGAACGACATGCCCGCGGGGATCATGCCGACTTCGGACTACAGTGTGTACTCTATTCCCCTGGCGGAAAAGCCGACATTCTGCTTTGACTCCGGGGACGCCCGGGAGGCGGAAATCACGCGGCTGGTGATTGGGATGGATTCCTGGTACACGGACTCGGTTCACTGCTACCTGCTGAACAGTTACCTGAAAACCTGGGAGGAGATCCGGCTGAACGAGCCGGTGAAGAACCCTGCGCTGTACCTGGACCGGAACGGTATGATTTATTGCCAGTTCCGGCAGGCGACGCAGGAAAACGCCTACGATATCCCTATGCCTTCGCTGGAGCTGGAAGGGAGGGTCAAAGATGCTGAACCTTGACGGACTGACAAGATACTACGGAAGTTTTCCCGCCCTGGAGGACCTGACGCTGACCGTGGAGGACGGCTGTCTGCATGGTTTTGTCGGCCCCAATGGCGCCGGTAAAACCACGACGATGCGCATCCTGGCGACGCTGTTGAAACCGACGCGGGGAAGCGCGCAGGTCGACGGGGTGGACGTGGTTCAAAACGGACATGAGGCACGGAAGCACATCGGATATATGCCGGACTTTTTCGGCGTATATGACAATCTGACATGCGAGGAATACCTGGACTTCTATGCCCGTTGTTACCGGCTGGCGGCGCGCGACCGGAAACGGATGGCGGCGCAGCTGCTGGAACTGGTTCAGTTGGAGGACAAACGGGAGACTTATGTGGACTCTCTGAGCCGCGGTATGAAACAGCGGCTGTGCCTGGCGCGCAGCCTGATCCACGATCCATCCCTGCTGATTCTCGACGAGCCGGCAAGCGGCATGGATCCCCGGGCGAGGGCGGACATGAAGGGCATCCTGCGAACCCTGCGGGAGATGGGCAAAACGGTGCTGATCTCCAGCCATATTCTGCCGGAATTGAGTGAGATGTGCGACAGCCTGACGATCCTGGACCATGGGCACCTGGTGTTCTCCGGGACCGTGGAAGCGCTGGCGGACAAAATGAACGGAAATGCTCCGCTGGACATCCGCCTGCGGGAAGGATGCGGGGAAGCGGCGGTGGAAAACGCTGTGAGTTGCCTGAAGGAGATTCCGTTTGTAACGGAAATCCTGCAGCCGGAACCTTTCCTGCTGCGGGTGAGGCTGGAAGGCGGCGAGGAAGAGAGCGGACGGTTGCTGCAGGAGATGATCCGCCGGGAAACTCCGGTGTGTGATTTCCACCGCGCGCCAATGAATCTGGAAAAAGTCTTTATGGAGGTGACCGGCGATGCTTAACCCGATTCTTTCCTTTTCAGCAACGCGCCGGATGCGCTCCCTGAAGACGATGCTGATCCTGCTGGCCTATGTGGCGGTGATGCTGCTGATTGCCGCGCGGATCCTGTTTCCCTTGCTGCGGGGGCAGGCCAGCATCGGAGCGCTCAGCAGCTCTACCACCTGCTATGCGGTGCTGATCGCGGTGCAGTTCGTGCTGCTGGTGCTGATTGCTCCGGCCATGACCAGCGGGGCGATTGCCGGTGAACGGGAACGGCAGACGCTGGAGCTGCTGCTGGTGACAAATACCCGCAGCTTCCGGCTTGTGCTGGGAAAGGCGATGGAGAGCTTTGCGATGCTCGCCATGCTGGTGGTTGCCGGATTTCCGGTGATGTGCCTGACGCTGCTGACCGGCGGAGTGACGCTGGGCGGGCTGCTGGCGGGGGAACTGTTCCTGCTGGCCAGTGCGTTCGCAGCGGTGAGTGCGGGAATCCTGGCTTCTTCGCTGTGTCGCAGCACAGTGGTTTCCGGTGTACTGAGTTACCTGCTGATCCTGGGAATCGGGGCGGTGACAGCGCTGCCAATGCTGTTTGACTTCCCGGAATCCGTGACCGACGTGATCTACAATCGCGGCCGGCTTGCCGCGCTGACCAGCGCTGAAAGTCTTCGGATGATCAGCCCGGTGCTGCTGTGCAACCCGGGGTATGCGTTGGCGGCCCTGCTGCAGGGGCAGCTGCACCTGTTTGATGATTACATGCAATACCAGGGTGTAGGACGGCTGCTGTGCGAATTCCGCCTGATGGACAAAGCGGGCGGGGTGACCATCGCACTGATCTCTTCGGGCCTGATCGTGCTGATCGGCCTGGTGTTGCTGGCACTGGCGGCCGCGGCGGTCCGGACGATGAGCCGTAAGCCGGCCCGATCCGGCGGAAAGTGAGGAAAACATGCAGGATTTGATCCGCGCTCTGCGGCCGGTGAAAGCCCGGATTCGCCGAAACCGTCTGTTGCGGGGATTGGCGGCGGGATTTGCCGCCGGAAGCCTCGGAGCGCTGGTGTGCCTGATCCTGGCGCACTTCACAGCCGTGGAAGGGAAATGGATGATTGCCGGCAGTGTTTTCGCGGGATGCATGCTGCTGGCCGGCCTGGGGAACGCGCTGCGCCCGATAAAGGATGAGGACGCGGCGCGGGCTGCGGACGGGTGTGGTCTGCAGGAGCGGGTGATGACCGCCCTGGAAAACTGCGGTGAGCAAAACACGGCGCCGGAATCCCGCCGGGGAGCGATGCTCCGTGCGCTGGAAGAGGACGCGTGCCGGCAGCTGAACACGTTGGACAGGCGGCAGATCCGGTGCCGAATCCCAAAAAGAGAATGGATCGCCGGCACGGCAGCGCTTGTACTGTGCGCTGGAACCGTGCTGATGCCCGGCCCGGGGGATCGGGCCGCAGCGGAACGACAGGCGCTGCGGAATAAAACCGCGGCGATCATTACCCGGACGCAAGCGTCCGCGGCGGAGGAGGAGAAGGCGCTCAGCGAACAGGAAAAGACTGAATTGCGGAAAATCACGGAGGACCTGAAGCGGGAAATGACAGAAGCCCGGGACAGCGTGGATGCGATGGTGGCTGTGGATCGGGCGGAGAAACGGCTGGAGGAGATGCGAAACCGGACGGCCGGGGACGCTATGGATGCCATGAACGCCATGGCTGAGGCAATGGCGCAGGCTGGCCTGCAGGAAGCGGCAGACGCGATTCGCTCCGGCGACGAAGCCCGGGCGCAGCAGGCGATCGAAAACGCTGACGCTGATGTGCTCCAGCAGGCGCTGAGCGGGCTGGAGGGCGAAGCCGCGCAAATGGCTGAGGCCCTGATGAACGGAGAGATGAGCGCTGCACAGATCGCGCAGGCGATGGCGCAGCGCCGGGCTGCGTCACAGGCTATGGAGGCAGTGAAGCAGGCGTTGGAGCAGATGAAAGCCGGGCTTTCCGGAACGGGAGAACAGCAGAGCGGGGATGGAAAGGCCGGCACTGCGGGAGCGGGGCAACAGCCCGGAGACAAGGGTTCCTCCGGCGGAGCCGGGAAGGGAAGCACCAATCTGGACGAGGGCGGAAACGGAGGAAAGAAATCCTCCCAGAGTGCAGCGAGTGAAGGAAATCCGCCGGAATTCAAACAGGGACAGTATGAAACGATCTATGACCCGGAAAAGGCGGAAGTCCTGACCCGGGACGCGCAGACGGAGCAGCAGCGGCTGGGGGAGGATTCCGTGCAGATTGAGACCGGGCCCGGAAAGGGACGGCTGGACGGAGATGTCCCCTTCAGCCGGGTTGTCAGCGAATACGCGCAGACCGAAGCCCGGGCAGCCGACCAGGCGGCACTGACCCGGCAGCAGCGCCAGTGGGTGGATGACTACTTTCGCGCGCTGACTGAAGAATAGAAGCCCCAAAATCATCAGGAGGAAAACAAAGCATGTATACAAAAGATACAATATCCGCGTTTGCAGAGCGCTACGGGAAGATCCGCTCGGAGATCGCGAAGGAAATGATCGGTCAGGAAGCGGTGGTGGAGCATCTGTTGCTGGCAGTAATTGCCGGAGGGAACGTGCTGCTGGAGGGCGTGCCGGGGCTGGGAAAAACCCACCTGGTGCGCGTGCTGAGCAAGGTGCTGGATCTTCCCTTTTCCCGGATTCAGTTCACACCGGATCTGATGCCGGCGGATATTACCGGAACGAATATTCTTGTGCGCACGGAGGATGGGAATGCCTTCCGGTTCCAGGCGGGGCCTCTGTTCAGCAGCATCGTGCTGGCGGACGAGATCAACCGTGCCACCCCAAAGACGCAGGCTGCTCTGCTGGAGGCTATGCAGGAGCACAGCGTGACGGTTGCCGGGGAGACAATGAAACTGCCGGAGCCGTACTTCGTGCTGGCGACCCAGAACCCGGTGGAGCAGGAGGGGACGTATCCTCTGCCGGAAGCGCAGTTGGACCGGTTCCTGTTCAAGGTGCTGGTGCCCTTTCCGACGCTGGAGGAGCTGGGAGGGATCATGAACCTGACGATCGGAGAACACAGCGGGGAAGCGCGGCAGGCCGCCGGAGCCAGGGAAATCCTGGACATGCGGGAGACGGCCCGGAGCGTGCCGATCGCGGCAAGCGTGCAGGAAAGCGCGCTCCGCCTGGTGCTGGCGACCCATCCGGAAACGACGGACGCGCCGGAGACGACCCGGAAATACCTGCGCTTCGGGGCGAGCCCCCGGGCGGCGCAGGCAATCCTTTCCACCGCCCGGGTGCGGGCGCTGGAGCAGGGACGGTACAACGTGGCATACGAGGATATACGGTTTGTGGCGCCGGCATGTCTGCGCCATCGGCTGGCGCTGAACTTTGCCGCCGTGACGGAAGGGAAAGATATCGAGAGCATCCTGCGGGAACTGGTGGACACCTATGTTAAGTGATGCATTCCTGAGCCGGTTGGACACGCTGTGCCTGGCGATGAAGGGACGGGCCCGGGGTGGTGCGGGGGGAACCCGGCGCTCCCGCCAGACCGGTTCGTCAGCGGAATTCTCCGACTACCGGGAATACATCCCCGGGGATGATATCCGGCGGCTGGACTGGAATGCGATGGCCAGGTTTGACCGGCTTTTCCTGAAACTGTACATGGAGGAGCAGGAATCGGCGGTGACGGTGCTGCTGGATGGCAGCGCGTCCATGGCGGAGAAATGGGAAACTGCCCGGAAAGCAGCAGAGGCCGTGGGCTACCTGGCGCTGACCGGCGGCGACCGCCTGCGCGTGATTCTGTTGCAGGAGGGTGGGGGCTGCGTCAGCCCGCCGCTGGCCGGGAGGCAGGCTTACGGGCGTTTGACGATGTGGTTGGATACCTGCGTACCCCGGGGCTGCGGCAGCCTGAGCGAAGCGGTTTTGCATGCGGAAGGGCTGCGGAAGGGCTTGTGTTTCCTGATCTCCGACTGTTACGGGGAAGACGGGATCGGGTCGGCACTGGACAGCCTGCGATACCGGGGACAGGAATGCGCGCTGATTCAGACGCTGAGCCAGGCGGAACTGAACCCGGCATTGGACGGCGCGCTGAAACTGACGGACAGCGAGACCGGGAAAACCGTGGATCTGCTGGCGGATCGGAGCGCGCTGGACAGCTATCAGCGGGCACTGGAAGCGTTTCTGCGCGGGATTCGGGAGGAGTGCTTCCGGCGGGAGGTGCCCTGTGTGCTGATGGACGCCGGAGAAAACTTTGAAGAGAGATGGATTCCCCTGCTTTCGGAGAGCAGGATGATCTGAAACGAGGAGCGGACATGATTTCATTTGCAGCCCCGCAGTTTGCCTGGGCACTGGCCCTGCCGGCCGGGATCGTGATTCTGTACCTGCTGCGCAGGAAATACCTGCCGACCCAGGTACCGAGCACGTTCCTGTGGCAGGCGGCCATGAAGGATCACGCGGCCAACAGGCCGCTCCAGCGCCTGCGGAAAAACCTGCTGTTGCCGGTGCAGTTCCTGGCTGCGCTGCTGCTGGTACTGGGCCTGATGCATCCCTGCCTGGAAGGCGGTAACGCATCCCGGACGGTGATGATTTTTGACCTGAGCGGCAGCATGCAGGCGGTGACAGAGGGTCGGACAAGGCTGGAAACCGCGAAAGAGCGGGCGCTGGAGATGCTGGATGGGATGCCCGCCGGCGAGGAGATCACTGTACTGGCAGCCGAAGAAGAAATCCGGCAGGTTGTATCCGGCAGCACGGATCGGGAGGATACGCGCCGGGCGATCCTCGGTCTTGCGTGCGGCCGTGGCGGGGCGGATCTGGAGAAAGCTGTCGGGCTGGCAGAGGCGATCCGCAGGGAGGACCGGGAAAAAGGAGCTCGGATCATCGTGTTTTCCGACGATTATATCCCGCCGGAGGGTGTATCTGCTGTCAATGCGGGGCGGGGTGAGGAAAACCGCGCCGTGTATGCCCTGACAGCCGGAGAAGGGCATGCCTATGCCCGGATTGCCAACTTCGGGGGCGACTGCATGGTGACGGTGATTTGCAGTTCGGACAGCGAGCTTCGCGAAGCAAAACAGGTGGAGATCCCTGCGGGGGAAACAGCGGGGGTGCTGTTTGCCATCCCGGAGGATAGCCGGACGGCAGAAATCCGGATCCGGGAAGAGGATGCGCTGGCGGCGGATAACCGCGCAGAGGTGCCGGTGGAACACAGTCGGACACGGACCGTGGCGCTGACGGAGGATAGCCTGTTTCTGGAAAGCGCGCTGAAGGTACGGAGTGACCTGAAGGTGCTGCGGACCAGCGCGGAAGCGCTGGAAACGACCGAAGCGGATCTGTATATCAGCGGACATTCACCGGTGATCTTTTCCCGGAGAAGCGGGGAAACCGTCTTCACCTGGACGGAAGAGGAACAGGAGCCGGCTGGCAGCCTGACGGCGGAGGAGACGCCAATCACGAAGGGGCTGACACTGCAGCGTGTTTTCCTGCGTGCCTGCCGGCCGGTCAGCGGTGGAAAAGCGGCGATCCGCGCGGGTGGCGAGACGGTGGCAGCCTACACGGAGGATGGGGTGATCCTCGGCTTCGCGCTGGCGGACAGCAATTTGCCGCTGAAGTATGATTTTCCGATCCTGATCCAGAATATTCTGGACTGGCTGCTGCCGGAGGCAGTAGAGACGGCTGTTGTGGCGGCGGGGGAGACACTGTTTCCGATCGAAGAGAGCGATGTTCGCACCGTGGCGCCCGACAGGGAAGATGCGGGGAATGTCGCCGCCGGTCGCCAGGGAACCGACCTGACAGGATGGGTGCTGGGCGGATTTCTGCTGCTGCTGGTTGCTGAGTTTATCCTGGCCAGGGAGCCCTGGGCCGGGCGGAGAAGGGGGACGGCGAAATGAGCTTTGAAATTGCGCATCCGGTCCGCCTGATCCTGATCCCCGTGTGCGCTGCCATGATCTTCCTGACGGCGAGGATGTGCCGGAGCCGGAGCCTGAAGGAGCGGATCTCCCACATCACGCGGTATATCCTGATCATATTGACGGTACTGGCCCTGGCTGGAACGAGTCTGCTGACGGCAAGCCCGGACCGGACTGCCTGGCTGCTGCTGGACGCATCTGCGTCGGTGAACGAAGGGGAAATTGCGGAAATGGCGCGGCAGGCACTGACCGGAGGCGGGGAGGGCCGGAAAACGGGTGTAATCGTGTTTGGCCGGCATGCCATGGTAGAGAAATCCCTTGGGAAGGATCCAACGGCAGCAGATATTTCCCTGACCGCGGATCGCAGCGGGAGCAATCTGGGCGAGGCCCTGGAGCTGGCATCCGCCCTGCTGCCGTCAGACAGCAACGGCGGGATCGCTGTAATCAGCGACGGGGCGGTGACCGGGGCGGAGGAATGGCTGAAGAGCCGTTATATGGTTCCGGTCAACACGCTGAAAATCGCCCGGAAGACCGGATCCGACGCCCAGGTAACGGAGGTATCTGTACCGGCATCTCTGTACAGAGGACAGAAATATACCACGCTGGTGACTGTACACGCTAATACTGCCGGAGAGGCGACGCTGCTGCTGACGGAAAACCACGGCCAGCCGCAGACCAGGCAGGTGACGCTGCGCAAAGGGGAGAACACCTTCGCGTTTGATTCCGTGGCATCAGCCGGCGGCGTGATTCCCTGCGAGGCACGGATCCTGCTGCCAGGGGATACGGTTTCCGCCAATGACATGAACGGTACGTTCACCGTGGTGAGCGGGGAGATCGCTGTGTTGCTGGCGGAGGGAAAGAGCGGGGAAGGCAGCGAACTGCGGAAGATGCTGGAGAGTGCCGGCATGAAAGTGACGACGGTGCCGGCGGCGATGCTGAGCGATCAGGCCGCGGAGCTGTGGGCATACCATGCGGTGGCACTGGTGAACGTTGACGCGGGACAACTGACGGACAGCCAGATGAGCGCGCTGGACGAGGCAGCGCGGGAACTGGGATGCGGCGTGGCCGTGTTCGGCGGGGACGCCAGCTACGCACTGGGCGGATACCGGGGCAGCCCGATGGAGAAAATGCTGCCGGTGACGATCGACGTGCAGAACCGGATGGACCTGCCGACCACCGCGTTGGTGATCGCCATCGACAAATCCGGCTCCATGGAGGAAAGCAGCTGGGGAATGACCCGCCTGCAGCTGGCCAGGGAAGCGGCCTGCAGCGCGCTGGAAGTCCTGACTCCACGGGATGCGGCCGGGGTGATTGCCTTTGACGATACGGGGAAATGGGTGGTACCTCTGACGCAGGTAACGGATGTGCAGGCAATGCAGGATGCGGTCCGCACGATCCGGATTGGCGGCGGCACCGCCTTCTACAGTCCGATCATGATGGCATCCCAGGCACTGAAGGCCGCGGACGCCCAGTATAAACACCTGATCTTCCTGACGGACGGCGAAGCCGGGGACAGCGGATACCAGGAGATCGTGCAGGATATGGCGGAAAACGGCATTACGGTGACTACGGTGGCCGTGGGCGACGGGGCGGACTACGCAGGGATGAGGAAACTGGCGGAGCTGGGGAAAGGACGGATGTATACTGCCGGTCCTTTTGACAGCCTGCCGAAGATCTTCACGAAGGAAACGATGATGATTTCCGGCGCGTATGTGCAGAACCGGACTTTTACCCCGGCGGTAACGGACGAAAGCATGACGGGGTTTGACGGCTTTCCGGCGCTGCGGGGATACCTGGCCGCGACGGAAAAACCCCTGGCGACCGTTTCCCTGTGCAGTGACCGGCAGGATCCGATCCTGGCCTGGTGGCAGTACGGCGCGGGAAAGGTGGCAGCCTGGATGAGCGACGTGCAGGGCGGATGGAGCGCGGATTTCCTGACCTGGGATCGGGCGTCAGAGTTTTTTGGCGGGATCCTGTCCTTTGTGCTGCCTGCCCGGGAACAGAACGGGACGACCGTGCTGGAAGAAGGAAGGATCCGCTTCACCGCCGATACGGAGGATGAGCTGATCAGCCGGGCTGTGAAGGCGGAGGCCCGGATTGTGAAACCGGACGGAACAACGGAAACCGTGGCGCTGGAACAGGTGGATGCCCGGACGTTTGCGGGCGGGGAAGATCTGACCCAGCCCGGAGCCTATGCAGTGAAGATCAGCCTGCGGGACAGGCTGGGAAACGAACTGATGAGCGCTGAAAGCGGCGCGGTGGCCTCCTGGACCGGGGAATACGACCTGCGGGAACAGGAAGACGGGATTCTGGAGCGTCTGAGTCGGGAGACGGACGGGAAAGCCACAGACAGCCCGGAAGGGCTGCTGGATTTTCCGGACACCGATGCCCGCAAGCGCAGGGACCTGGCGCCGGTGCTGATGCTGCTGGCCGGGATCCTGTTCGTGCTGGACGCGGCACAGCGCCGGTTGGACTGGATCCGGGAGCCGGAGAAAAAGAAAGCGGCCCGGGAGACTGTACCGGTGAAAGCCCGGGAGAAGGAAAAAAAGAAGCCGGAGCAGGGCCCGGAGCCGGAAAAGGCCGCGGACGTGCTCTGGCAGAATCTGCAGAAAAAGAAACGGTTATAGCTTGAATCCCGTGACGACAGCCTGGGCGATATCCCGGCCAAGATCATCGGAAACATCGACATTGTAGACACAGCTTGTCCTGCCGTCCTTGCGGCAGGACGCTTTTGCGGTCAGCCTGACGCCGCGGGGGGAGGACAGGAAGCTGATGCTGATCTGCTGGGCGACAGTGGGCCGGTGGACATTGCTGGCAGCGGCAGCGAAGGCAAAATCCACCAGCGTCAGCATGACGCCGCCCATGACCCCGCCTTCTGCGTTGCGGTGGCGGTCGGTCAGCTCCACGCTGCACACCGAACCTTCCGGGCCCAGTGCATCCAGGACGATCCCGTTCTCCGTGGCATAACGGTCCTGTTCAAAAAAGGCGCGGGCCTCCTCCAGAGAGTTGAATTCCGCCATAACGATCCCTCCGGTTTCCAGATGATGAGCCACATTATACGCAAGATGGCAGTGGAATTCAACGGAAAAACCGGAAAAAAACGAAATAGCATCTTGTGTTTTTCCGGTTGATGGAGTACAATCCGTTGCGGTTTTGATCAAGTCAAAAGGAGTGACCCCTGTGGAACAGGAAAACGCGGAAGCTCAGGATCTGTCATGGGCGGAATCCCATCCCTGGCTGGCCGGCATCGCTGCCTGCGAGGAAGAGGATTCCGTTGGGGAAGTGGTGCGGTACACCCTGGATGAGCTGCGGCTTGCCTGAGGGTCATTTTTCATATCGAAAAAGGAGCTGTAAAAAACTTACAGCTCCTTTTAGCTAGACGGCGCGGTTTACCGGGCGGCCATGACCTTCATCCACAGATCGGAGAGCTTCGCGGCCAGGGCGACATTATCCACATAATGCTCATCCAGATCATACCCGGCGCGGGGGAGATAGGCGTCGTTGCCTTCATAATCCCCGCCGGGGCCGGAGAGCGTCTCCAGCACTTTGGCGTTGGGAGAGGCATAACCGGTATAGGAGGAGATGGCCAGGCTGGTTTCATACTCGCAGATAAAGCGGATGAACAGGTTCGCCAGTCTCGGGTTGCCGGCCTTGGCCGGGATGACCATGCTGTCCACGGCAATGTTGGTGCCCTGCTTCGGGGCGCAGAAGCCCATATCCTCATTTTCGCCGAGGATATAGGCGGCGTCGCCGCTGTAAGCGAGGGCGAACCACTTGAGGCCTTCGGCCATGCCGTCGATCATTTCGTCAGTCACATAGGAAGGATTCAGGGCGGAATTCATCTGCAGCAGCCACTGATGGGCGGCATCGATTTCCTGCTCATTATCCGTATTCATGGAATAGCCCAGGGCCTTCAGGGCGATCATAAAGGCATCGCGGGAAGAATCATACATATAGGCATGACCTTTGTAGGCCGGATCCAGGAAGAGATCCCAGCCCTTCTCCTCCACCACGGCAGGGTCGATCTTCGTTGTGTCATAAACGATGCAGACCGTCTGCCAGAGATAGGGGACGGAATAGGTGTTATCCGGGTCAAAGGCCAGGTTTTTTACGGAATCGGTCAGGTCATCCAGATTGTTGACGATCGACTTGTCCAGGGGCTGAAGCGCACCCTCCTTGATCAGCCGTTCGATCATATAATCGCTGGGGACCAGGATGTCCCAGGGATCATCGCCGCCGGAGAGCTTGGTATAAAGGGTTTCGTTGGAATCATAGTACTTGTAGTTGACCTTGCAGTTATACCGCTGCTCAAACTCGCGGAGCACCGCTTCATCAATGTATTCACCCCAGTTATAGACATTCAGCGTGACGCCGCCGAAATCCTCATCGGTGCCTTCGGCGAAGGCCAGCAGGGGCAGGGCGGCCAGGACCAGGGCCAGCAGGGAGCATAGGATCTTCTTCATGTTTCTTGTTCCTCCTTGTTATTCTTCTTATCCTTCAGATACGGAATCAGGTTGGCCAGGATCAGGATCACGGTCACCACGATTACGATCAGGGCAGACAGGGCATTGACAGCGGGATTGAAGCGCTTCATCGAATAGACAAACATGGAGATATTCTGGACATCCATGCCGGCGGTAAAATAGGAGATGACGAAATCATCAAAGGACATGCTGAAGGCGATCAGGGCGCCGGACAGGATGGCGGGATAGATCTGGGGGATGATGACCCGGGTCAGGGCTTTGAACGGTGTGGCTCCCAGGTCCATGGCGGCCTCGGCTACATTGTCATCCAGCTGACGCAGCTTTGGCAGGACGGAAAGAATCACATATGGAATGCAGAAGGAAATGTGCGCGAGCGTCAGGGTGACGATGCTGCGGCGGACCTTCAGGGAAAGGAAGAGGAGCATCAGGCCGATGGCGGTGACGATATCCGGATTGAGAACCGGAAGATTGTTGATCTCGAGAACGATGGTACGGATCAGGCGGCGGGCCTTGGAGAGGCCGATGGCCGCAACGGTGCCGATGACCGTCGACACCACGGTGGCGATGACCGCGACCTCCACGGTGGTCCAGATGCTCTCCAGCATATCCCGGCTGCTGAAGAGAGCTTCGTACCAGCGGAGAGAGAAACCGGAGAAGGAGATCATGGACTTGGAATCATTGAAGGAGAAGACCATGACATAGAGGATCGGCAGATAGATAAACAGCAGGACGAGAACCAGATACCCGGAGGTGAAGAAAGACCAGGGTGATCCGGATCTGCTGTGCTTGGCGTTCTTTTTCATGCGGTTATCCCTCCTCCGAGTCCCGGTCGAGCCTGCGGGTGACATACATGGCAGCGATGATGATCAGTGCCATGATCAGGGAGATGGCGGAACCAAAGTTCCAGTCCCCTGCGACGAGGAAATAATTCTCGATCAGAGTGCCGATGAGCACATAGTTGCCGCCGCCGAGGAGTTTGGGGATGACAAAGCTGGAGACAGCGGGGAGAAAGACCAGGGTGATGCCGGAGATGATCCCGGGGACGCTGAGGGGGAGCGTGATCTTCAGGAAGGATTTCCACTTGTTGGCGCCGAGGTCGTAGCTGGCAGTCAGAAGCTCGGGATCCAGCTTCGCGATGGCGGTGTGGATCTGGATGATCATATAGGGCAGGAAATCATAGACCATACCGATAAAAACCTTGATTTCACTTTCCAGATCGAAATTCATCAGAATGCCGCGCCAGGCGTAGGTCTTCAGGAGCATGTTGATCCACATCGGCAGGGTGATCAGCAGGATGACGAGAGTCTGTTTGCGCTCGGAAAGCCGGGCGATGAACAGCGCGGCCGGGTAGCCGATCAGGATGCAGCAGATGGTGGTGATCAGGGCGATGCGCAGCGAGGTCCAGAGCACGCGCATGAAATCCGGATCGGAGAAGAAACGCGCGAAATTCTCGAGGGTGAAATGGAAGGTCAGGACATTGTTGCCGGAGCGGGTGACAGCATAGAGCAGGATCATCAGCATCGGCGCGACGATGAACACCGCGATCCACAGGATATAGGGATAGGACATGCGGAAGAAGGATTTCATGCGTCAGCCACTTCCTTCCGCATCACATGGAGATCCTCCGGGCCGAAGGACAGGCCCACCCGGTCGCCGACCTCGTGACGGGCGGTGGTTTCCACCTTGTACTCCCGACCCTGGGTGGCGAAGGTGATCTCATAGGAACCCTCGGTGACGGCGGAGGGATCAAAATCAAACTTGACATCGGTAATATCGACGGAGGAATCATCCTGCAGGTTCCAGGCTTCGGCACTGGCCCAGGTTTTCAGGTCGGTGGAGATGGCCATGGATTCCTGAATTTCATCAGGGGTGATGAAGAAATCCAGCGCGCTGATGCCGATGTTGTGCCGGGCGTCCTCTACATACTCGGGATGGACGACATAGACCTTCACGGTGACCTCGGTTCCCTTCTCGGTGCCGAAGGTGATGCTGTAAACGCCGGGACGATTTTCGATATTATGGGTCACACGGGTCAGGGAGATATCCCGGTTCTCCTCATCCCAGGCCTGGGCGTTGGCGATGGAGACAAAATCCTGATCCGTCATTTCCCGGGTGGTCAGGTCTTCGGAGTCCACATAGAAATCATTGGCGCTGATTTTCTCGCCGGTCTGGGGGTTTTCCTTGTCGTGCTGGGTGACGACGTGCATCTGTACCGTCTTGCTGGTACCGGTCTTCGTCTCCACCATGAGCTCATAATGAACGCCTTTGAAGACGACGCTCTTGACTTCGCCGCGGAGGACGCCTTCCTTCGGTTTTACGATGGCAATATCCTCCGGACGGAGGAGCACATCCACAGATTCATTGGGCCGGAAGCCGAAATCCACGCATTCGAATTCCCTGTCGTCAAAGCGGACTTTGTAATCTTCCTTCATGATGCCGTCCACGATGTTGCTTTCACCGATGAAGCGGGCAACATAGGCGTTGGCCGGCTCATTGTAGATCTCCAGAGGGGTGCCGATCTGTTCAATTTCGCCGGCGTTCATGACGACGATCTTGTCAGACATGGTCAGGGCTTCCTCCTGGTCATGGGTCACATAAATAAAGGTGATGCCAACCTCCTGCTGGATCCGCTTGAGCTCGCGCTGCATTTCCTTGCGCAGTTTCAGATCCAGCGCGCCGAGGGGCTCATCGAGGAGGAGAACATTGGGCTCGTTAACCAGGGCACGGGCGATGGCAACCCGCTGCTGCTGGCCGCCGGAGAGCTTTGTGACCTTCCGCTTCTCGTATCCCTCCAGATTCACAAGGGAGAGCATCCGGGTGACTTTCTGGCGGATGATATCATCGCCGGTTTTTTTGATGCGCAGGCCGAAAGCAATGTTTTCATAGACATTCAGATGGGGAAAGAGAGCGTAGCGCTGAAAGACGGTATTGATCTCCCGGCGGTAGGGCGGGACTTTATCGATGCACTGACCGTCGAAAATGACAGTGCCCTCATCCTGTTCCAGGAATCCGCCGAGGATGCGCAGAAGAGTGGTTTTGCCGCAGCCGGAGGGGCCGAGCAGTGTTACGAACTCATTCTCATAGATATTCAGATTGACGCCTTTGAGAACGACCTGGCCGTCGAAGGATTTGACGATATTCCGGAACTCAATCAGTTTGCGCATGGAAAAAACCTCCTGTTGATCAGATGGTGAACTGACTCATGAATTGCCATGCCTGCTCGCAGGTATGCTCCCGGCATTCATGCCCCTGATTATCGACAGAGGCGAAGACCGTGCGGCAGACGCCGTCGCGGCTGTCGTACTCCCGCAGGGTCAGGACGGCATCACGGGAAGGATCCGGGATCTTGCGGATCCGGTCGCCCGCCGCGCCCCAGAGGGGATCCGGCCAGGCTGCCCGGGAATCAAAGGACAGATCGTAAGGCGCGCGGACCTGATTGACTTCAAAGAGGTACTTCGCGCGCTCCATGCACTTGACTTCCTGGCAGGGCATCTCCGGGAGGGGCGTTTGCTCCCCGGCAGCGTAGAACACCGGCACAGGGACAGAATGATTGACTGGCCCGGGAGCGGGCTCGCCGTACACGTTCAGCCCGACGGGGAAGGTGGCGTCCATCGGGGCGAGGGCGGCAAAGGCGGCGGGATACTCCTGGAAGAGATCCCAGGTTTTGCATCCGCCCATGGAGAAACCGGTGGCATAGATCCGGGTGGCGTCGATCGGGTATTTTTCCTTCAGATGGCCGATGAGAGCGATGGTTTCAGAAGCGGTGGAATTCAGATGATCCTCGACGCAGACGAGGAGAAAATGGTTGCGCATTGCCACCCGCCACCAGCCGGAAACCCAGGCGATATGAAAGGCGGAATCCCCGCCGCCATGGAAGGCCAGAAGCAGGGGCAGCGGTCCGTCCAGCGGGCGTGGATAATAAGCCAGATAACCGATACGGTGATTTTCCGTACCGGCATCGTCCCCCCGGTTGTCCGGCGAGGTGGGAACGGTGAAGAAATCCGCTTCCTCTGCCATGCTGAGGGCAGGGAGATCCTCCTCCCGGGAGAGAACGCCGCACCAACGTTTCATGCGGGACCAGAAGTCATCGCAGTCGGCACGGAAATCCGGCTTTTCCCGGATCAGGAGATGATCGCAGGAAGACTGGAGGGCCTGGTTGATTTCTTCGCTGTTGCCAACGGAAACGACAGGGATATCCCGTCGCTCCGGATGGGGAACCACGGACAGGTTTTGCAGCGTGACGACGGTGGGCGTGATTTCCCCGGGACCCCAAAGGTATTCGCCCTGCAGGGTTTTCAGGCAGTTGCAGGCAATATAATCTGCGGCTTCCCCGCTGCCAAAGAGCATGGTGCGGAAGACGGCGCCGCGGATATAATAGCCGGTGACGATCCGGGTCCTGAACTGATGCGTGATGGCATACCCGTCCTCATAATACTGCTGGATTTTGCTCTCGGCGATGATATCCCGGAAGAGATCACCGGGCGCTTCCTTCCAGCCGCCTTCGCAGAGAGGATCCACAAAGACCACGCTCGAGGAATAACGCCGGGCGATATCCGCCAGGCCGCTGCGCTCCGCGTATTCGATGGCATGGGCGGCGGAACGGGCCGGATCGCCGAAAACCAGGAGGTACGGCGCCTTGAAGCCATAGTTGATCAGACCGGCCAGGGGATCCCCCACGGGAACGTAGACCAGGACACGGAAACGGTCAAAGCTGTGTGTCCAGTATTTTCCGCCGTCGGGCAGGAGGGGAACATCGGGCTTTTCGCGCATGCTCATGGAATATCACCTCCGGTTGCGGACTGTATATGCATAAAAATGCAGTTTATTGTAACACCGGAGAGTTTTTTTTTCAATCTGTTGTTGCGGATTGTTTCCCTGCTGTATTTCTATACCGGAAGCCTTTCATTTTGATTTCCGCCGTGTTAAAATACATCATCTCAGCAGACTGTTGAAAACGAATACAGAAGGGGGACCCGATGATGCAGAAGAATCTGAAGCTGTTCCTGATTGTTTGCGCTGTGCTCAGCCTGCTCTGCCTGACCGGATGCGGCAAGTATGTCTCCAGCCACAGCGCGATTGGCTTTGTGCACACCAACCATGCCAAGGACGCAGACATGACTTTCTCCTCTTTCAGCGGCAGCGAAGTTTTCAAGATGCAGGTGGACGGGGAAGCCGGCGGGCAGATCAAGTATTCCGCGAAGCTGGGGAATGGTGCCGCGACGGTATACTATGACACAGACGGAACGAAAAAGGAACTGTTCTCAGTCAGGGCCGGGGAGGACGCGGACTCCGCCGGCGGCGAGCTGGTGAAGGGCACGCTGTACATCATTGTGGAAACCAGCGAGAAATGCGAGAACGGGGAATTCCATTTCAGCATCCAATGACGGAACCGGGGGAAACCATGGGATTATTCTGGAACACAGGGACGCCGGATCCTGTAATAATCCGGGAAGCAGCACAGATGAAGCGGTATATAGACCTGATGACCTGTGACTCTGCTTTCCAGGAAAAGGCCGCGGCGGACCCGGAAAGGGCGGCCCGGGAAGCAGGCCTGCGGATCAGCGGGGAGGATGCCCGGTATTATGCCCGGTATCCCCTGCCGGAAGCGCGGGGCTTGCAGGCGGCCTTTCTGGAGGAAAAAAAGGAATACCGGCGCCGGATTCGGGAGCGGGCAGGAGAACTCCGGCATGAGCGGTTCGCCGCCTGGCACCGGCGGCAGGTCGGCAGGTGCGATCTGGAACTGGGCCGGGGGACGAACCTGGAACTGATGCATCTGCCCTTTGCTTTGGAGCTGTCCAGCGGGTGTTCGGTGGGCTGCCCTTTCTGCGGACTCGGCGCGGGACGCCTGAACCGGGTCAGCCGGGCGGATCCGGAGACGATGGAGCTGTTTGCCGGGCTGGTCTCCGGCGCGCTGGAACTGCTGGGCCCGGGAGTCCGGGAAGCAATTCTGTACAGCGCTACCGAACCGATGGATACGCCGGAATACCCGGCTTTTGTGGAAAAATTCCGGGAGCTGTGCGGGAAGACGCCTGTCATGACCACGGCGGTCCCGATGCGAAACCCGGAAAAGACCAGGCAGGTGCTGGCCATGGATCCGGGAGGAGAGAAAACGATTCACCGGTTTTCCCTGCTGTCGGAGGAGGTTTTCCGCCGGTGCACGGAAGCTTTCTCCCCGGAGGAAACACTGTACGTGGACTTTCTGCCCCGGTATAAGGAAAGCCGGATTGGGCTGGTTCGGGCAGGCAGGAGTCCGGACGCGGAAGGATGGGAAGATCTGCTGACCGATCAGGGAACGATTGCCTGTGTGTCCGGATTCATTGTAAACCTGGCGGACAGAACTGTCTGTCTGACAACGCCGTGCCGGGCGGACAGCCAACGGCCCAACGGGGAAACGGTGCTCGGGCCGGAGCCTTTCGGAAACGCCGGGGAAGCGCTGGGGATCATCGAAAGAATCTGCGGGGGGATGCGTACCGTGCCGGAAGACGGCGTGCCCCTGGCGCTGCAGCCGTTTCTGCATGCCGGCGACGGGGAAAGCTTCACGCTGGAAAACCCGGGGGTGGTGCGGATCTCCCCGGAGGAAAAGGGAACGGAGGTCTGCCGCATCCTGGCGAAAGGGCCGGCTGACCAGGCGGAAATCTGCGGCAGGCTTTCCGGGCCGGCCTGGGGGACTCAGCTGACGGTGTTCTCCCTGTTCCGCCGGGGGATCATTACCCATACGGACGGATTTGAGAGATAGGAGAAGCAGAAGAATGGATGCCAAGGGCAAGGACTGCGCGCCGGAGCTGACGGTGGAGCGGTTTGAACAGATCCTTTCAGACCTGGGGATCCGGTTTCGTGAATCAGCGCTGCATGTGGTGGACGGGGCGTACAGTCTGGTGCTGGAGGATCCGCGGCACGGGTGGCACGTGAACGGCAAGGGGACAGACGAAAAGTACTGCCGGGCCAGCGCTTTCGGCGAGGCGATGGAGCGGCTGCAGACGCGGTTTGCCTATGACTACGCGGATCTTTCTCCGGAAGCCAGGACGGCGATGGGATTTATCTGCGCGCCGGACGAGGAAATGCGTCCCGCGGAGAGCATCCGCGAGGCTGAACTGCTGTGGGCGGAGTTCCGCCGGCTGCGGGGCAGCGAGCCGGAGGAGGAGGATCTTCCCTTTTTCCGGGAACTGACCGGGATGGAGGAGACGCCGTTCGTGCCCTATTACAGCGTGCGGGAAGGGAAAACCGTGATGCTGCCGGAAATCCTGATCACCCTGCTGGCGGGAACGAACGGCATGGCTGCCGGCAACACCTGCGCGGAGGCCATGTGTCAGGCGTTGTGCGAGATTGCGGAGCGGTACGTGAAATACGTGACGCTCCGGGATGGGCTGACGCCTCCGGATCTTCCCGAAGAAACGCTGTCGGCGGAGGTTGCGGAACTGAAGCGGCAGATTGAGGAACGGAGCGGGATGAGGCTGTTCCTGCGGGACATGTCCCTGGGCCGGGGATTCCCGGTGGTGGGACTGCTGGCAGTGGACGAGCAGCGGCAGCGGTACCGGGCCAAGTACGGTTCCCATCCCCGGTTTTCCGTGGCGGCGGAACGCTGCCTGACGGAGCTGATGCAGGGGTCGGACCCCGGAGATCCCGAAATGAAGGAGCTGATGACCGTTCCGTGGACAGGCGGGGAGACGGCCTGGAACAATTCGAAAAATCTGGTCACAGCCTTCCGGATGGATATTGCCCAGCTGCCGGATTCTTTCCTGGCCGGAGAACCCTCCTGGGCGTTCGTCCCCTGGGATAAGGGAACCGGGGAGAACAACGAGGAATTTCTTGCGCAGCTGATTCACCTGTTCCTGCGGGAGGCGCCGGACATCTATATCCGGAACTACGGATTCCTGGGGGTTCCGGCTTTCCGGATCTATATCCCGGGCATGTCGATGCTGCCCAGGGCGCTGACGCACCGCCTGAAGGATATGTACCATCTGCAGCAGCTGATGGATGAAGTCGGACGCCGGCCACTGACAGGCGAGGAAGCCATGGATCTGCTGGACGCGCTGGAGGACCCGGATACGGCGATCGGCGGATGGGAACAGCGCCTGGAACAGAAGTGGTCTCTGCCTGCCGTCCGGGGCCTGATGCACTACATGCGCGGCGAGGATGGAGAGGCACAGCGCCTGCTGGCGGAAGCGGGAACCGCGCGGGAGCTGTGCATGGCGAGGTGGCTGGAGCTGGAGAAGAGGGGGATAGCCCCGGAACGGCGGGATGCGCTGCTGGAGCGTTTGTTCGGCACGGAAACGGCCCGGCCCGCGCTTGCCGTGATGAAGGACCGGGGGAACGCCCTCGGTCGGTGGCAGGATCCCGCGGGGCTGCTGGCCATGCTGTGGGAGCAGAACACGCCGCGCCGGGCAGCCAAAAAGCAGGCCCGGCGGGAAGCGGTGGACACACTGCACCTGAAAATCAAGGAGAAGATGATCAGCGGTATGCCGGCGCAGCGGCCGGAAGCCTGGCTGCAAAACCCGGCAGCGCTGGCAGGAAACGGACAGACAAAAAGGACGGAAACCTTCCATGGATAATAACAGGAGCCAGCGGGATATCCTGCTGATCAGCGGGCTTGATTTTACGAGCGCCGAGGGCGCGGTTTACCAGATCGGCCAGGGGATTCTGCATCGGATCGTCAGCACCCGTTACCGGTCGGAAATGATCAACTTTGATTCCCTGCACAGTCTGGGCATCCTGACGCACCGGGAAAACATCCAGGAAACGCTGGAGCAGATGACGGAATACATGCTTTCCTTTTCCCCGCGCCTGGTGGGATTCTACACGATCTGCAATTCCTTTATCACGGTGCTGGAACTGGCCCGGCGGGTGCACGAAAGGAGCCCGGAGACCCGGATTATCTTCGGCGGGCCCCATGCCAGCGTGACCGCGGATATCTGCCTGAAATCCTTTCCTTTTCTTACCGCGGTATGCCGGGGGGAGTCCGAGCGGACTTTCCTGCCGCTGGTAACCGCGTTGCTGGAGGGCGGAGACCTGGCCGGGATTCCCGGAATCACTTACAGGCGGAACGGGGAAATTGTAGAAAACCCGGCAGCTCCTCTGCTGACTGACGAGGAACTGGGGCAATACACGGTCTTTGACCGGCAGCCGGATGAAAAAGGGGAGATCCGCGATATCGCCCTGGAGGGCGGAAGAGGCTGCCCTTTTTCCTGCACGTTCTGCTCCACCAGCTCCTTCTGGGAGCGTCATTTCCGGATCAAGCCTGTGGATACGATGATCGCGGAGATGGACCGGTTTCATGAACTGTATCAAACGGTGCATTTTTCGATTGAGCACGACAATTTTACCTGCCGGAGGTCGCATATCGCGGAATTCTGCCGGAAATTGATTGAGCGGGGCTCTCCTTACCGGTGGCGCTGCTCTTCCCGGGTGGACGTGCTGGATGGGGAAATCATCCGGATGATGAAGGAAGCCGGATGCACCAATATTTTTCTGGGGGTGGAGACCGGGTCTCCCCGGATGCAGAAAATCCTCCGGAAAAACCTGAAGCTGGAGGATGTGTGCACCCGGGCCGCGGAAATCAGGAAGGCGGATATGCTGACGACAGTTTCCCTGATTTACGGCTTGCCGGACGAAACGACGGAGGACCTGCGGCAGACGATTGCCCTGGCGGAGAAGCTGTACCTGGCAGGCGCGTGGGATGTGGAGCTGCATCGGTTTTTCCCCCTGCCGCGCACGGAAGAAACCGAGAAGGTGAAAAAACGGATGTATTTTGACGAGAAAGACGTGGATCTTTCCATCTATAACCGGACCGTCATCGATGAGGAAGGGGTGGAACTGATCCGGGCTTATCCGGAACTGTTTACCCAGTACTATACTTTCCATTCCGAACCTCGGGATCAGTTTCCCTTCCTGGAGAGCGTCTTCCTGCTGCTGTGCACGGCGGGGGGACGCTGCTACCGGACATGCTGCGGACTGATCCGGAAATACGGGATCGAGGAGCTGTATTACCGGCAGGAGGATTTTTTCCGACGGGTTTATTTTGACTACAGTGAAATGCATGCCCAGATGGGTTTTCATCAGATGGTGGACGCCCTTTTCGAGGAATTCATGGAAAAAATGGCAGACCCGGTGCTGAGTGAACTGTTCCGCTTCGAGATGGATACGGCGCGCTTTGTCAAAGGAAGCGATCCGGGGCCGGTGGTCACGACCTACCGGCTGGATCTGATTCCCGCGCTGCGGCAGGGCATCTATCGGGAAGGAGAAACCGATGTCTGCATGTGGCGGGATTCCACGGACGGGAAGGTTCGTTCCCAGGTGGTTCCCCGGGAGGGATTTCAGCTGTGAGGATCGAAAAATACAACCGCAGAGCGGAAAAAGGCATCGGGATCAGGAATAACAGCTGAGCCGAAAAAAAACAGTTGAAATGCGGCAGAACACATGATAAAATACCAATACACAGGAAAGAATACGGCCGATGAGCGCCGGAATATGAAAGGAGATTGTTTATGAAATTCACAAAAGAACAGATCGCAAAAGCCGCAGCATGCAAGAGTGTGGATGAACTGCTGGCCCTGGCCAAGGCGGAGGGAATTGAGCTCGCCCGGGAGGAAGCGGAGAAGTTTTTTGCTCAGCTTTCCGGCAGTGCCCTGAATCTGGATGAGATCGGCGCGGTGGCCGGCGGCTGCGAAGGCAACATCTGCGGCGCCAATATTTCTTCCATCTGCTGACGAAGCCTGGTTGAGTCCCGCAGGGAAGAATTCCGGGGGCACTTTGCTTGAGAAAGGAAGAAAATGATGAGCTTTACAAAAGAACAGATCGCAAAAGCAGCAGGATGCAAAACGACGAATGAGCTGCTGGCCCTGGCGAAGGCCGAGGGGATTGAGCTTACCAAAGAAGACGCGGAGAAGTATATCGCCCAGCTGAACGGCAGCGCGCTGAACCTGGAAGATATCAAGAATGTGGCCGGCGGATGCTTCGCCAATCTTTGCGGCGCCGATGCGAGCGCGGTGTGCTGATGACCGAAAAGGAAGGAGAACCGTAGTTTATGCAACTGACGAAAGAGCAATTTGCAAAGGCCTGTGAATGCAAGACCGCGGAGGAACTGATCGCCTATGCAAAGGAGCTCGGCATCGATCTGCCGAAAGATGCCGCGGAGAAGTTCCTGGCCCAGGCGACGGATCAGCAGCTGAGCGTCGACGATGTGGAAAACGTTGCCGGCGGACTGTGCGGCGCGGCGGTCAGTGTCGGCTGCTTAGGCCCCGGCATTGCCTGAGAAATGAAAAATTGGAACCGCCGTTTTTTGCGCGGCGGTTTCTTTTATGCTGCCCGTTTTTCCGGAGACCGGGAGGGGAGGCGGCAGGAGGGAGACAGAAAATCTGATGGAGAAACCATTGCGGGTCAGCCGATATGAACTGATCTATCCTTTTCAGAAGGATCACACGCATGCCGTGGCAGTCAACGGGCTGTACGGCGCGTTTGACGTGATGACATCCGGCGAGGCGGAAATTCTCCGCCGGGGGAAGGAAGATCCGGAAGTGCTCGGTGCCCTGGCATCGGAGACCCTGGACCGGCTTGGGAAACGGGGACATCTGGTGCGGGAAACGGCGGAGGAGGAAGAGGAGAACGTTCGTATTCTTTCCCGGCTGTACTGGCTGATTCCCTACCGGAGTCATACTGAACTGGTGATCCTGCCGACGTATAACTGCAACTTCCGCTGCGAATACTGCTTCGAGCGGGCACGGCTGGAGCGCGGGCAGCAATGGCTTTCCCGCACGATGAGCGAAGAAACGCTGGATGCGATCTTCCGCCAGATGGAGGCCTATCGCCAGATGGGCATTCACCCGAAGGGCTGCACGCTGTACGGCGGGGAACCCCTGCTGAACGCCAACCGGGAAATCGTGACCCGAATCATTGAGCGGGCGGAAGCGCTGGACATGAAGCTGGTGTGCGTGACCAACGGATACGAACTGGATCGGTTTATCGGCCTGCTGAAGGACCATCCCTTCCTGTTCCTGCAGGTGACGGTGGACGGTGTCGGGGAAACCCATGACGGGCGGCGTTTCCTGGCCGGGGGGCAGGGAACGTATGAGCGGATCATGGACAATATCGGGCTGGCGCTGGAGAACGGGATTTCCATCCATGTCCGGGTGAACGTGAACCGGTCCAACCTGGACAGCGCCATGGCCCTGCCGGAAGCCTTTCGACAGCGGGGATTCACCGCGTATCCCATATTCCGCTATTACTTCAAAGCCACCACATCCTGCTTTGAGGAGGATCCGAAGAACGCCATTACAGAGGAGGAACTGTTCCGGGTTCTGTGCGAGCATGGGATTTGCGGGGAAAAGGACGTGAGCCACAGCCGGATTTACCAGGAGATGGCTGCCCGGATTTCGAAAGCCATGAAGCGGGAAAGCTATCCCGCGTTCTCGCCGGCGTACTGCGGAGCGGAATCGACGATGCTGGTGGTGGATCCGGAGGGGATGATCTATCCCTGCTGGGATCTGGTATCCATGGAGGAGTATGCGATCGGTTTTACGGATATTGGGGCAGGCAGGTTCCGATTCAGCTTTGACTTCAGCAAGTGGCGGACCCGCACGGTGGATAACATACCGGAATGCAGGGAATGCCCGTATCTGATGTACTGCGGCGGCGGATGCGCCGTAGAGAGCCTGCTGGGACGCGGGGACCTGCGGAAGGGCTCCTGCGGGGGCACTCCCCGGGCTTTTGACTATACCGTGGTGCGGATCAGCGAGCGGACGTTTGCGAAGGACGGCGCGCTGTCCCAGACGCTTTCCCTGTACAGCTTCTTCCGTGGCCTGACAGCCGGGGAGCGGCAGACGCTGCTGACGACCATGGACCAGGAAACCGTCATGAATATGATGAAGGACAGGCTGACAGAATCGACAGCATTCTTCGGATAAGGATGGGAACTTACGATGTATTATACCCTGAAGGAGCCCTGGGGACTGCGGGGGTACAGGGGGCACCTGATGTACCTGGATCCGCTGGGCTCCCGCGACATGCCGCGCCCCCTTTCACTGCCTCTGTTTGCCCTGCTGAGCCGCTGTGACGGGACGACGCTCCTGGAGAACCTGACGGAGACGGAACAGAAAGCGCTGGATTTGCTGGAAATGAAGGGGATTGTGCAGGCCTCGGAGGAACCGCGTCCCTGGAAGCCCTGGCAGGATTATCGATACCATGATAACCGGCGGATCATTTCCGCGGCCTGGGGGATTACGGGGCGGTGCAACGCGCGGTGCCGCCACTGCTTTATGGCTTCGGACACAGCGGTTACGCCCGTGGAATTCACCTGGGAGGAGTGCCGCAAGCTGATCGGGGAGATGGCGGAGTGCGGGATTCTGAACGTCATGCTGACCGGGGGCGAACCCCTGCTGCATCCGGATTTTTTCCGGATTGTGCGTGAGATCGCGGCAAAGGGAATGCGGGTGTCCCGGATCTATACCAACGCGCTGAAGCTGACGGAGGAAACGCTGCGGCGGCTGGAAGGGGAAGGCCAGCGGCCGGAGATGATGATCAGCTTTGACGGACTGGGCGTCCATGACTGGATGCGCAACGTGCCGGGAGCGGAAGAGACCGTGCTGCAGGCGATCGCGGTGTGCAAGACACATGGGCTGCCGGTGAGGGCGAGTATGAACCTGAACACGGTAACGCTGCCGGCCGCGGTGCCGACCGTCCGGAAAATGGCGGAGATGGGCGTGGATACGCTGTTTGTAATCCGTACGACACAGACGCCCAAATGGATGAACCAGGGAAAGAATACCCTGACGGACGACGAATACCTGGAAACCCAGCTGGAACTGGTCCGTGTTCTGCGGGAAAACAGGGGATGGAAAACAAAGATCCGTTTTTTCAACGGGCTGGAAATCAGCCCGGAAACGACGGCGGAGGATGTCAGCCGGGAGCATCCCAACTGGCTTTCCGAGGAGGTTCCGGACAGCGCCTGGTGCGGAAAATGCGCAGAAAGCTTTTTTGTAGCCGGCGACGGGCGGGTCCTGCCCTGTGACGCGTTTGAAGGCGCTTCCCTGTCAGGCGGTTTTCTGATCCGGGACAACAATGTGCATACCCGTTCCCTGCGGGACATCCTGAATGATTCGGAATACAGCCGGATGATGACGCTGAGCAGGGAAGAGATGCTGGCCTGCAATCCGCAGTGCCGGGCCTGTCCCTGGGGCAGGCTGTGCCGGGGCGGCTCCTGCCGGGCCTGCGGTATCGCGGCGCTGGCGGTCAGAGCCGGCAGCTATATCGGGGTGGATGCCATGAAAGGCATCCGGACACCGGATCCCGTGCTCTGCCGGTTTTTCCGGGGTGGGTATTTTGACCGGCTGAAAAAACTGCTGGAGGAAACGCTATGAATCCGGCTCCCATCATTCAGTGGGCTGTGACAGGGCTGTGCAACTATCGGTGCCGGCACTGCTTTGTAGGCAACGTGAACGGGGAACTGCCGCTCTCCGGCCTTGAAGCGCTTTGCGCCAGGATGGCGGAAGCAGGCGTCCGGGAAGTCTGCCTGACAGGGGGAGAGCCGCTCCTGCGGGCAGATCTTTCGGACCTGCTGCGATGCCTGGCAGAGCACAAAATCGGGATTCTCCAGATCGCGACCAACGGCAGCCTGCTGACGGAGGATGTACTGAGGCGGATTGCAGAGACCGGACACCGGCCGGAAATCACGGTTAGCTATGACGGCGACGGCGGCTGCCACGACTGGCTGCGGAACGTGCCCGGAGCGGAGGAAGCGGCCTTCCGGGCCATGGATCTGAGCCGGGAAGCCGGACTGACAACCGGATCGCTGATGACGCTGCATCGCGGGAATCTGCCTTTCCTGCGGTCCTCTCTGCGCAGACTGTATGCGCACGGCTGCTCCACGGTCAAGGTGAAGCCGCTGCTTCCCCTGGGCCGGGCCGGAGCGGAAGGGACGGAAGTTTCGCCCCCCGCCTTTCCGGAGATGTATGATGCTTTCCTGGATGCCATTGCTGGCTACTATGCCGGGGAATATCCGCTGCGGCTGCGGTTGGGCGGCTTTTTCGCGGCGGATCCGGACTGGCATGGCTGGTCCGTTCCCGTGGCGCAGTTTCCCCGGAACGCGGACTGCCGGGATCGGAGCGTATGCAAACACGCGCTGTCCTTTCCCTTCCTGACAGCCGGAGGCCGGCTGCTTCCCTGTGCCGGGCTGGCATCTTTCGACGAACTGGTAGCCGGGGCTCCCTCTCTGCTCGAAATGTCCCTGGAGGAAGCGATGGGAGTTCCTTCTTTCCGGCGCTTCTGCAACTACACGGTCGGGGAACAGCTGGAACGCAACGCAAAATGCGCTGCCTGTGAATCTGCCCCGGAGTGCGGCGGGGGATGCCGGATGAACGCCATGGCGTCCGGAGACGGGTTTACCGGGTGCGATCCGTCCTGCTGCGAGTTTTTCGGGCAGGGCTGGCGTGAAAAAATCCCCGGGGCGATCCGCCGGGGAAAGATGGAGAAGATTCTTTACCAGGAATAAAAGGGATGAACTTTGTCAGGCCTGCTGGAAGCGGATCAGATCCGCGAACAGGCCGTTTTTTTTCGTCAGTTCGTCATAGGTTCCCTGCTCCACGATTCTGCCGCCGTCCATCACCAGGATCCGGTCACAGTGGCGGATGGTCGACAGCCGGTGAGCGATCACGATCCGGGTCACGTTCAGCCTGTCCAGCGACTCCGAAACAGCTTTTTGGGTCAGGTTGTCCAGGGCGGAGGTTGCCTCGTCCATCAGCAGAATTTTCGGATTGCTGGCGATAGCCCGGGCGATAATCAGCCGCTGGCGCTGACCGCCGGAAATGCAGCTGGCGCCCTCTGAAATCAGCGTATGCATGCCCATGGGCATCGCCCGGATATCATCGGCAATGCCGGCCAGTTCCGCCGCTTTCCAGGCGTCTTCCTCGGTCAGACCCGGAGCGGAAATGCTGATGTTGGACAGGATGTTGCCGGGAAACAGTCTGTCGTTCTGCATGACGCAGCCGATCCGGCGGCGCAGGGACTGGAGGTTCATGGACTTCATATCGTTGCCGTCATAGCTGATGACACCGGTCTGCGGTTTTTCAAATCCCAGGAGAAGACGCATCAGTGTGGACTTGCCGCAGCCGCTTCGGCCGACAATCGCCACGTATTCGCCCGGATTGATATTCAGGTTCAGGTTGTTCAGAACCGGAACCGAGGAGTCTTCATACGTGAAGGAGACACCGGTGATGGAAATCGCCCCTGTCAGCGAGTCGACATTTTTCTTGCTTTCCGCCAGCTCTGGCGCCGCATCCAGAATCGGCTTTACGTTATTCAGGATCGGGCGGATCATCGCGATATTCTGCACCACATCAAACAGCTGCGTGAAGGCCGCCATCAGCAGGGCAAAGGAAGACTGGAAGCCCATGTAGCGGGAAGGCGTGATATGGCTGGCCAGCGCAACCCGGTAGAACAGCAGCGTGCCGAACAGGGTGATGGCCAGGGTGAAAACGGGTTTCAGCACCAGCAGTTTCGGCGGGTGATACTGGGGTTCCGCGCTTTTCCGGTAGGTATTCAGCCAGTTGGAGAAGGCCCGCTTCTCCATGGCCGTGCTCTTGATCTTTTCCATGTTGGTGATGTAGCTGTAAAGGATGCCGTGCTGCATGGAGGTATAGCGCAGCTGCTTTTCCGTGACGCCGATCTGCAGCCATACCGTGATGGAAATAAAGATCATCATGACCAGGATCACCAGCAGCGCCGGGCCAGCCAGGGCAGGGGTGAGCGCGAAAATCTGGAAGATGTAGATCAGGCTGAGCAGCGCGGTCATGCCGGAGGAAAAGAGCGCTCTGCAGATGGAGGTGCACAGGGCGTTGATCGTCTGGGCCCGGTTGGCCAGCTCTGCCGTGGAATAGTTTTTGAAGAAGGCGGCGGGCAGGCTGATCAGCCGCATCATGACCGCGGCACGGATCGAGACATCGGCCTTGATCAGGATCCTGTTGATCACAATTTCGCGGGAGATCGACATGAACGTTGTCGCGATACTGACGCAGACCAGGAGCGCCGCGATTGAAATCAGCGGAGACATGCTGTCCGCGTATACCACCTGGGAAAACAGGTATTGAGTGACAGTGGGGGTGACCATGGACAGACCGATCACGGCCAGGATGATCAGGATCACGGTCAGATAGTCATAGACGGATAACTCGCGGAAAGTGAAAAGGAGCAGATCCTTCACGGTCAGAGGGCGAAGAGGGAGCGGCCGGTAGAAACACAGCGCGTCACTGGCAATATGGGCGGCGGTATGGGCGGTCACCCGTACTGTCTCGCCGGTGGAATGATCCAGGTATTCATAATGGTTCCGTTTGGGGATCAGCACAATCAGCTGCCCGTCTTTCGTGGAGCCGAGATAGGTGCCCATGGCATGGTTGTACCAGTCATCTGTCAGCTCAACGGCCCGGCGCATGATGCCGGCCGGAGACAGAAAGTAATCCAGGATATCTTTTGTCTCTGTCAGGCTTTCCGGCCAGTCCCGCTCTTCCAGCCTGAAGTATTTCAGCAGTTCTTCCACCGCGTCCCGGGTGATGCGGCGCTCGGATTCCATATTCATCTCCCGGACATTCCTGCCGATGATGACGCTGCTGATATCGGAAAGGCTGCTGGAAAACCTTTCCTGATCCGTCAGCAGTCTCTTTTTCAGTTGCTTTCCAAACCAGGTTTCCATCCGGATGCTCCCTCCTTTCCTCAGTTGCTCGCGATCATGGTCTGATAGGTCTCACACCGGGCCATCAGCTCCTCGTGCCGGCCCCGGTCTACAATCTGGCCCCGGTTCAGCACGATGATCTCATCGCAGTCCCGGATGATGGAGAGGCGGTGGGAGATAATGACCAGAGAGATGCCCTGGTCGGTAATGGCTTTGATGATGCGGTGTTCCGACTCGGTATCCAGCGCGGAAGTCGCTTCATCCAGGATCAGGAGGGTCGGCTGCTGGGCCAGGGCCCGGGCAATCTCAATCCGTTGCCGCTGACCGCCGGACATGTCCCGTCCGCCTTCGGACACCATGCTTTCGTAACCGCCTTCCCGCTGGGCAATAAAGGTATGGATATCCGCATCCCGGGCGGCCATGATGACCTCGAATTCCTGGATGGACCGGTCTCCTGTGCGGATATTGTTGGCAATGGTATCCCGGAAGAGAAAGATATCCTGGTTCACGGCAGCGACCGAACCGGTGAAAACGCTGCGGTCAATCTCCTTCCTTGGCTTTCCGTCGTAAAGGATCTCACCCGCCCAGGGCTCATAGGTGCCAAGAATCAGGCGGGCCAGGGTGGATTTGCCGCAGCCGGAGGAACCTACCAGGGCGACGCTGCGGCCGGGTTCCAGCGACAGGGAGAAATCCTGCAGCAGCGGCGGAAGCAGCCGGTTATAGCCGAAGGTGATGTTTTTCATTTCCAGCCGGCCGGAAAGCTTCTGCGCATCCTTCAGAGAGTCGATGTCAACAGGCCCTTCCGGCACATCCGTCGGGTATTTCAGCACGTCCTGAATGCGTTCCATGTTGGCGCGCATTTCCTGGTAACTCTGACCGGCAGCGATCAGAGAGGCTGCGGGGGTGGAGAAGGCGGTCAGGAAGCCGTTGAAGGCGGACACGATTCCGACGGTCCATCGTCCCTGCATGACCAGGGCGACGCCCAGAAACAGCACGATATTGCCTGTCAGCAGGGTGATCAGCCCGGGAATCTGGCCCAGATACTGATCCAGTTTGTTATACTGAACCACCTGATCGTTGTACTGGCATTCATAGTCTGCCCATTTGGTGAAGAAACCGTTCTCCGCGCCGGCGGACTTGATGGTTTCAATCATCTCGATCCCGGAGATGGTCATGCCGTTCAGCTTGCCGTCGGTGGTCATTTTCACGCGGGTGACATTGACCCGCTTTTTGGCGATGACCCGGGACAGCCAGAGGTTGACTGCGACGGACAGAACCCCTGCTGCCGCCAGCAGGGGGCTGAAGGTGAACATGACGAACAGATTGAACAGCATCGAGATGGCGTCCAGAGCCAGGGGGGCAAAGGTGCTGATCAGGGTGGAGGCGATTTCCTGGTTGGCTTCCTGGCGCTTCAGCAGGTCGCCGGCCATCCGCTGGGCGAAAAAGTCCACCGGCAGCCGCAGGAGATGCCAGACATAGGAAGTGTTGGCAACGATCGCCATTTTGCCCTGCAGGCGCAGCAGATAGACAGACTTGATCCAGATAGCTCCCAGCTGCAGCAGCGCGATCAGGGTATAGAACAGGAAGAAGGGGGTTGCGTTGGAAAAGGTGGCCAGCAGGCCGTCAATATAGAACCGCGACATGGCCGGCGTGATGATGCTGATGATCGCCGCAATCGTGGAGGTGGCGATGATCAGGGCAAACATAGGGCCTGTGCCCTTCAGCCTTTCTTTGGTGAACCCCCACATGGAGGGTGGGGAGCCTTCCGCCCGGAAATCTTCGCTGGGCGTCAGGGTCAGGCAGATCCCTGTAAAATGCTGATCAAATTCATCAATCGTCATTTTCACCAGCCCGCGGCCCGGATCATTGATCCAGACGTGCTTTCCGCGCCACCCGTTCAGGACGATAAAGTGGTTGAAGTCCCAGTGAATGATGCAGGGGAAGGTTGCCTTGTGGAGCAGGCTTTGCGTCTGATATCGGAAAGCGGCGGGTTTCAGGCCGTAGTTCTGAGCAACCAGGTAGATGCTTTTCAGATTGGATCCGTCCCGGGAAACGCCGCAGTCCTTCCGGATCTGTTCCAGAGGAATATGCTTGCCAAAGTAGGCCAGACACATGCAAAGGGAGGCGGCGCCGCATTCCAGCGCCTCCAGCTGCATGACAAACGGGACATGTGCAACTCCTTTGGAGATGGGTTGGCGAACTTTTGTATGCTTCATGGCTTTCTGAATTCCCATCTTTCTATTTCGTAGTGAAAAGCAGTTCGCTGGGCTTGATGACATCCCGGATGATTTTCACGGTGGCGAACTCATTCTTCCGGTTGTCATTCAGTATCAACTCCGCGACATACAGCTCTGAACCGGGAGTGAACCCGATGCGGTTCATCAGGCCGATGGAAAAGCGCTCGCAGGCGGCAGCATAGGACAGGGGGCTGTCTCCGATGAAAGAGATAAAGCCGGTATGGGTTGATTTGTCGGGCGCCATATACAGCACCTGCATGCCGGCCTCAATATCATTCCGCTCGGAAGGATGAATGAAGCAGGCGGATTTGCCTTCATAGGTCCCGCCGCGGGCTTCCATCGTAACTTCAAAAGAACCGGTGAACCCCCACACCAGAATGCCGACAAGCACCAGCAAAATGGCGCCCAGCACAAACCATACGCTGGAGCGTGATGTCCGGATATAGCCATTCAGCTGGTCGGGAGAGGAAATGCGCTTCAGCGCCTCTTCGCGGTAGAGTTTATTCTGCTGCATGATATCGCCTCCGATTCTCCCATCATTTTATCGTACAGGTGAAGAGAATGTCAAACAGAAACGGGGTGCAGCCATCATCCGGATTGACAAAAACAGGGAAAAAACATAGGATGAAAAGGGCTCTGTCAGAACCGAACAAAGGAGGCCGGCGCCATGAAACGAATCCTGAGCTGTCTGGCAGTGATTCTTCTGCTGCCTGCCTGCGGCCGGGCCGGAGGAGTCTTCCGGACTGTTCTGCAGGATTCGGTATGGGAAGAGCAGCCTGTCGTGGATTATACCGGGGAGGTCCGGATCACCTTCCTGGGGGACTGCACCCTGGGCGGGGAGGAAAAGAGCCGGAATTCTGCGCTGGGATTCCGGCACAGGATCCGGGAAAACGGCCTGGATTTTCCTTTCCGCAATCTGCTGGGCCTGACGGCGGGGGATGACCTGACCGTGGCGAATCTGGAAGTTGTGCTGTCGGACCGGACCCTGAAGAAGGAGAAGAAGAAGTATAACTTCATGGGGCCGACGGCCTATACCGGGATCCTGACTTCCGGCAGTGTGGAGGCCGTGACGGTTGCGAATAACCATTCCCACGACTATGGAACAGAAGGATACGAAGATACCAAAGCCGCGCTGGATCAGGCGGGTGTCGGCTGGTTCGGTACGGATGCCCCGGCTGTCTGGGAGAACAGTGCGGGGCTGCGGATCGGATGGATTGGCGTCAACTATAATATGACAGGGAGCCGATGGAAGAGCTTTCAGCAGCAGATGGAAACCCTGAGAGCCCTGGGCTGCGCCGCTGTGATTACCGTCATGCACGCGGGCACGGAATATGACTATACCGCGCCGGACCGGCACCAGAGGCAGATATCGGAACGGGCGGCGGACGGGGGTTCATGCCTGATCATCGGCCATCATCCTCATGTGGTGCAGGGGTATGCGGTGCTCGGCGGCGTGCCTGTGGTGTACAGCCTCGGGAACTGCTCCTTTGGCGGCACGACCCACGCGAAGGACTCGGATGCGCTGGCCGTGCAGGCGGTGCTGGCTTTTGAGGAGGGAGAGCTGCGGCGGATTGACCTGCATTTCCACCCGCTCTCCATCACCAGTGACAGCCATTACAATAATTACTCGCCCTGCCTGCTGACCGGGAAAGACGCGGAGCGGGTTCTGAAAAAAATGCGTGATTCCACCGGCTGTGATCCGGGAACATGGGAGGAGGACACCGGTGCGGTGGTGACCTTCCCGGTTCCGGCGGAATAAAGCTTCGCAGGATCATTTCTTCTTTTCTTTCGGCCGGGAAAAGAGTATAATAGCGTACAGAAAGACGGTTGCCTGCCGATCTGGCGCCGCGGCCGGACAGGGAGTGACAGGAAGATGGATGCCATCGAAAACGGATTTGAACATGTTGTCCGCTTTGCCGTAATAGGCCTGGAGGCCATCGGAGCCGTCCTGATTCTGCTGTTTGCCGTCCGGTCGGTGATCGCGGTATGTAAAAGGAATCTGAAGGGCTCCCGGCACGAGATGACCAAGGGGATTACAACCGGCCTCAGCTTTATGCTGGGCAGCGAGGTGCTGAAGACGCTGATCGCTCCGGACTGGACCGATATCGGCATGACGTGTGCGATCCTGCTGATGCGGGCCGGGATCACAGTCCTTGTTCACTGGGAGAATACCCATGAAACAGATGAATGAGCGGGATGGTCATTTCAGCGATGGAAGAAAATTGGTTTGGAGCTGATGTGATCCGGCGTCTGGCGGAGATTTACGAACAGCTGTACCTTCGGCCGGGCGGGGAAGGGGCGGCCGCGTATGTCGAGGTGGTCAGGCGCGGGAAGCATGTCCGGGAGAAGGATCTGTCGCATTTTATCACGTCGCCGCAGGATTCCTGCGTGTGGGAGCAGACGCCTGCCGGCCAGGTGCGCGTGATTACGCTGCAGCAGCGGGCTGATTTTGAGCTGTTCCTGCAGATCATGGCGCACCGCTGCGAGCCGGTGGCAATCCATCCGACCCAGGGCGCCTCCATTCTGGACGGCGTGGCCAACTGGCGAAACATCGAAACCCACCGGGAAGAGTATATCCGGGAGACAGTCGCAAAAGGAGAGCAGCCGGACTGGGACGCGGAATTCAGGCGTTTCATATCGGACAAGCGGAATTACCTGGATGCCCTGATTATCCTGTCAACCGGGCCTTACAGCGGTATCCCGGCGGCAGAAATGAATCTGGAAGAGAAAGCGTGGCTGTCGTTATCCTATACGATCCGCAAGTCGCATGAGTGTACCCATTTCCTTTGCAGGCGACTCTACCGGGAAAAGATCGATCCGATCTGGGACGAACTGGTGGCGGACGCGGTGGGACTGTATGCGGCCTTTGGATCCTGCGATCCGAATACAGCCGAACTGTTCCTGGGCATCCGGAACGGGGTTTACCGGGACGGCCGGCTTCAGATTTATGCCGGACCGGAGGAGCGGGAAGCCTTGGCCCGAAGGATCCACGCCGTGCTGCCGGAAATCCGGAAAGCATGCGCGGAACTGCCCGAAGGATCGTCTCCCTATGAGCTGGCGATCCGTATGGAGGAGAAAAAAGAATCCATCTGGGGGTAAAGAAGGTATGTGCTGCCGGTACTGGACGGATGAATCCCCGGAAATCCGCGGTATTGTCGGGGAAATGAACCGTTCTCCGCTGATGGGGAAATGGCGGACGCCGCCTGTGACCTCCGGCGAGGTCAGGCCGGCCGATGTGGCCCCCGTGATTGCTTCCAGCCGAACCGGTTCCCGCAGCGTATATCCGATGAGGTGGGGATTCGGCGGGAAGAACCTGCTGATTAACGCGCGCGTGGAAACGGCGCCGGTCAGGCCGACCTTCCGGGAAGCCTGGGCCGCCCACCGGTGCATCATTCCTGCTTCCTGCTATTTTGAGTGGGAGCATCCGGCGGATCCGGCCGGGAAGAAGAGAACCGGCTCCAAATACAGGATTTACTCGAAGAACAGCGCTGTAACCTGGATGTGCGGACTGTACAGAATTGAGGAGGGACTTCCCGTGTTTGTCGTGCTGACACGGGAACCCGGGGAAGGGATCCGGTTTATCCATGACCGGATGCCGCTGATTCTTCCGGAGCGCCTGGTGGGGGAGTGGATCCGGCCCGAAGCCAGTCCGGAGGAGCTGGCCGGGGAAGCACTGAGCGATTTGGCCTATGAAAAAGCAGAATGATTCGGAGGGAAATGAAAAATGCTGAGAAAGACGAAAATTATCTGTACGATCGGACCGGCCTGTGAAAACGAGGAAACCCTGACCGATATGTGCCGGGCGGGGATGAATGTGGCCCGGCTGAATTTCTCCCACGGGACGCATGAGGATCATCTGAAACGGATTGCGCTGATCCGGAAGGTCCGCGAAAAGCTGAACCTGCCGATTGCCATCATGCTGGATACCAAAGGGCCGGAATATCGGATCAAAACTTTCGCGAACGGGCCGGTGACCCTGAAGGACGGCGATTTGTTTACCCTGACGGCCGATGATGTGCAGGGCGATGAGACCCGCGTTTCGGTGACCTATGCAAACCTGACGAAGGAACTGGTCCCGGGGGACACCGTCCTGATCAATAACGGCCTGGTGATTCTGAAGGTGGAGGAGATCCGGGGGAACGATGTGATTTGCCGTGTGCAGAACGGCGGCATGCTGTCAGACCGGAAGAGCATGAATTTCCCCGGCAAGGTGCTGCGGCAGGATTTTCTGTCCGAGCAGGATAAAAAGGATCTGCTTTTCGGCATTGAGAACGGTGTGGACTTTGTCGCGGCGTCGTTTGTTTCCTCCCGGGAAGATGTGCAGGCCATGCGCGACTTGCTGGACGCGAACGGCGGGAAGGATATTGATATCATCGCGAAGATTGAGAACCGCAGCGGGGTGGATCATGTGGATGAGATCTGCGAGGTCGCGGACGGCATCATGGTTGCCCGGGGCGATCTGGGGGTTGAGATTCCCTTCATGGAAGTGCCTGCGCTGCAGAAATATCTGATCAGCAAGTGCAGAATGCTGGGGAAGCGCGTGATCACCGCGACCGAGATGCTGGAGAGTATGATCCAGAATCCGCGGCCTACCCGGGCGGAAATATCCGATGTGGCCAATGCGGTGTATGATGGTTCTTCCGCGATCATGCTCAGCGGGGAAACCGCCGCCGGAAAATTCCCGGTCCAGGCGGTCCGGACCATGGCGGACACCGCGAAATTCACGGAGGCTGGCATTGACTATACGGAGCATTTCCGGGCCAGAAACTTCACGATCCATAACAACCTGGACGCGGTATCCCACGCGACATGCGCCATGGCGGTGGATGTAAGCGCGAAGGCGATTGTGGTCAATTCGCTCTCCGGGCGTACAGCCCGGATGGTGTCACGCTTCCGCTGCCCGGTGAACATCATCGGCACAACGACCAACGAACGCGCCTGGCGGAAACTGAACATGTCCTGGGGTGTGACACCGGTTCTGACGGAAAACTATTCCTCCATCGATGTGATGTTCTGGCAGGATCTGAAGATCGCGCAGGAGATTCTGCACCTGGAAAAGGGGGATAACGTCGTGCTGACCGGCGGCCAGATCAACGGGGAGCCGGGCAATACGAATACGATTAAAGTGGAACGCATCAGGTAACGGGAGCATTATGCCTCGATAATCTCTGTCAGCACGGCTACATTGTCCCTTGCGGGAAGATACCTGATTCTGACCCTGCTGCCTGTAACCAGGCGCTTCTTCGGGTTGAGAAGCCTTGCTTCTGTCTCCAGACCGTCCTCTTTCATGAACCGGACATAATAATAGTGCCAGGTATATTGTTCTCCTCCTGCCGATCGGACTTCTTCCTCGATCGAGCAGACAACGGCGTCCGCTTCCGTTCCGCTGTGACCGGCATGATACTGCCACCAGTAGGTTCTGAGAACATACCAGGCGAACAGAAGCACAAGGGCAACGGCAATCGTACTCATCGTTCTTTCTCCCCGATTCTATGCCGGAAACGGAGATCCGGCTGTCAGCCGGTTCAGTCAGCCGGCTGTTCTTTCATTTCGGATTATACAGGCCCCGAGCCGCCCGAAACAGGCCTGAATCGGAGAAATAACGGGGTTTATTTTGCAGGTTCATCCGTTTTTGGCAAGATAATCCAGAAACTCAGGTGTCCGGGACCAGTACCGGATTCCCCAGTTTTCGAAGTTCCATTCTTCCATATATTCGTTGCATTCGTAATCCACATACCAGATCAGACCGTCGCAAATCACGAAATTGGTCGGGAAATAGTCAATGTTCAGGCCGGCCGCTTTCGCGAGCGCGGCCATCTCCCGGACCTGGTTCAGATACGGATCGGATGAACGTCCGTCCCGCACCAGATCGAAAACCGTATCCCCGGGGATGTATTCTTTCACCACGATCTCGGCTTCTTCGTCGATGGAAATCAGCGCCGGAATTCTGATTCCCGCTTTCCGCAGGCGTTCATAGTCCCGCTTCTCAGCTTCGATCTTGTTGCCGAAGGCATAATAATCGCAGGGTTCATGATGAATCTGCTTGATGACGACCTGCCCGGCGTCTGCTTCCCCGAGATAGGAATAACCGCCTTTTCCATGGCCGAGCAGCCGGATGATATGGTATTCCTTCTCCGCCGCAGTGCGGATGATTTTCTGATTCCGGACTTCTGCTGCGTCCAGGGGGCTCACATCCTTCCGTCATTTCTGATTCAGCTGCTGTTTTCCCTTGAGGATCAGATAGGCTTTTATCACCAGGATCGAAAAGCAGATGATTCCGGCGTACGGCTGTCTTGTGCCGATGAAGATGCTGACGCTGATGACGGACAGGGCCATGCCTGTCACGAGCCGGTGTTTGTGCCAGACCGGCTGATCATAGCGGGAGAGGATCACGCCGCATATTCCGTTCAGGGTGATCATGCCTGTCACAGCGGCGAAAACGATTTTCAGCCAGGGCTGAATCCCTGTCAGATGAAACAGGGATACGGAATCGGGAACGTCTCCTCCGGTTCCGAATACCGGCAGAAAAAACAGAACAGCAGTCAGTACATCCAGCGCATGACAGATCACAGAGACATATCTGTCGACAGACGCTTTTTTGTCGTCCTCCGCAGCGGTGACGATTTCCTGCGGACAGATCAGTTCATCAATGGATACCGAGAAGAAGCGGGAGATTTCCTTCAGAGAATCAATGCTGGGATATCCTCTGCCGGATTCCCATTTTGAGATGGCGGTTCTGGAAACATACAGGGCTTCCGCGAGCTCTTCCTGTGTCAGTCCCCTGCTTTTCCGCAATTCCAGCAGCTTTTCATGGAATTCCATGCTCTTTTCCTCACATATGATCCGCAGTCTGTTTTTGATCGGTGAAAGATACCGCAGCGCGATACAGCAAAAACAATCCGCTGCTCAGCAGGACCGATCCGATGATGTCCGTTGCCCAGTGAACGCCGGAGACCAGCCGTCCGATTACCATCAGCAGGGAAAACAGGACAACAAACGTTGTCGCAAGACAACGAAGCGCATGGTTTCCGCATCTTCTGTCTGTCTGCAGTTTCAGTGTCGGCATGACGCTCAGTACCAGCAGGGTCGTGGAGGATGGATAGGACGCTTCCAGATATCCGTCAATCAGGATCGGCCGGTAATTGACCGGCACCATTTCAAAGAACAGATAACCTGCAATGACCAGCAGATAATAGAATCCCAGAAGAAGGATATCGGCATCCACCTGGAAGAGTTTCTTCCGCCGAATCCACTGGCGCAGACCGAGGACCCCGAAGCATCCGCAGATGAAGATCGGAACGAGCCCAAGCCAGTCTGTCCATGTGTACAGGGTCATGTTCACGCCTGTCTGGTGATGAAACCAGACATTCCATGACGCAAACCCCACTTTGGTATCCTTTGGCCCTGCAATCTGCACATCCACATATTGAATCAGTTCCGTCCAGAGGATAAAGAACAGCAGGAGACCGATCCCTGCCCGGAGCTGCTTTTTCCACTTCATGATTCATCCGCCCTCTCTTCGCTGTTTTCGGGAACGGATTGATTCTATGGCAGGGAGGAAAAACAGGAAAGAATCTTTTCGTGTCATGTGTGACACGTTTCGTCACATGCGCCGGGCCTGATGCTTCCGGGGATGTATCGTGAACTATCTGAGCTGTTGACAGATGGCTGCAAAGGACTCATCTGAAAGGTCATGCTCGATCTTGCAGGCATCCTCTTTGGCGATTTCTTCGGGAACGCCGATCTGCATCAGATATTTTGTCAGCGTCTGATGGCGGTCATAGATTTTCCGCGCAATGGCATATCCTTTGTCTGTCAGGGAAATCATGCTGTCGGAACTCATGGTGATATATCCGTTTTCTCTCAGCTTCTTCATCGCTACGCTGACAGAAGGCTTGGAAACATTCAGCCCGATGGCAATATCGATGGACCTGGCGTGTCCTTTGCTCTCGAGCAGCATTAAGATCTGCTCCAGGTAGTCTTCTGCGGATTCATAGATGTTCATCCGGATTCTCCTCTCCTGTGATGTTCGCACGATTCTTCCGGTTAGCATACTCTAATGCCTGAAAGTATACTCAGAATCAGCGCGTTCGTCAATCGTCAGACACTCATTCGGACGGACCGGATGCCTGCTGCTTTCCGGATGGACGGTCATGCACGGAATTTCATTGACGTTCCATTCTTCTGATCATATAATGTTTCTGACAAATGAATAGCCGGTGTATCTGCGCAGCGATGCGCGGCGCGGGATCGAAAGAGACCGCGTCACAGGAATACGGATGAGAGTTCCGGGCTATCCCAGTAACCGTGAAGCGGACGAACGCACGTGATGAAGCCACTGCGAAAGCGGGAAGGTGTGCAAGTAGGATGAGGCAAAGCCGGGAGACTTGTTTACACCGTGAATTGATCATTCCCCTGGGGGTGGGATATGCTATGAAACTTGTGGCGCAGGACTGCAGGTTTTGTTGGCGTGCCTCGGGAAGGGACGCTTTTCTTTACGAAAGGAGCCTTCCGCTGATTCATTTGATCATCTAAAATGAGGAGGGACAGAAAATGTCCGGAAAACTGGTTTCCCTGTTTCTTGCCTTGCTGATGGTTTTCAGCATGGCCGCTTCCCTGGCGGAAGGTTCATCTGTCACCGTGACAGATATGCATGGCCGTGAAGTAACGCTGACTGAGCCGGCGACCAGGATCGTTGTCATGCAGCCGTCTGATTGCGAAATCCTGTGTGCCATCGGGTGTGAAGAGACCATTGTCGGCCGCGGCCAGTATGTCGATTATCCGGCGTCAATCCTGGAGGTGCCTGTCGTTCAGTCCGGTGCGGAGACAAACATTGAGGAGATCCTTGCGCTCAATCCGCAGGTGGTTTTGATGAACGATATGAGCCAGTCCGAGGAGCAGGTCAAACAGCTGGAAGACAACGGGGTTAAGGTTGTTGTCAGCAAGGCGGCCGATATCGAAGGGGTGTATTATGCCATCCGCATGATCGGGAAGCTGATGGGCAAGGACGAAAATGCCGAGGCGGTCATTGCTGATATGCAGGCGACATTTGATGAGATCAGGGCCAACAGCGTCAATGAAGGCAAGAGCGTCTACTTCGAGGTTTCCCCGCTGCAGTGGGGCCTGTGGACTGCCGGAAAGGGAACTTTCATGGATGAGCTGGCTGAAATCTGCGGTCTGACGAATGCCTTTGCCGATGTGAATGACTGGGCCTCCATCAGTGAGGAACAGGTGCTGGCCCGTGACCCTGATTATATTGTGACCATTACCATGTACTATGGGGAGGGTCCCACCCCGGTGGAAGAGATCATCGGCCGCGAGGGCTGGAGCGATCTGAAAGCCGTGAAAAACGGGACGATCCTGAATGCTGAATCCAATGCGATTTCCCGTCCCGGTCCGCGCCTGAAGGATGCGGCGCTTGAACTGTACAATTTCATTCACGGCATCGAAGCGGAAGAAGCTCCTGCCGCCTGATTTCCTGCTCTGCGGGGAGCCGATCCCATTTGGCTCCCCGTCTTGTTCTCATGAGGATGCGGATATGATGCAAGATTCTCGATGCCTGAAACGGGAACGTTTTTCTCCCCTGACATATTGTCTGCTGGCCGCGGCATTGCTTCTGACCATGATTCTGTGCGTTTGCGTCGGCAGCGTCAGCATTCCGTTTTCAGATACGATCACCGCTGTCTGGAATGCCGTCTGGGGTCTGCCCATTCCGGAGAGAATTGCCGGAAATATCATTTTGAATGTTCGTCTGCCCCGCGTTTTGTGTGTAACGCTGGCAGGGGCAGCTTTATCCATATGCGGTGCCGCGATGCAGGGTTTGCTTCGGAACCCTCTGGCGGACGGCTCCACCATGGGCGTTTCATCCGGCGCGGCTTTAGGGGCTGTGATTGCCATGGCAACGGGCTTCACGCTTCCGGGTTTCAGCTATGGCGGCATCATGGTGACCGCCATGGCATTCGCCTTTGGTTCCCTGGTGCTGATTCTTTCCCTGGCCTACGCGCTGGACCGTTCACTCAGCACAAGCAGCATTATCCTGATCGGCGTCATCTTTACCATGTTCATTTCCAGTATCATTTCGCTGATTGTTACTTTTGCCAGCGACCATACCCGATCTCTGAATTTCTGGACATTGGGTTCGTTTTCCGGGGTCAGCTATGATCAGGTCAGACTGTTGGGCCTGGCGTTGCTGATCTGCGGCGGAATCCTTTATCGCTTCCATCCGGAACTGAATGCCTTTGCCATCGGGGAGGATAACGCGCGCCATATCGGCGTCCATGTGAAACGCGTCAAGCTGATCATCCTGATTACGGTTTCCGTGCTGATCGGAGTCTGTGTTTCCATTTCCGGAACGGTCAGCTTTGTGGGACTGGTGATGCCGCATATTGCCAGAATGCTGGTGGGGCCGAATCACAGGCGTCTGCTTCCGGCCTCCCTGTTTTCGGGAGCGATTTTCCTTCTCCTGGCGGATCTGACGGCACGGACAATCCTCAGCCCGATCGAATTGTCGATCGGCGTGGTCACATCTTTGGTCGGGGCAGTCGCTTTTGTGATGATCTTCTACAAAACAAGGAAGGCAGGGTAATCAGCATGCTGCAGGGGAACCACCTGACCGTCCGGTATGGCAGTCATCAGGTGATTGATGATCTTTCTTTTCATCTGGAAGAGGGCCAATGGCTGATGCTTGCCGGACCGAACGGCGCCGGAAAAACAACCCTGATTGAAACCATTGCGCAGGGAGTACCCTATACCGGCAGCATTCTTTGGAACGATCAGGATATCCGATCGTTAAAACCTTCCCAGCTTGCCCGGAGAATCGGTGTTTTATCGCAGCGCAACCATGTCAGTTATGCCTATTCCGTGGAGGAAGTGATCGGACTGGGAAGATATGCCCACAGGTCCGGTTTGTTCTCCATGAAGGGGGATGACGGGAAAGAGCAGATCGAAAAGGCCCTGGAAATGACAGGACTTACGGAGCTGCGCCATGCCAGTATGCTCACGCTTTCCGGCGGTGAGACACAGCGCGTTTTTCTGGCGCAGGTGTTTGCGCAGGATCCGCAGGTGCTGATTCTGGATGAACCGGCGAATCATCTGGATCTGAAATACCAGCAGCATATTTTTTCGTTAATCCGGCAGTGGCTGCGGGAACCGGGACGCGCGGTGCTGTCTGTCGTGCATGATCTGAGCCTCGCCAGGATGTTCGGAACACATGCCATCCTGATGCATCACGGCAAGAGCGTAGCCCAGGGAGCAATCGGCGAAGTCATGCTTCCGGACAGTCTGCAGCAGGTGTACGGAATAGATGTATATCAGTGGATGCGGGAAATGCTGTCGCAATGGCAGGGATGAGGCTTATTCCGCTGTCTTCAGCGCCGCCACCATATCAATATGCCGGTTCTTGCGGGCGACCATCAGCCCCACCATCAGGGACACCCCGAAGGTCAGCAGGATGCTGATCAGCCACGTCGGAAGACCGAGCACCAGCTTCAGTTCGTATTCCGAAGCCAGCGCGGTCAGCAGATACTGCAGGACGCCGATCCCTGCCGGAATGCCGATCAGAATGCCCAGCACAGTCAGCCACAGGTTCTGGCTGATCAGCAGGCGTCCGATTTTGGAATCCCTGAATCCGACGACTTTCAGGGTCGCCATTTCCCGGTAGCGTTCCGTATAACTCATCACACCCAGATTATACAGCACCACAATCCCCAGGATCACCGCTGCGATCACCAGCAGCCAGATCATCTTGTTCATCAGATCCATAAAAACATTAAAGGAATCCATGATGGACTGTTTGCTTTGCCGGTTCAGGATGTGCGGGTTGTCCGGAATTTCCGCTGAATCCGTATACACAGAGGAAACCTGATAGGGGATGCCGGCCTTTTCCGCAAAGGTATTCGTCATGAAAATGCCTTCCGTCATGGAATCCAGCACCCCGGCAACCGGAACTGTATAGTGTTCATTGCTGTCGTAAGGCGAGAAGGTCAGCTCATCCCCTGCTTTCAGATGATAGTCCCGGGCGATCCGGGAGCAGAGATAGACGCCGCTGTCATCCAGCGGGATGATTTTCATATCCGTATCCGCAAACCGGACTTTATCATGCAGGGTGGAATGGATTTCCAGCGTATAGCCCTTGTCTCCGATCTGAACGGCCCGGGAGGCCGACCAGTCGCCGTTCAGGGATTCGGCCAGCGCTTTCCCTTCTTCCGGCGTGGTGTTTTCCTCGTCCAGATTGATCCGGGTGGTATAGTTGATTGCTTTTTCATAAAAAACATCCAGGAAAGCATCCATGGTATCTTTCATGCCAAGCCCGCCGACCAGCAGCACCATGCATCCGATGATCCCGAAAAGCGTCATCAGGCTGCGGGCTTTGTGCCGGACACAGTCCCGCAGGTTCCATTTGGTTCCGAATCCGAGCTGCTTGAATCGCCTGGTTTCTTCAAACCGCAGATGCTTCATCCGTTTGGGCGAGTAGGGACGCAGGGCGTCCGCCGCTGTTCCCTGCAGCATTTTCCGGACAGACAGGAAACCGATGAAGGCCAGGAACGCGTTAATCCCGATGATCACAAACCAGCTGAATGCCGGGGCATACAATGTCCAGGACGGTACATCAATATACGTGGCCATCGCCCCGTCCGGGTTCATGATGAACCAGCCAAGCCCGTATCCGATTCCGATGCCCAGGATGGTGCCGAGCAGCCCGATGATCAGGGCATAGGCGGAGTAGTGGATCAGGATTCTCCGGTCCTTGAATCCCAGCGCCTTCAGGGTGCCGATCTGCGTTTTTTCGCTGGCGCAGATCCGGTGCATGGTGGTTACCATGGTCAGGATGGCGATGGCCAGGAACAGCACCGGAAGAATCGAGGCCATGGTCTTCCCTTCGTTCACTTCTCCCTGCGCTTCCGACCATGAGACGGTTTCGTCTTTGGACAGGATCAGCCGGGTTGTCCCCAGCGCCTTGTCAGCCGCTTCCACAAAAGCCGGTTTGTCCAGCGAGGATCTGACATTGATCTGATGGTACAGACTCCCGATCAGGGCTTTGTAGAGGGCGGGAATGGCCCGATCCAGCATCACCGGCGAAATATAGACAAACCCGTAAGTGGAATAATCCGGCATCATCTGATTGGTATCCGGCAGGCAGATCAGGTATTCGCTGGATTTGACCAGCCCTTTGACCGTTCCGGTCACAGAGATGACCTGATATGTCAGCGTCAGCTGATCGCCGAGGGCGATCCCGTTCGCTTTTGCGTAGGAATCTGAAAGCCAGAATCCGTCCGGGTCTTCCGCGTTGTAGGGTTCGCCTTCCATGACCATGATACCGGAAACCTGCATGTTTTCGCTGATCGTCAGCGCCAGGGTATCGGTGTCATCCTTCACGGACACGTTCAGCGACAGGAATCGGGTGGCGTCCTCCACGCCGTCCATCGCCCGGACGGCTTCCAGATCTTCGGGGCTGAACCCTTTGTCCGAATAGATCCGGAAATCCGCAAAGCCTGTTGCTTCATAGATCTCGTTCGTATTCACTTCCAGGGAGTACCATTCCACATTGAATCCCAGAAAGACACCGACCCCCAGGGCGACCATGATGACCATGGAAATAAACTGCGCCTTGTATTGCCACAGCGTCCGGAACAGCTTCTTCAGCAGCATTACCAGTCCACCTCTTCCACAGACAGCGGGTGATCCTGCTCCTCGCAGGATTTGATCTTCCCGTTCTTGACCCGGATGATCACATCTGCCATTTTTGCGATATTCTGGTTGTGCGTCACGATGATGATGGTCTTGCCCATGTCCCGTGCCATCGAGAGCAGAAGCTTCAGAACCATGACGCCGGTTTCGGAATCCAGTGCGCCGGTCGGCTCATCGCACAGCAGGATATGCGGATTCTTGGCCAGTGCCCGGGCGATGGATACGCGCTGCTGCTCGCCGCCTGACAGCTCGGAAGGAAACTGGTGAATGTGATCTTCCAGGCCGACCGCTTTCAGCATATCGTGGCTGGAGAGGGGGTTTGGAGCGATCTCCTTGACCAGCGCCACGTTTTCAATCACCGTCAGCGTGGGGATCAGGTTATAGCTCTGGAAGACAAACCCGACGGATGCGGCCCGGTATTCAGCCAGCTCATTGGGCGTCAGGGTGGAGATGTCTTTTCCGTTCACAATGATGGTGCCCTCTGTCGGACTGTCCAGCCCGCCGAGCATGTTCAGCAGGGTGCTCTTTCCGGCGCCGCTGGGGCCCAGAATCACAATAAACTTTCCCTCTTCCAGGCTCAGATTCACATGATCCAGGGCCCGCTGTTCGTGATCTCCGTTCCGGTAAACTCTTGACACATTCTGGAATTCCACGATTGCCATATTGTATTTCTCCTTTTATATGCCGGATCACTGATCTGCGGCTTTCTTTTCCCAATAGACACGATGAGTCATCCGGTATTCAGTCGGCGTGCAGCCTTCCATCTTTCTGAAAACATGGGAGAAATGTGCGGAGGAAACGAATCCGACCGCTTCTCCGATGTCTGAAACGCTCTCGCCGGTATTGTTCAGCAATTCTTTTGCCTGCTGGCAGCGAACATGATGATGATAGGCCAGCGGGGTAAAGCCTGTATATTTTTTGAATACCCGCAGCAGATAGCTTCCGTTTACATAGAGCTCACAGGCCATGGTCTGCAGGGAAAACTTTTCCTTATAATGAGCTTCGATGTAAGCCACAGCGGATTGGGTCAGGATTTCCCCGCTTGTTTTTCTTTTCATCGGCCCGCATGATCTGTTCTCCTGAGTGCTTTGCTTATTCATACCGGATGGCTCCTTTCTCCCAGCGAAATAGCAAAAGATTAGGTTCAGCTAACCGACGAAATATATTAGCATTATCTAACGGATTTTTCCATAATTAAATCAATAAAAGATAAAATGGTTGATATCAGACAAATCTGCGAGTTAGAAATAGTCAATTTCAGGATAGCACATTGATCGATGGTTGTGGTAATATGCTTTTTGCGTTAGGAGCTACTAACGCATATGATCGGAGCAGAGAAAGGAAGGACAGGCATGCGCGGGGGGAGAATCGTTCTGAGACTGGTATGCAGCCTGATCGTTGTGCTTCTGGCGTTTCCGTTTTCCGCCGTTGCGGAGGAAGGAGCTTCAACCCGCTGGGCGGATGCGGCGGATGAAATTGATCAGTTTCTGGACGCTGCCTTTGAAGCATATCTGGAAGGAGATGCCGCTGCCGCCTACAACAATGTGAGCAATGCTTACTTCCGGGTATATGAAACAACCGGCTTTGAACGGCAGACGATGAGCTATATCAGCGGAAACCGGAAGAATGCCGTGGAGATGCAGTTTTCCGCGTGCAAAGCCGCTGTGAAAAAGGAAAACGAAACCACTGAAACAAAAGTGTCTGTTCGCAGTGCCCTGGCCAAGCTGAAGGCGATGATCCGGGAGGACGGCAACAAGCTGGCGGCGATGCAGGGCGGCGTCCGGAGCGAAACCAAGTTTTATCATCATGGCGAATTGGTATCCGCCGATCCGTATCCGGAGTATTCAGCCGATCCCAATGCCGCCGCGAAATACGCCAGCTGGTATGAAGCGGCCACCCTGACCAAGGAATTGCTGGACACGGCTTACATGGCTTACCTGGACAGGGATTTCGATGCCGCGGCGGACAATCTGAATACAGCCTATTATTCGGTCTATGAGGAATCCGGCCTGGCCCATGCGATTTATACCGATCTTTCCATCAAGGAAAGGCAGTCGATGGAAAAAAGCTTTTCCGATCTGCGCGGCCTGGTTGGATCCGGGGCGGAGAAGTATCAGAAGAACAAATTCCGCACGACGACGGACAAAGCAAAAAACAACATTCTGAAGTACGCGAAAGCAATCGATACGAAGAACGCGGAGGCGAAGGCGGCTGAATCCGGAGAAACCCCTGACGCAGTACCGGAAGGCGAAGCTGTTGAGGAGAAACAGAGCGATCCGAAACTGCTGACCTTCCTGGGCGCATTTGGCATTATCGTCCGGGAAGGGCTGGAAGCCATCCTCGTCATCGCGGCGATCATCGCCTATCTGATGAAGAGCGGAAACAGCCGCAGCGTGAAGAATGTCTACATTGGCGCCGTGGCTGGCATTGCGGCCAGCTTCGCGGCAGCCGCGGTTCTCGCCTGGGCAAAGCAGGCCTTCGTCGGAGCCGGACTGGCGCAGGAAATCATTGAAGGGATCACTGCGCTGATTGCTGTCTGCGTTCTCTTCTATGTCAGCAACTGGATGATTTCCAAAGCCGAAGCAGCAAACTGGAGCCGCTTTATCGACGGCAAGGTCCAGTCTTCCGTCGAGCAGGGCAGCGCGTTCGCTCTGGCTTTTACCGCTTTCCTCAGCGTGTTCCGGGAAGGCGCGGAAGTCGTCCTGTTTTATCAGCCCATGCTCAGTGAGGGAAACCCGGGCATGGTCTGGGCCGGATTCGGAGCCGGCTGCGTGCTGCTGGTCTTTGTTTACCTGGCGATTACGAAGCTCTCCATCAGGCTGCCGATCCGGGTCTTCTTTACGGCGACTTCGATCCTGATGGCGGTGATGTGCGTCAGCTTCCTCGGCAGCGGCATCAAGGAACTGGCGGAGGGCAATGTTTTTGACCTGACCCTTCGTGTGCCCGGCATTCCGGAGAACGACGTGATCCAGATCTTCGGGATTTATCCCTGGCTGGAAACCCTTGTTCCGCAGCTGATTCTGGCCGTCATTCTGCTGATCACGTTCATGATTGCCCATTACCGCGGAAAGATCAACGCCCTGAAGGCGCAGATTGCTCAATCCTGATACCCTCGCGGTGTGCCCCGCGTATACCGCGCCGGATATACAAAAAAGAACCCAAGAATGAGGAGGAACCCTGATATGAAAAAGATGGTTGCCCTGCTGCTGGCCGCAATGATGCTCTTTGCCGTTTCCGCTGTTTCTCTGGCGGAGGAGGAAGCGGGTTTTGATGAATACGAACTGGGCGTGGAAGGGGAGCAGGATGTTGGTTTCATGACGATGTCCATGGTTTATTTCCAGCCTGTCGATATGGCGCCCGCCGAAAATGCGACCCCCAAGGAAGGTTCCGACCTTCATATCGAAGTGGACCTGACCGCCAAGGAGAATCCCTATGGCTTCCCGGTGGACGGATGGGTCCCCTATCTGAGCATTGACTTCGTGATCAAGGATCTGGAAGGCAAGGAAGTCTATTCCGGCTCCATGATGCCCATGGCCGCTTCCGATGGTCCGCACTACGGAAACAATATTCCGCTGGCTGAGGGGGAATATACCATTACCCTGTATATCAAGAGCCCCGCGGAGAACGGCTATCTGCTGCACGTGGATGCCGAGACCGGCGTGGATGCGAAGGATGGTTTCTGGACCGAGCCGCTGACGGCCACCTGGACAGGCTGGAAGTTTGTCAAGGAATGGTAATCAGACACCGGCTGTAAGACGAATCTTTTTGATGCTGACGCCCTGTCCGCGGGGGCGCAGGCGCCCCTGGCGCCTGTGTTGACGGGGCGTCGGCATTTAGCATGTTTATGATCATGAATAATTCGGAGGTCTTGCTGTGTTCAAGTATCTTTGGATGGTGATCCAGGATCTCTTTCTGGCGGTAACATACACGACTTTGATGCATGCAATGCTTTCCCGTGTCTGCGGGCGCAGGGGCCGGCTGATTCATGGGGCCGGTCTGTGCGTCGGCGTTCTGGCCTCCGTTGCGTTGGCCATTGTCAAAAACAATACAAAGCTGATTATTTCCAGCCACTGGAATCATTATCTTTATGCGATTCTGATGTCGCTCACGGTTCTCTTTCTCGTGTTCACGTGCTGCTTTGGCAGGAAGGAAAATCACCCCGGGAGAGCGGGCGGCATGATCCTGTGCGCAGCAGGCTCCCTGCTGTCCGCTGTTCTGGTGTTTTACTCCCTGCCCGGCGTATTGCTGTATCCTTTCAGTTTCAATACCATGGGGCAGGGTTATCTTTCCTCTTACTATCTGGTGCGGATGGCCGGCTGGCTCGGCGCACTGATTCTGCTTTTGATCTGTTCGCGCCTGCTTTCCCGCTGTGCGCTGGAAATAAAACCGTATTCGTGGCTTCCGGTTCTTCTGAATATCAGTCTGATCTCCTTTGCGGTGTATTGTTTCGGACGCTTTTTTGTTCCCTGGATCAATCGGGCAAAATGGCTGGGATGGTCCGTCCGGTACAGCGATGAAGCTTACGGCTGGATCGGAAACTGGATGATGTTTACCGCCAATCATGCCATGCTGTTTATCTGGATCACCGCCGGCCTGGTGGCGCTCCTGGCCGTTTGTTTCTTCCGCCAGGGGATGATTCTCAGGGAAAAGTACGATCACGCGGCGCAGCTTCGCAAGCTGAAAGCGCGCAACCGGCGCTGGCGGCGGGTTGCTGCCGGGGTGCTGATCTGTGTTTTGCTTTTCGTCCTGATCCTGACCCTGGTCAAGACAGAGGATACGAAGCAGGTGGAGCTTTCCGCGCCGGAAAACTATACCGTCGATCAGGAGGCCGGCGTCATCCTGATTCCTGCCGAGGCGGTCAGTGACGGTCATCTGCATCGTTTTGAGTACCGCACGGAAAAGAATATTGATGTCCGCTGGATTGTGGTGAAAAAACCGAATTCCGCCAGCTACGGCGTGGGCCTGGATGCCTGTGAAGTTTGCGGCAACGCGGGCTATTTCGAGCGAAACGGTCAGGTGGTCTGCAAGCGCTGCGACGTGGTCATGAATATCAATACCATTGGCTTCAAGGGCGGATGCAATCCGATCCCCCTGGCGTATGAGGTCAGGGACGGAAATCTGGTTTTCCGCCTGGAGGATCTGATTGCCGGCGAGAAAGAATTCAGGTAGGGAGGATGTCATCATGCTTTTTCGAATGATACGCGGCGTACTCTTTCATCAGAAAGGGAAAATGCTGCTGATCGCGCTGACCATTGCCCTGGGAGCATCCCTGGCCACCGGCATGCTGAATGTGGTCCTGGGTGTGGAAGAGAAAGTGAATAAGGAGCTGAAGAATTACGGCGCGAACATTGTCGTAAAACCCAAGGATTCCTCCCTTTTGTCGGATATTTATGATGTGGGGGAAGGTTCGGAGCTGAACACTGCCTACCTGCGGGAGGATGAACTCGGCAAGCTGAAAACCATCTTCTGGGCCTTCAATATTGTGGATTTCACGCCCTTCCTGGATACGCAGGTCCGGGTTTCAGGCGGCGATCCGGTCTCCGTCACCGGAACCTGGTTCAATCATCATCTGGATCTGCCGACCGGCGAAAGCCTGGATGCCGGCGTCATCGGGATGCGTTCCTGGTGGGATATCACGGAGGGGCGCTGGCTGGATGAAAAGGACGAAAACGCCGCTTCCGAGGTCATGGCAGGCGCCGCGCTGGCGGAGCGCCGGGGCTGGCACGCCGGGGATGTGATCCGTCTGACGGGCAGCCATGGGGAGAAGGATGTCACCCTTGCCGGCATCTATGATGCCGGCGGCAGCGAGGATGAGCAGCTGTTTGCCACGCTGGATCTCGTGCAGTTTCTGACAGACCGGGATGGCAAAGTGGCCTCCGTCGAGGTTTCCGCGCTGACCACGCCGGATAATGAACTGGCGCGCCGGGCCGCGCGGAATCCGGCGGCGCTCAGCAGCCGGGATTATGAAACCTGGTACTGCACCGCTTATGTCTCTGCCATCTGCTATCAGATTCAGGAAGTAATGACCGGCTCGGTCGCTTCAGCTGTCCGGAAAGTGGCGGAGAGCGAGGGAACGATCCTCGATAAGACAAAGCTGCTCATGATCCTGATCACAGCCCTGAGCCTGGTCGGATCGGCGTTGGGCATTTCCAATCTGGTGACCGCCTCCGTTATGGAGCGCAGCCAGGAGATCGGTCTTCTGAAGGCGATCGGCGCGAAGGACCGTTCCATTACAGGCGTCGTCATGACGGAAATCCTGATCACGGCCCTCCTCGGTTTTGCCGCGGGGTATCTGATCGGGTTTGGTTTTGCTCAGCTCATCGGGCAGAGCGTGTTCGGATCCTCCATCGATATGGATCCGAAGGTCGCCCCGATCGTCGCGGGCCTGATCGCGCTGGTCACCATGGCCGGCAGCCTTCCGGCCATTCGGATGGTCCTGCGCCTGCGGCCGGCGGAAGTGCTGCATGGAGGGCATTAAGTATGACAAAGAGAAGAATGTTCTTTCGCATGATCACGGCGTCCCTGCTGCGCAGGCGGTCGCGCATGCTGATCGCCCTGCTGTCCATCGGGATCGGCGCGACGATCCTCGCCGGGCTGGTAACCATTTATGTGGATGTCCCGCGCCAGATGGGCGCCCAGTTCAGGTCCTACGGAGCCAATATGCTGCTTCTTCCCCGGGATGATGCGGTCCTGGACAGCGATCACCTGGCCGAAGCGCTGAAGAGCATCCCGCCGGAGGAACTGATCGGTGCGGCGCCGTACCGCTATGTCCGCCTGGATATGACGTCGCGGCAGCAATCCTTTACTGCCGCGGGAACGGATTTTTCGCAGGTTCCCAAAACCAGTCCGTATTTCAGTGTGGAGGGCACGTATCCGGAGAAAAACCGGGAGATCCTTGTGGGCAAAAGCATCGCGGATACGATCGGGGTCAAAGTCGGTTCCACGATGGAGCTGACGTATCAGCCGGCCGCCTCTTCGGAAGAGCTGACGCCGGAGGAAAGCCGTCAGCCCGGCGCGGATCTTTCCGGAAGCGCCGAGGGCTTTGGCGGCGGGATGGTGTATGTCAGCTTCCGTCTGGATGATCGCGGCGCGATAGCTTCCCTGGAGGTGGACGTGTCCACCCAGACGCCGGAATACGGCGGACGCACCGCGGAGGATGAAGCGTTCCTGTCCCGGTTCCGGGGAAAGACGCTTCCCCTGGCCGTCGGGGAAGATGTGGATGCGCTTTCCGGCGCTACGGTCACCTCGGAGGCGATTGTCACAGCCATCAATACGGCCCGGAAAACCGAAGCGGCTGTGAAGCCGCAAACCATGACTTTTACCGTCACGGGGATTCTGACCACCGGCGGAGAGGAAGAAGGTTATGTGTTTCTCTCCCTGCAGGATATGCAGTCCCTGACCGGTTCACCCCGGCTGGATGTGGCCGAGCTGAGCGTTTCCGCCGGTGCGGATCAGCTGGAATCATACGCGGATACCATGACGCGCGGCAGCGATACCGTTCAGGCCCGCCTGGTGAAGCGGGTCACCCGGTCGGAGGCGTCCGTGCTGGAGAAACTGACGGCCCTGGTGTTCCTGGTGACGCTGGTTGTCCTGCTGCTGACGATGATCTGCGTCTCCACGACGATGATGGCTGTCGTTTCGGAGCGCAGGAGAGAGATCGGGCTTCGCAAGGCGCTCGGAGCCTCCGACAGATCCATCCGCCAGGAATTCCTGGGAGAAGGGCTGTTCCTCGGGCTGCTGGGGGGGATCATGGGGGCGGTTCTCGGCTTTGTTTTTGCCCAGGTGGTCAGCGTCCATGTCTTCGGTTCTCCGATCACCTTCCAGCCTCTGCTCTTGCCTGTCACGATGATTGTTTCCATGGCCATTGCGGCATTGAGCTGCCTGCTTCCCATCAAACGTGCCGTAGCGATCGATCCGGCGATCGTGCTGAAAGGAGAATAAGGATGAGCCTGCTTGAACTGAAGAATGTTTCCAAGATTTATGGGGATCTGAAAGCCCTGGACAATGTTTCCCTGCATGTGGATCAGGGGGAATGGGTGGCGATCATGGGTCCTTCCGGCAGCGGCAAGAGCACGATGATGAATATTATCGGCTGCATGGATAAGCCCACCCAGGGCGAGGTGCTGCTGGACGGCGTGGATATCAGCAGAGAGAGCAGCAAAAACCTGACGGATATCCGCCGGGATAAGATCGGTCTGATCTTTCAGCAGTTTCACATGGTCAATTATCTCACGGCCGTGGAAAACGTCATGGTCAGCCAGTATTATCATTCCATGCCGGATGAAAAGGAAGCCCTGGAGGCCCTGGAAAGGGTGGGCCTGCGGGAGCGTGCCCGGCATCTTCCAAGTCAGCTTTCCGGCGGAGAGCAGCAGCGGGTGTGCGTGGCCCGGGCCCTGATCAATCATCCGGAGCTGATCCTGGCCGATGAACCCACCGGCAATCTGGATGAAGCCAATGAAAACATCGTCCTGGATCTGTTTGCCCAGTTGCATCGGGAAGGAACAACGCTGATCGTGGTGACCCACGATCCCGAGGTGGCTGAAGCGGCGCAGAGGACGATTGTCCTCGAGCATGGGAAAGTGGCGCGGGAAGTCATCAATGAAAATTTCGGAAAGGGGAGCTTGCAATGAAAAACGGGATGAAAAAAGAGATCCTCCCCGGCTGTGTCATGCTGTTGATTTCTCTGGTCATTGCCGTGGGGAGTCTGACCTTTTTAGCCCCCTGTGTGCATGAGGACGGAAACGTCGGCGCCTGCTGGTGGGCGGGCAGATCGCTCCTCGGCCTGGGCTGCCTGATGGCGGTCCTCTCTGTGTTCGCCCTGCTGTCCGCCCGTGCCCGCTTTGGAGCGTATCTGAGCGCTGTCGCTGTCTGCGTGGTCGGAATGCTGACCCCCGGTACGCTGATCAGCCTCTGCCGCATGAGCACGATGCGCTGCCGGGCGGTCATGCAGCCTGCGATGCTGATTCTTTTTGCCGCCGCGGGCTTGACCGCGCTGTTGGGTCTTCTCTTCTGCCGGAAAGAGCGGAAGGAAAACCGGGAGAATCCGTCATGAAGGCGTTTCCGCTCTCCGTCAAAAATCTGCTCCGCAACCCGGGGCGAACCATCGCCCTGGCTCTGCTGACGGCTTTTCTCGCGCTGTCTGTTTTCGGCGGCTCTGTCGTTGTGATTGCTCTGCGCAGCGGGCTTCAGAGCCTGGAGGCCCGGCTCGGCGCGGATATTATTCTTGTTCCTTCCGAGGCCCGGAGCAAAGTCAGCTTCCAGAATATGTTTCTCCAGGGAACCACCGGCGCGTTCTATATGGATGCGTCTGTGACGGAAACCGCCATGCAGGTGCCGGGGGTGGAGAAAGTCGCCCCGCAGACCTTTCTGGCTTCCCTGAAAGCGGATTGCTGTTCTGTCAAAATCCAGGTGATCGGGATTGATCCCGACCGGGATTTTACCGTTCAGCCGTGGATCGCCCGCAGCCTGACGCGTGAGCTGGGCGATATGGATGTGGCTGTGGGCTGCAAGGTGGAAGCGGACATCGGGGAAATCATCCGGATCTATGATCAGCGCTGCAAGGTGGTTTCCCGTCTGGAGTCCACGGGCACAGGTCTGGATACCGCCGTTTACTGCAATATGGATACCATGGGGATCCTTTTGTCAGCGGCGGAGGCCAAAGGCATCAGTCATAAGCTGACCAGCGGCGATGCTGTCGTTTCCGCGGTCTATGTCAAGGTGAAGGACGGTTATGATATCGATGCCGTCAACACCGCGCTCACCGGGCGCCTGAGAAAAGTAACGGCTGTCCGCACCCGGTCCATGATGACCGGGGTCTCGGACAGCCTGGCCGGCGTCAGCCGGACGATTACGGTCATGATTGTTGCCGTCTGGGTCCTGGCGCTGGTGATCCTTTTGCTGGCGTATGTCATGATGGTCCGGGAGCGTTCCCGGGAGTTTGCCGTTCTGCGCCTGGTCGGCGCGTCCAGAAGGATGCTTGGCCGGATGGCGCTGCTGGAGTCGTCGCTGTGCGGTCTGATCGGGGGAATCGCGGGCGCCGCCGTGGCGGCCGTCGGAATCTTTTCGTTTTCAGCGCTGATCGAGACCAGCCTGGGGTTGCCGTATCTGCTTCCCCCGCTTCCGGTCATTCTGCTGCTGGCTGCCGGAACGATCCTGTTGTCCGCGGCGGTCTCCGCGGTGGCCAGCGCTTTCGCGGCCTGGCGTCTCAGCAGGACGGACCCGGGAACCGCGCTCAGGGAGGGAAACTGATATGGAACTCAGAGCCGATCAGATCAGTAAGACTTTTTTTCGCAGCACCGCCGGTGCTAATTACTTTTTTGCGGTTTCTCCCCTGAGTCTGCAGATCTCATCCGGCACAGTGACCGTCCTGATGGGGCGCAGCGGTTCCGGAAAAACCACCCTCCTGAATATGCTCTCGGGTATCCTGGAACCATCCGAGGGCAAGGTCTGGCTTGATGATACAGACCTGTACAGTCTGGATGACCGGCAGCTTTCCCGCCTGCGCAACGGGCGGATAGGAATCGTTCCCCAGGCCAGAAGCGCGCTGGATGCCCTGACGGTCATGGAGAACATCCAGCTCCCGCTGAAACTGTATGGATCCCAGGCGCCTGAAGAGGAAGTCAGCCATTGGATGGAGCTCTTCGGGATAGAGCATCTTGCCAATGCCATGCCCGGGGAGCTTTCCGGCGGCGAACTCCGGCGCGTGGCGATCATCCGGGCCCTTGTGCAGAAACCGGATATCCTTTTTGCGGATGAGCCCACCGGGGATCTGGATGATGAAAACACGGAGAAAGTCTTATCGGTTCTGCGGGATTACGCGCGTCAGAATCAGAAGGCTGTCTTCATCGTCACCCATGAAAATGACGCGCAGCAATATGCTGATCGCCTTCTTCGGATGGAAAAAGGTCAGATATTCCCCGTTGACGCCGTAGCTCAGGGAGGATCGGCGGGATCCTCAGTCTGATAGCTGCGCCACCGCCTGGAAGCCTTTTTCCAGGTCGCCGATGATATCGTCGATATGCTCTGTCCCGATGGAAAGGCGGATGGTGTTCGGCCGGATTCCCTGGTCCAGCAGTTCCTCCGCGGACAGCTGCGAGTGGGTGGTGGAGGCCGGATGAATCACCAGGCTCTTCACGTCCGCGACGTTGGCCAGCAGGGAGAAGATCTCCAGGTGATCGATGAATGCCCAGGCTTCCTTCTGCCCGCCTTTGATCTCGAAGGTAAAGATCGATGCGCCGCCGTTCGGGAAATACCGCGCATAGACTTCGTGGTCCGGATGGTCGGGCAGGGAAGGATGGTTGATCTTTTCCACCAGCGGGTGATGCTGCAGGTAGTCGACAACCTTCTTCGTGTTCTCGGCGTGCCGGTCCAGCCGCAGGCTCAGCGTTTCCACCCCCTGCAGCAGCAGGAACGCGTTGAACGGAGAGATGGAGGCGCCGGTATCCCGGAGCAGGATTGCCCGGATATAGGTCACGAACGCCGCCGGCCCCACGGCATCGTAGAAGGAAACGCCGTGATAGCTGGGATTCGGCGCGGCGATGTTCGGATATTTTCCGCTCTCTTTCCAGTTGAATTTTCCGCTCTCGACGATAATCCCGCCCAGCGTGGTGCCGTGCCCGCCCAGGAACTTGGTCGCGGAGTGGACGACGATGTCGGCGCCGTGTTCAATGGGGCGGATCCAGTAGGGCGTCCCGAAGGTGTTGTCGATCACCAGCGGCAGCCCGTGCTTGTGGGCAATCGCCGCGATGGCGTCGATATCCGGGATATCGCTGTTCGGATTCCCGAGTGTTTCCAGATAGATCGCCCGGGTGTTTTCGCGGATGGCTCCTTCCACTTCCTGCAGGTTGTGGGCATCCACGAAGGTCGTTTCCACGCCGTATTGCGGCAGAGTATGCTCCAGCAGGTTGAAGCTGCCGCCGTAGATCGTTTTCTGGGCCACAATGTGTCCGCCGTTCGCGGCCAGCGCTTCAATCGTATAGGTAATGGCTGCCGCGCCGGAGGCGACCGCCAGCGCCGCGCTGCCGCCTTCCAGGGCGGCGACGCGTTTCTCCAGCACTTCCTGGGTGGAGTTTGTCAGCCGGCCGTAGATGTTTCCGGCGTCTGCCAGCCCAAATCGGTCCGCGGCGTGCTGGCTGTTCCGGAAAACGTAGGAAGTGGTCTGGTAAATCGGTACGGCTCTGGCGTCGGTTGCCGGGTCGGGCTGTTCCTGGCCTACGTGAAGCTGAAGGGTTTCAAATTTGTATTGACTCATCGGAATGCTCTCCTTTTTCTTTTTCTTTTTGTTGGGTGGCCTGCTTCCGGAAAATAAAAACCGGAAGCTTTTGGATAAAGCTCCCGGGCAAATGACAGATTGATGGGCCGGCCGCTAGGCTGATCTCATCCGAAGGCGCGCGAGGGGATTGCCGAACGCCCCTGTCATGGTACATGCCCGGGAGAAAAACATTCGACACCACATCATGCTCTGTTTGTTCCATACTTTCCCGAACATGTCCGCCGCCTCCTTTCGCTGGATTGACTGAAGGATATCACCAATTACCTACTGTGTCAATAGGAGTTATTGTATTACGATTGTTTTTCTCTGCTCTTCCAGTCTTCCAGGGCGGCCTGAATCGCTTCTTCTGCCAGCACAGAGCAGTGCATCTTGTAGGCGGGAAGGCCGTCCAGCGCTTCCGCGACGGCTTTGTTGGTCAGCTTCATCGCTTCGGATACCGGCTTTCCCTTAATCAGTTCTGTGGCCATGGAGCTGGAAGCGATGGCGCTCCCGCAGCCGAAAGTTTCAAATTTGACATCCTGGATGATGTCGTCCTCAATCTTCAGGTACATCTTCATGATATCGCCGCATTTGGCGTTGCCGACCTCTCCGATGCCGTTGGCGTCTTCGATCACGCCGACATTCCTCGGGTTCCGGAAGTGATCCATCACCTTTTCGCTGTACAGTGCCATGATAAATCTCCCTTCTTTTTACAGGATATGCTGCTTCTTTCCGCTTTCCAGATCCCGCCAGATCGGGGAGAAGCTCCTCAGATATTCCACCACTTCGCCAACGGAACGAATCATCGTGTCGATATCCGCGTCCGTCAGGTCTTCGCCGATGCTCAGCCGCAGAGAGCCGTGGGCGACATCGTGGACTCTTCCGATGGCCAGCAGCACGTGGCTCGGATCAAGAGATCCGGATGTGCAGGCGCTTCCGGAGGAGGCTTCGATCCCTTTGTCGTCCAGCAGCAGCAGCAGGGATTCTCCCTCAATTCCTTCAAAGCAGAAGTTCACGTTTCCGGGCAGGCGATGAGCCTCATCGCCGTTCAGCGCGGAATGCGGAATCCTTCGCAGCCCCTGGATCAGCCGATCCCTTTTCGCCGTCAGGGATACCGCGTCCTCCTGCATCCGGGCGGCGGCTTCCTTCAGCGCTGTGGCCATGGCGGCAATTCCGGGTACGTTCTCCGTTCCGGCGCGTTTCCCGTTTTCCTGCGCGCCGCCTTCGATCAGGCTTGTCACGCAGATCCCCTTCCGGACGTACAGAAAACCGACGCCCTTGGGGCCGTGGAATTTATGCGCCGATGCGGATAGCAGATCCGCCTGATCCGTTTCAACATTCACGGGAATATGGCCGATTGCCTGCACCGCGTCCGTGTGAAACAGGACGCCGTGCGCCCTGCAGATTTTTCCGATCTCCCGGATCGGCTGGATGGTCCCGATCTCGTTGTTGGCATACATGATTGTCACCAGGCAGGTATCCGGCCGGATGGCTTTTTCCACTTCTTCCGGGCGGACGATCCCGTTCTCATGCACGTCCGCCAGGGTGATTTCAAACCCTTCCTTTTTCAGCTTTTCCAGCGTATGCAGCACCGCGTGATGCTCAAAGGCGGAGGAGATAATATGCGTTTTTCCGTTCTTTCGGCCGATTGCCGCGGCGGAAAGAATCGCCTGGTTATCTGCTTCACTCCCGCCGGAGGTAAACAGAATCTCCCGGGGCTCTGCCCCGATGACTTCGGCAATGGACCGGCGTGCTTCCTCCAGGGTTTCCTTGGCGCGCTGGCCGATGCTGTACAGGCTGGATGGATTTCCGTAGTTTTCATGAATCACGGAAATCATGGTATTCAGAGCGGCTTCGCTCATTCTCGTTGTGGCGGCATTATCCGCGTAAATCACAGATCCGTCCCCTTTCCGTTCAGCGTGCAGTCATTCTACACCAATAAACCTATCAAGTCAATGGGTAAATATTGATTTCCCCGGCATGAAAGGGCATGCTGATTCGGTCATCGGGCGCGGTGCTTTGTCTCCGCTCAGATGATTCCCGCGAAGACGCGCATGGCCTTTTCGGCGTCGGCTTCCATGGCCTGCTGCGCGGCCAGCGCCAGATCATGGAAGAAAGTCACGTCTTCCCGTTCCAGCATCTCCCGCACGGCGGTGACGCCGGCCTTGGCCATATAGCTGTAGTAGTTGATTTTCCGCAGGCCGTTGGCAATCCCCCTGCGGTAGTCTTCCGGGCTGACGCCGCTGCCGCCGTGCATGACCAGCGGCAGGCCGGTCTTTTCTGATATGGTCTTCACCCGTTCCAGATCCAGCACCGGTTTGGCTTTATAGATCCCGTGGGCGGTGCCGAAGGAGGGCGCCAGGGCGTCGATCCCGGTTTCCCTGCAGAAGGCCGCCGCCTCTTCCGGATCTGTATACACAGGGCCGCTCCCGGCGGATTCGCCGCCCTCCCGGGAGGCCAGGGACCCGAGCTCGGCTTCCACGCCGCAGTTGTAGTTCTTTGCCATGGCGACAGCCGTTTTCGTGTTCTTCAGGTTCTCTTCGTAGGGCAGGGCGCTCCCGTCATACATCACGCCCGTAAAGCCGATCTCCAGGGCCTGCTGCATATAGCTCAGCGTTTCGCAGTGGTCCAGATGGACGCACACCGGCACTTTCGCGGCTTTTGCGGCGGCGACCATGACCGGTCCGATCACAGCCAGGGGAGCCACGGGCTCATGCAGCTCCGCGTGGGAGATGATCACAGGGACGTTCAGCCGTTCCGCGGCGTTCAGCACAGCCGTGAGGTTTTCCAGGTTGGGGGTATTGAACGCGCCGACCGCGCACTTTTTTTCCTCTGCCATTTTCAGGATTTCTGTCAGGTTAATCAGCATGGATGATTCCTCCTCTTTGCTTTTTCATCTGTCTCACGGCAGATCCAGCGTAAAGGTGATGATTCCTTCGGCATAATGCACATTCAGCTTTCCTTTCAGCCATTCTGTCATCTCTTTGGCCATCGAAAGCCCGATGCCGAATCCGCTTTTCCCGGAGTTGTGGGATTCGTCCTGCCGGTAAAACCGTTCGAAGAAGCGGGAAGTGTCCGCGTCTTTGCCGCCGGCGAAGGAATTGGAAACGCTCAGCCGCGCCCCGTTGCCTTTCGGCGTCAGGGATACGGACACGGTCCCTCCCTCGTCGCAGTATTTTGCCGCGTTGTCGAGCAGGATCACGGCAATCTGCTGCAGCGTTCTTTTCTCGCTGTTCACGTGGATCTCCTGCCCGATGTGGACCTCATACTGCTTTCCGGAGGACTCGATTACCCCGCGGTACGTTTCGGCCGCATCGCTGACAATCCGGGAGAAATCCACGTCCGTCAGTTCGATTTCCTTCATTTCATCCAGCCGCGTCAGCACCACAAGGCTTTCAATCAGCGACTGCAGCCGGCTGATCTGGCGGCTGGTGCTCTCCGTCCATTTGCTTTTTCCATGAATCGCTTCGCTCATTTCGTTGTTCGCCGCGATTACGGCCAGCGGAGTCTTCAGCTCATGACTGGCGTTGGTGATAAATCTTTTCTGCTTTTCATCGCTTTCGATGAATGGCTGGACCAGCTTCTTGGAGAAATGGCTCATCGCGAGAATAAACAGAATCAGGATCACGCCCCACAGCGCGGCCATATAGATCACGATCAGCCTGGTCAGAGTATACCGGCTCGTGCTGTCTGCAATCACGACCAGCGTGGTTCCGTCTTCCATGGTTTTTCGGCCGTAGTGCAGGAAGCGCGGCCTGCCGTGGTTCAGGTGTCCGCTGTCGTTCTGTTTTTTCAGCGCCTCTCTGGCCAGGTTCACAGCGTCTTCGTCCGATACGGCGGCCATGAATTTGCTGATAACCTGAGCGTCACCGTCGGAAATGAGAACCGAAAAAAAGCGGATTTCATTGATCGATTCGGTGTTCAGCGCCAGGAAGGTTTCCTGCTGCGGAGCGAACTCGCTTTTTTCCGGGAGCAGCCCGTCGTTGTCCAGAACCAGGTCAATAAATACCTGTGTCTGGCGGGTCACGGTGTTGGAGGTTGCCCAGAAGATGATCCCGATCACAACCACGATCACCAGGAACAGAATGATCGTGGATCCCCATAGATATCTCCGTTGCAGCTTTTTGAACATCGGTCAGATCTCCCTCAGCCGGAATGGCTTGTTCCGGTCCCCGTCGATGGTCACGTTGGCCTGGATGGACTGAAGCTTGGCGCGCAGGAAGGAAATATACATCCATACCGTGTCGGGATCCGCGGGTTCGTTCGTCCATACTTCCCGGATCAGGTCCTCTGCGGACATGTCCCTCTCTGTGTTCCCCAGCAGGCAGCTCAGCAGCCGCACCTCTTTGTGCGCGAGACCGATGGTGTTCAGGGCGCGTATTTCGGATGTTTCCGTGTCCAGCTCCATGTTCCCGAAGGAAAGGATCCGTGTCTTGTATTCCCGCTTTCTCCTGCCCAGCGCGCGTATTCTGGCGCTCAGCTCCTCCATGGAGAAAGGCTTCGTCAGGTAGTCGTCCGCCCCGGCATCCAGTCCTTCCACCCGGTCGGATATTTCCGCCTTGGCCGTCAGGAAAATAGCGGGGGTGGTGTTTCCTGCTTCGCGGATGAACCGCATCGCGGTGATGCCGTCCATCTCCGGCATCATGACGTCCATCACGATGGTGTCATAGGCGTCTGTCCTTGCTTTTTCCACAGCTTCCCGGCCGTTGCTGACGGCAGCCACCTGGTACCCCTGGTATTCCAGATAGGCGGTAACCACTTCCCGCAGATCTGTTTCATCTTCGGCAAACAGGATTTTCATGGATCTACTCTCCCTCCCGGATGATTCGTTTCAGCGTCTGCATGGAAACGTCGCATGCGGCCAGTTCATTGGCGCAGCGGCGCAGCTCCTGGATGATCAGCTCCTGGTTTGCGATCTTTTTCTTGTATTTCAGTTCGTGTTCCAGGGCGGCCCAGGTGTCCATCGCGATGGTCCGGAGCTGGATTTCGGCGTAATAGTGGCCCGGGGTGTTTCCTTCCGCGTCCGCCTCCTCCGTTTCCACGTCCAGAATCATATGATAGCTGCGGTATCCGTTCGGTTTGGCCTGCTGGATATAATCCTTCTCCAGAATAACGCGGCAGCGTGGAAGGCTTTTGATCCGCCGGATATTTTCATATACGTCGTCGATGAACAGGCATACGATCCGGATTCCGATGGAGTCTGTGATCACCCGCAGCGCGTTGTAGGCAGTCTTTTCCAGGTTTTGCCTGTCCAGCTTCTCGGTCATGCTGTCTTCGCTCTTGATCCGGTACTCCAGATGCTCGTAGAGCTTTTCGCCCTTTTCCGCTTCGTAGGCTTTGCCGTAGGCTTCGATCTGTTCCGTCATGTATGTCATGATGTGCGTCATGGCGTCATAGTAGGGGCCATACAGTCCGTTTCCGGTCATTCAGTCAATCACGCTCTTTTCCCTGGTGTTTCCCATGCCTCCTTATCATATCACGGATCGTGGGAAAAGGCGAGTTTGAAAATAGGATTCACATGCGGTTTCCTCTTCATCATGTTTTTTTGATTCATGTCTGATTTTGAGTGAGAAGAATTTTGAGTGCGAAATGATGTTTTCCCCCCTCTGATCCTGGCCGGCATGGCCGCCTGAATCTTCGCCCAGATCAGGTCAATCGAAAAATCACGCATTCCGTATTCCTCCTTTTTTTGTCCATGAAAAAACCCCGGAAGACATTTCTTCCGGGATTCCTCATCCAGTTTTGCCAAGTGTATCATATCATAAGTCAAGGGAGCTTGTCTCGGCTCATTTCGGCTCATACCGGCTCACTTTGAAAAAAATTTCCGCTTTTTTCCTCCTTACTGCATGTTCTGGATGACAATCGGGTTTTCCGGCATTTTCACCATCTGCAGCGCTTCCTGATGCCAGCGCTTCACGGTGCTTTTGTCGGCATTGAGCATGATACCGATGTCCTCCCATGTCCGCCCCTCAATATACTTGTAAAGCAGGACCAGACGATGTCTCTCAGGTCCGACGGTACGGATCGCTTCCTCGATCTGATTCCGCAAATCAAACAGCAGATCGATCTCCTGATTAATCCGCTCGTTCAGTTCGGACATCTTCAGATACGCTTTCACATAGGGCGCTTCTCCGTCCGGGGATGTCTTTACCTTGTCTGGCCTGATCAACGGAGAGTTGACGCCGTCAATCATGTTTTTCGTCTCCTCCAGCCTGCGCAGGTGATAGTTGATCCGCTGATCCAGCAGATATCCCTGTTTCAGGTATTCTTGAACGTCCATACATCTTCCTCCCTCAGGTTTCTGATCAGCGCTTTGCCGTCAATGTCTGTCAGCTGGTTAAACCACCGGGATCGGAAGAAATGCTCCACTTCCCGGATGATGGCCCGCGATGTTTCCCGATACCGGTACACCCGGGCCATGTACCGGGCGATCCGGTAATCGGTGACTGCCTGGGAAACAATCGCGTTTGCCAGATCTTCCCAGTTTCTTCGCATGATGTTTCACCTCCAGTTGCGCTTTCACCGCGTCTATCAGCGCGGTCTGTGTTTTATGCTTTTTTGATCTGTTTCTCGTTCATAAATGTTCCTTTCCTGGATCCTTCTGATCCTGTGATCCTGTCATACGCGCGTATATGCGTATACGCCCGTTTTCGTGTGTGCTGGGGGCTGATTCTTATGAATTTCATGTCAAACGGTTTTTTTGGGAACATAGGATCAATCTGTCCGGAAGCCTTGCAGCATAAGGATTTTCCGCTGATCCTGAGTTTGTTCCCAGCGTGTTCCTGACGTGTTTCAGGATCATCCGTTGTGTTCCTGAAACGCCGTTTTTGTTCCCAGCGATGCGTCAGGAACAGAGTCAGGAACAAAGTCAGGAACAGAATCAGGATCATTTTCGGGCCGCTCGAAAACGTACTGTATGCCGTAAAGCGGAATGCGTTGCTTCTTCTCGCTGCGTTTCCATCCGAGACGCTCCAGAATCGTAATGAGCTCATTGGAGTCTGATCGCCGGAGATTTCCGCGGTCCTTGTTCAGGCATTCGCACCAGATTTCCAGCGTGGAGACCATGGTGCGCCGGATGGTCCCGACGCGCCTGTCGCCGATCAGCGATTCTTCGTCATGGGCGAATTCCTGCCGGTCGCGCAGGCTCATATCGTCCCATTCCGCGGGCAGAGGCTTGTCCAGGAAGTCCTGGATAATCCCTTCACGCTCATCGCTTTCCATCGCTTTCAGTTGTTCTTGCTTTGCCATGGTTTCAATATCGGCGGGAAGGTACAGCGGTTCGCCTTCATGGAAGTAGTACAGCGTTTCCGCCCAGATCTGGTCGATGGTTTCCCTGTCGATATCCCAGGAATGGACGCCGTTTACGCTGGAGGTCTTCACAGGCCAGAAACGCCTGTTGCCGGTAATATCCCGCAGGTATCCGGTTTCGGCGTTTGTCGTTCCGAAGAACACGCACTGGCGCGGATGCGGGGTAACGCGCCGGCCGTAGGAAGCCCGGAAGATATCATTCTGCCGGGACAGGCGCTGTAGTCCGTGATGAATGACTCGGGCGCTTCGTCTGCGTCCAGGATCACCATGGACCGGCATTCCACATGGTCGCGTTTGCGCCGTCCGCCCCGGAGCGCGCCGCCGACAAAGCCGCCCCTGTCCTTGATTTTGTCGCGGACCGGCTTGGGGGCTTTCGCGTATTCCTCGGCGGATTCGCTGGTGCGGATCGTCGTTTTCAGGCGTTCGCACAGTTCGTCGAAAGAGATGGTCTTGTTGACCCACCGTAGCGCGTGGTTGCTGTCGCCGATGGCGATCTTCAGTTCACGGTCCATGCACGGTTACCTCCTCGCGGTCTTTTGTCAGATGTCTGATTGTGATTCATATGAACCCATCCTTTCTGCCAGATGAGTTTTTCCTGGCAAGGTAAATGGCGTGATTCCGCCCTTTTGGACGGAATCGCGGGAGATTTTTTCAGTCTTTTTTGTATAATCATTAAGAAAATATAATCTCCAACTCTCTGCCAAGCCCCCGTAAATCAACGGTTGCAAAGCAAAAAGTTGAGGATAATTATTCCGCATTCCAATCTTTGTATTATTCGGTTGAGCTAGAAGCGCTTTCAACGCTTCAATGGACATAAGCTTTTTTTCACGTTTGGGGACTTTCAGTGTCATCACTTTTGAAACCCTAAGCTCTACAGATTGCAGTGCCACATCATTGTCTGCCGCATAGTGGATATAGCTCTTAATGGCGGAAAGACGTACATTACAGCTTGCTGGTGAAACATTCTGCTCCCGCAAAAAAGCAAGGAATTCAAGAATCAACTCTTTTGTGCACTGTTCAAAGGTAAATTTCGCAATGGATATACCTTTTTCGTAGAGAATAAATTTCCTGAACGAGGATAAAGAATCAGTGTAAGAGCGAATCGTTTCAGGACTTCTGCCCATCTGACGCGGAAGGTATACCTTGAGATACTGTAATGTCTGTGAAAAGAAAAGCGTTGGTGATACTGTCTTCCTAGACTTCATAGGGAATGAGGAGTTTCTGGAGGATGTCGGCCGGCAGTTCGGCTCCCGCGGCCAGCGGCAGGCGCAGGCCATCCTTTCGGAAGCCCGCCAGCTTTTCGCCGGCGGCGAGCTGTCGGATGAGGACCAGATAGCCTTCCTGACGGAGATGCAGCAGCTCTTCCTTGATTCCAAGCAGCGGGCGAAGAAGTATACGCCCCGCATCTATCTCCGGGAAGACGGAGAGGAATGATCACTTTTCTTTCTGCATTCCGGTCACATGGGAGGGATGGGGGAATTTCCCGTCATCGTTTTCGGTACGATCAGGATGCAGGAAAAGGGCAGGGATCGTTTTTCCGGCCCGGAGGAGGCGTAGGTGTAGTGAACGATATGATTTTTGATCAGGCGCAGCGGTGCCGGAAGCGCTTCGGCACTTCTGACCCGTATGAGCTGCTCGATGCCATGGGCGTTGTTCTGGTCCGCAGCGCGAAGTATCCCCGCGACGGTCTGCGCGGATACTGCACCGTGATGAACAGGACCAGGTATGTGGTCATCAACGCGAATCAGCCGGAGGAGGAGCAGCGCGTGGTAGCCGCCCACGAGGCGGGGCATCTGATTCTCCACAGGACGCAGCTGAAAGCCGGCGCCATGTCGGATTTTGATGTCTATAATGTCAGGAGCCGTCTGGAGCGTCAGGCCAATTTCTTCGCGGCTGATTTCCTGATCGGGGATGACGATGTGATGAACGTCATGCAGCCGCGTGACACGGATTTCTTCGATGCGGCGAGACAGCTGCTGATCCCGGCGCCGTTCTTCGCCTTCAAGCTGTACAGCATGGTGCAGCGCGGCTACAACATGAGCGTGCCGGTGGATCTGAACAGTACCTTTCTGAAGGGAGGCGGCCAGAGTGGATAAGCAAAAGCCGGTCAAGGTTTATGTCCCTGTCCGCCCGGCCCCGGCCCGGCGGGCCGGCGGTCAGGGAGACCGCTATACCATCTGGATCGGCGGCAGGCAGAGCTATCTGTTTTTTGAGCGTTATGCCACGGTCTCAGGATGCAACCTGGGCCGCTGGCTCGTGGAGCGGAGGGCAGCGTGATGGCCCTGGCGGCTTCGGCCGCCTATAGCCAGTATTCGTGCGTTTGCTTGGCTCCTTTTTTATTTTGTCGATTGATTTCAAAAAAACTTAGAGGAATGTGGATTGGCATAACAGAATAATTAATAATACTCAAAATGTTGCGGCTCACAGGTGGATTATGTTCTCATCAGGGCATAAGTATATGTGGTTTGTATTTGTAGATCTTGGATAAACGTGAAATCCGTTTCTCACACATGATTTATGATGATAAAGATTCTAATTTGATGAGGCAATTCCTTGAAGGCATTGTTATCTGCAGTTGGAACATGCACTGTATGATACCCACGCAAAATAACAGGATTATTCCCGAGAGGAGACAATTCAGCCATGAGAAGAAAGAATACTAAACTACCTCCAATCTGGGTCATTATTCTAATAGTTGCCGCTGCTTTGCTAGGAGCTTTTCTTGCCTTGAGGACCACTTCTGGTCCAGATACAACATACGGAACAACATATGATTACATATATTACTGACATGCGCCGATACCGATATGGATGGCAGTGGCGTGATGGCAACCTGAAAGATTACGATGAAATGAGAATTCTACCAATCTGAACAAGCAGTATGGTAATGCAAGATAATTATTCTGGACTGAGAGGAATCCAAATACCTGGTAAAGAGAAGGAACGGATAACAAGAAGCGTTTTATCTTTGCTATTCTTCTAGTGTGCTTTGTGTGTTGTGTGTTGTGTGGCTCATGCTGAGGAACCGAAGGAACTTATTTACAGAAACATACCCTGGGGAACTAGTGTTGATTTAATTAATGATGAACGCCTGAGCTATAACGCGCTTTTGTCCTGTAACAGCAGCACGATTCATCTATCCTGAGAGGGCGTGAGGGGCTTCGGTCAGGAATACCTGTTTCCCCACAGAATTCTCATTTTTTGCTGAGAGATGAACCGTTCTTCAAATCCCAGCCCAATAAAATGCGCCGGATTTGTTGGACGTTCGCTGATGATTCCTGTATCAGAGCGCCCAGAAGAACCCTTCATTTTCTGCATCCGGAGGTAGCAGCATGTCATATCTTTTTTCTGAATGGCTAAGATCCCTGGCCGCACAATACGGGGATAAGCCCGCGGTCACCTGCGGCGTAACGATGACCTTCCGGGAACTGTGGGAGGCTTCCGGCCGCTGTGCTGTGACCTTGGCGGAGGCAGGAGTCCGGAAAGGCGATAAGGTGGTGCTTTGGGCTTATAACGGAGCGGACTGGGTCGTATTCTTCTTCGGTATCGCCATGGCGGGAGGCATTGCCACGCTGATGAATTACGGCCTGAAGGCTGAGGAAGTGACCCAGTTGACGGAAATGACGCATTCCGTCTGGGCCATCATCGGGGAAAACAAGGTGTCCGCTGCTGACCGGGAAAGCGCCGTCCGGGTGCTATCCCGGGGCGGAGTGGATTTGAGCCGCATCATCCAGGCGGACGAGCTGTTTTCCATTTCCGTTGATTCATCCATGCCGGTGGATGAGGCCGCGCTCCGGAAGCTGGAGCAGCAAATGCAGCCCGGGGATACGCAGCTGATCATTTTCACCACCGGCACCACATCGCTGCCCAAGGGCGTACAGTTGTCCTCCCGCTCGGTCCTGAAGGATGCCGGTGCGACATTTGAACTGCTGAAAAACGACATGACGTCTTCTATATGCGACGCCCTGCCGCTGTTTCACAGCTTTGGCCTGAGCGTGCTGATGATCTGGCTGGGCGGGGGGAACCATGTGTACCTGCTTCCCCGGCTGAAGCCGGAAATCATCGAAAAACAGATTCGGGATCACCGGATCGAAGCGCTCGCTTCCGTGGGCGCCATCTATAACGGGCTCATGCAGCTGGCACAATCGGAGGAAATGCCTTTGGGCTCCCTCCGGACCTGCCTTGTTGGCGGCGGGTTTACCACCCCCACGGAAATGATGCGCATGGAAAACGCGCTGGATGGCGGGAAGCTGCTGATTGCCTACGGCCAGACGGAGTGTTCGCCCATTATTTCTGTCAATATCGGCTCGGACCCTGTGGAAAAGCGCGCCGCCACCGTAGGGCGCGTCATTCCGGGAGTCCGGGTGGGAATCTGGCGGGAGGAAAGTGGACTCCAGGAGCCGGGAAAGATCGGGGAAATCGTAGTGAAAGGCCCTGTGACCATGAACGGATACCTGGACCTGCCTGCGGAGCAGCAGCCTTTTGACCCGGATGGCTGGCTGCATACCGGTGACCTGGGATTCATCGATCCGGACGGACTGCTGGTGATTGCCGGACGGATCAAGGATATTATTATCCGAAGCGGCGAGAATATTTCGCCCATGGAAGTTGAAAAGGCCATTCTGGAATTGGACGCCGTCCGGGAGGCGAAAGTGCTGGGTGCGCCGCATCCCATCTGGGGGGAAAGCGTGGAGGCCTGCATTGTGACCGATACGGGGACGGTTGACGAAGCGGCAATGAAGGCCGCCCTGCGAGACCGGCTTTCCTCCTATAAAATTCCGTCGCATTTCTTTTCCTATCCGTCGTTCCCGCTGAACACAAACGGCAAGCTTGACCAGCGGAGTCTGAAGACCAGCATGCTGGAAAAAGTGCGCGCCGCATACATCCGGAACGCCCTGGACGACGGGCTGAAGATTCTCTGCGTACAGGTGGGAAACCGGATGTATACGATTACCCCGGTATGCGATATGGTACAGGAGCTGGCCGGGGTGCTCGGCTTTGCAGAAAGGCAGCGGCAGCGGATCCGTCTGGCTGTGGAAGAGATGATCACAGAGCGGATCGCCAATGCCTATGATACCCGGGGCGAGATCACCCTGGAAATCATCCTGATGCCCCAGTGGCTCAGGGCGCGCTTCACGGACACGGGCAAGCCTTACCGCCTGGATGACAAAGACGCTTCCCTCAGCGCCCGGATCATCCTGGCAAATGTGGACGCCTACAGCTCCGCCTCGCCGGAAGGAAAGCAGGTCAGCATCCACCTGGACTGGCAGTATGCAGAGGGCTTTGATATCCACGCCTGGCTGGCGCGGTACGGGGAAGAAGGAAAAGCCTGAGGCAAAGGATCATATCACAGAGCAGGATTTCTGTGTTATCCATGAAATCACATGGAAAGCAAGCCTTAGTTAACGAATTATAGTTTGCAATAATACGCTTTGATTCATAGCATGGAATGGTTACACTAAATAGCGTGTGCAATCAGGTCTGAAATTTTAGCTAAACCAGCGGGAAAATAAACAATACATGAAACGACGGGGCGCCGCGATATGTGGCGCCCCATTATTGCATTGACTGTTTTTTCTGCTTTATGGTAATGTTGTTGAGCGAAAAGATCATTGATCGTAAAGAGTATAATAATTCTTATGTTAAGACAGATTGGGAGCTCGCCGCAAATAAAGTGAATAATAACATTTAGTCCGGCTGTTACCCGACAAGATACGCTCGGCGCTAATGACAGATTTGCCCGGCTATTTTACGACAGAATAGCTCGGCGGCGACAATGGGCAGCCGATCTTGGGAGAATGAGGGTGATATAATGATCAAATCATCTGAATTCCCCAGGGGCAGTGGCGACAGGGCCACACGTCGCGGAATTCTGAAAAGGAAATACATTCCTGACGGGTGAATTTATTAAGCTGAAGGGAGTGATGTGCCGGTGGACATGGACCAGAGACTGCAGGAAGCACGGGAAATAGCCGATCAGCTGCTCTCCAGCGAGAGGATCGACTTCAAAGGCCTCACTCCTTCCCGGCTGGAAGACGGATTACCGGTCGTATACGCCATCACCGACAGGCGTGAGGGAAAGGTGCTCTATGTTGGACGGACGAAGAATCTGCGCCGGAGGCTGTACACCAACCACCTGATGGGACCGGCAACCAACGCCAGACTGAAAAAGTACCTGACGGAAGATCCAGAGCGGCCAGACATCCCGGACATGGATGCCGCCAAGCAGGAACTGATCGATCACTGCTATTTCCAGTACATCCCGGTGGCTGATATGCGAACACGCGGACAGATCGAAGGCCTGTTAAGCTATCTGCTGGATGTGCAGTACATACACGAGGAGCATTGACCATGGGTGAGATAAAAGATAAGCAACAGCGTCTGGAAAATGCTGTCGATGCCCAAAGGCTAAAATTCACACAGTATCACAGTTACACAGAAGACGAAATGTTTACAATGGAAGGTGAATCTGTTTTTTCTGTACTTGATTTCTGGCGATACACTTATGGTGCGCTTGAGAGCTTGCAGGACGCAATAGCTGAGTTTTTAGTGAGCCGAGCCTTAGGAATTGATAAAGCTGAGAATTCACTTGTATGGACCGGGTATGATATGTCATATCGCTCTAAACGTGTAGAAGTCAAAGCCTCCAGTTATGTTCACTTCTGGAATAAGAATAAAACATCTGAACAACGTTCATTCTCTATTGCGCCGACAAGCAATTATTATTGGTTTGGGAATGCAGATCGTGATGGAAAAGAGCTGTCCCGCCAGAATGAACTCTATGTATTTTGCCTTAACACAAATCGCGATACACAAAATAATAACCCTTTGAGAATTGATGATTGGGACTTCTATGTTGTTCCCACGTTTTTGATTAATGAAAGGTGCGAACTCATCGGAAACCCTAATCAAAAAACCATTAGCATAGGGGTTGTAAAAAGGATAGCAGGTGGAGCTGTCAAATGGTCTGCTCTCAGACAAAAGATTGATTCAGTAATCGAGCAGATCGATCAGAGAGTAGTAAAAATGGACAATGAGTAGTTCTGGTTCTTTAAAGCCTTGTGGAGCATCACGGCCTTGCTTGTTTTTTTGTTAGACCACGCGGGCAGGTAGAGGACCTGTTAAGCTATCTGCTGGATGTGCAGTACATACACGAGGAGCATTGAGAATGCTCTGTAGTGGTTGGCGATATTCGCCACGTGTGCCGCTGAACCCTTCTCGCCTGGGGAATCCTCCCAGCCAAGATGCTATCAGGGGCACGCGTCGCAGAAAGATGAAAAGAAAAAACATGGCACTGGGGGCAGTTAACCTCCAGTGCCTTATTTTTTTACCGGTTTTCGCGCCGGTAAGGCGCTGAACCCTCCCGGGCGGGGAGTTCTCTCAGGCGGGAAGGCTTCAGGGGGAGACAGGGCGAAGGAGGGGAAAGGAAAAGACATTCCTGGCGGCAAGAACAAAACCAGAAGAAAAAACAAATTCTGTACTATACATAAATCCGGTCCTGTGATAATATTCCGTCGATGGAGCAATGGGGTTTCCTGCGCTCCATATTTTTGGTTAAGGATGTGATCGGCTTTGAATCTGAAACTGATCATCGTAATAGCGGTTGTTGTTGTGATGAACCTGATCTGTTTTTTCCTGATGCGGTACGATAAGCAGTGTGCCAGACAGAGAAAACGGAGGGTTCCGGAGCGGGTGTTATTCTTGTCCGCCGGATTGTTCGGTGCGCTGGGCGGTGTCCTGGCAATGAATATTTACCATCACAAGACGAATCACTGGAATTTCAAGACATTCTTTCCATTGATACTGATCTTGCAGGTAGTGATTCTCGGCTTTGTGACGTATAAATGGCTGCTATGAATCAGTAGCTAATTACTCTGTCCTGTCCGGCTCCGAAGCGGATGAAGTGCACCTGCCGGTTGTCCGGATCAATACAGACAATATCAAAGAGCAATTTGGTCGCATCACCGTGATGGCGGTCCTGGTATGTCATCCTCCCAGCCAAGATGCTATCAGGGGCACACGTCGCAGAAAGATGAAAAGAAAAAACATGGCACTGGGGGCAGTTAACCTCTAGTGCCTTATTTTTTTACCGGTTTTCGCGCCGGTACTGCTGGGCCAACTTCTGCGCGGAATCGATCAGCTGATAAACCCGTGAAGGATTTACATCCAGTTCAGCCGCGATTTCTTCACGGCCTGCGCCTTCCCATAGATCTGTCAAAACTGGAGTAAAACAAACAGGGTTTCCCTCCCGCCGCCTTCGGGCGCCGGTTTTTTTCTGATGGTCAAATTTCAAAGTAAGTTCCGGTTTTCAGAAAGTAAATTCCGGAATTGAAAA